>JAVZNT010000027.1:0-5236 GCA_038882655.1 Bathyarchaeia archaeon | reverse complement strand
AATTATTATAGTTCTCCTTCGCGGGTGCACGTCTGTCTCCACAAACACGAGAGACTGCCATGTTCCAAACTCCACCCTGCCATCAACAACAGGCAGTGTCTTGTCTGGAGGAAGCAAAACAGACCTTAAATGGGAATGGGCATTTGAAGGATGCATATAACTGGCGCCTTTTGGAACCAACTTTTCAAGCAAAGCCCTAATGTCATTTAGTAGGCCATACTCGCTTTCAGTTAGGATTAGGATTCCAGTTGCATGAGGAGCGAAAACATGTACTATGCCGTTTTTTACGCCGGAACGGGAAACCGCCTCTTGAACCTTGTCGGTTAAGTCTATAAATTCTATTTCGCCTTTTGTAGAAAATGTGTAAGTGGTGTTGTAAACCTTAAAGCCTGCCAAGATTTTCACCAGCTTATTCAAGCACTTTTGTCATTATAATTTCATCTATGTAGGCGCCGTCTTTGAAAAACCTTTTCGGAATCCGCCCGGTCTCAACGAACCCCATTTTCTTGTAGAGGTTTATGGCATGCTGGTTGTTTGCAAAAACTGACAGCGCCAAAGCCTTCAAGTCCATTTTCTTTGCATATTCCTCCAATGTTTTCATTATTTCAGTTCCTATACCGATGCTTCTAAAGCCTCTCTTTACAGCTATGCCAATAAAGCCCAAGTGTCTTGAATGCCCCGTTCCCCTTATGATCTCTGAATTAGCAACAAGATGTCCCTCAACCTCGGCGGCCACACAGAAAATCTCGCCTTTTTCAAGACGCTTGAAGACGGTTGAAAGCCATTCAATCTCTTCCTCCCTTGAAACCTTCTCTGTTCTAAGGATGTTTGCGCCTTCCTCAACAAGCGAGTTGATAAAGTCTAGTAAGTCGTCAAGGTCCTCCCACTTAAGGGTTCTAAGGATTACTTCGCGTCCGTCTTTGGCAACAAACTTCCGGATAACTTCTCCAGTTTTCATAAGCTTAAAATGACATTGAAGGCACATAACCTTTTTCAGAGGCTAAAAGTGTGAGTTTCGTCGATGCTTTCGTATACAGGTTTTAGCCGGCAAAGCCTTCGGAAGTCTCTGGTGATATGTAAAATCTTATAGTAATATTTATACAACTATTGCAACCTAGAAGTAAAATGAAAATCCATAAAGTCCAAAAATATTAAGCACTTAGCCTACACCAGATAAAACAACTTGCCAGACCCATGGCAGAAAAGCCCAGAAAAAGCCTCTTCCCAGCACAACTTCCTCAAACCAAAAACCTTGGTGAAAAATTAGCAGCGAAAAACTGGTGCTGGCGTATACAAAGCATCAACCAAGCGAACAGCCTAAACCTCTTTGCCCACAACAAAACATTTGAGCAGCGCCGAACAGGACGAGGCTTCACATTCACTCCTTTTTCAAAAGTCACTTGTCAATATCTCCTTTGTGCTTGGAAACCTCGAAGCTTTTCGAAGTTTAGTGGGTTTTTGTTGGCATGGAGATTTTCGACAGTTTCTTTAGGAAGCAACAGTGAAGTCCATGAGTTTTGCTTAACTGCAGAGTTAAAAGTTTGCTAGAGGGCTTCTTTTGCAATTTAGGGCCCAAAAATGGCTTTTCATTTTGTACTTTTACTCTTTAAAACAGAGACATCCATGTGCGTCAGCTCATTCATTGATCTTCGACTCACCATTTTGCTTCCTAGTGCCAAAAGAGGCTGTTTTCTGCCTTTTATTTTGAAAGGAGTTTTTCGCTCGTCGAATTTTTGGCAGTTGTAATTGTCAATGTTATCGGTTTTTTCATATTGCCGTTTTTGAAATAACCCTATAATTATTCGGCGGAGATGATTTTTGTTGAGGTTGAGGAAAGGGGCCGGCGAGCCTAAGGGGTGTAATGGTTGTCCATGGACTATTTTGGGAATGATGCCGAAATACTTGAGAGAACAGTCAACGGCAGAAAAGTTAGGGTTAAGTGGGATTGGGGAAACTTTGAGAACACTGAAGGCTTCCCTGTTGACGATAACTTGATTAACTGGGTTATTGGGCAAGACCAAGCCTTAAGCGAGTGTTTCCTCTGCCTAGACGAGTGGGTTCACAAACTGAAATGGTTGGAGAAGACAAAATGGTATGAGAATTGGAGCAGCCCAGACAAGCCAAAACCATCGGCAAAGACCGCCATAAGCCCAGGACCATATCTACTGCTCTTAGGCGATCCCGGAACTGGCAAGTCGCTTATTGGTAGGGCTTTAGCCGAAAAGTTAACCCAAATTTACAAGGAGAAGGGCATAAAACTTTTTGACGTTTTATGCTGGAAAAACTCTGTATTGCCAAGCCAACCGAAAATTTCTATACACCCAGCTGGGGAAGGAAAGAAAATACTTCAAAGGGAGCAGTTGAAGGAGCTTAAGAGAAAGTTTGTCACAAAGGTTGGCTTGAAGGCTCTGCAAATATTTCTTATAGTTATGGGCTTGCTTTTGATGGGTTTAGGCTTTTACTTTATATACCAAGCTTGGCAGATGTGGAATGAGAACTCCATGTATTTGGGCGAGCCATTACAAGAATATTACAACCACAATTTTATGGACTACTTCATAGGAAGGATTGTTGGGATTGTCCCTCTGACGTTTATTCCTGGTGGAAGTCTCATATTCTTCGGCGTTTTCATATGGTGGTTTTCAAGGATTGGAGGCTTAGGAACCCTAAAAGGTATAGGCGGAGCCCAACAAAGCGACATACCAAAACTCATAGTTGACAACAGTTCGGGACATGCGCCCTTTGTAGATGCCACTGGTCACAGGAGCGCCCAGCTTTTCGGTTCAATAGCTTGGGACCCTTACCAGACTGGTGGTTTGGGTACTCCGGAGCATCAGAGGGTTACAGCCGGAGATGCCCACAGAGCTTCACTAGGCATACTATACATTGATGAGATTAAGAACCTGGACCAAGAAGAGGCAATAACCCTATTAACAGTTCTTGAGGATGGGCAGCTGCCCATAACCCTCAGAGGGCGCTGGCATGGCGGAGACACCGCAGCCATGGCTGTCTCAACAGAACCTGTTCCAGCCTTAACCTTCCTTGTGGGCGCCGGAAACTTTGACAGCATAAACCAGATTCACCCAGCTTTGATGGATAGGATTTATGGCTATGGCAAAGTTGTTAGAATGAATAATGACATGCCAAACACTGTTGAGAATAGACGGAAATATGTGCAGTTCATAGCCCAAGAAGTAAAGCGTTTCAACTTAATCCCCTTCAGCAGGGAGGCATGCGAAGAGATAGTTGAGGAAGGACGAAGGCGTAGCAACAAGAGAGACGCATTGACAACTCGTTTCAGACCGTTAATTTCCATAATTAAGACTGCGGCGACCCTTGCAATAAATGAAGGATGCAAATTCGTTGAAAGACGCCACGTCCGCGAAGCCATAGAAAACCACTGCAAAACCATCCAGAGGCAAATACTTGAACACGAGATGAACGAGAGGGGGAAACTTCTGGAAATAAAACCCACAGGGGTTAAGCTGGGACAAATTTACGGCTTGGCGGTTGTAAGAGATCCATACAGTGGAGAAATGACTGGCAGCGTTTTATGTGTAAGAGCAACTATGGTTAAACGTAGCGAACTTCCAAGAAACTATCCAATCAGGGGCTACTACAAAGTGACCGGCGTAGCCAAGGGGCAGAGCTTCATAGCTGACAGCATAGCTAAAGTTAGAAGCGTCATCCTTCAAAAGTATGGCATAGATATAGCTCAAGATTATTTAACGCATATAGATTTCGCCCAATCCTATGGTGTTGACGGACCATCAGCAGGTGTGACAATGGCTATACTGCTATGCTCACTTATTGAGGGCAAGCCTATAAGGCAGGATGTGGCGGTGACGGGCGAAATAAACCTAGGCGTAGGAGACACGATCCAAGTTACGGCTGTTGGAGGCATCTACGAGAAGATTAAGGCTGCAGAGGCTTGGGGCTTCAAAAAGGTTGTAATTCCAAAGAAGAACTTTGACCACTCCATAGACGTTAGGGACTACAAGATTGAGGTGGTGCCAGCCGCCACCCTAGACGACTATTTGAAAGAATGCTTGGTTGAGAAACCAACAATCAAGGTTCAAGTTCAAACTCGCAGAAAGCCGAAATTCTAGTCTAGATCTTTTGGGAAACAGCTTTAACTCTATTTCTCATCATATTTTGTTTGAAGTGAAGTTGCTGATGGTTAGGGAAGTCGATAAAGAAGCTATCCGGCGATGGCGCAAAAGAGGCTTCTACAGCGAGAACGTTCTCGTCAAGCTTTTGCAGAAAAGCGGATATAACGCTGTTCGCATACCAGTCAGCAACCCGAGCCTGAGTCCCCTTCCAGACGTTGTAGCCAGAAAAGGCTTACATGTCTACGCTTTTGAAGTTAAAAATGCCGGTTATTATGCGTATTTTCCAAAACAACAAATAGAGAAACTCTTCAGATTCCTCGACGAACTCATACCGCTAGACAAGGAGTACAAACATGCTGTTGTTGCGGCTCACCTAGGCAAAAAATGGATTTTTAAAGAGATAAAGTGGGCGGACTGGGAAACAAACAAAATCCAGGAAAAAGTGCGCATACTAAAACGAGATAGGGGAAACTTCAATCCGCAAAGCTAGGAAGCAAAACAAATTTAAGATTTTAACGCAATTTTCCAAAACACTCTGAAGGAGGGAGTAAAACCTTGACAAGCCCCATCAAAGGGATCATCGTCAACTATAGAGTTGGACCAAAAGCCCAGAGGTCGAAAGAATGCATAATCCAGTTCGCCCACATAAAAACGGTTTCAGAAGCCAGCAGACTTCTTGGGCAAAAAGTGACTTGGAAAACGAGCAAAAATAACAAGATTGTAGGCAAAATTGTAGCTTTGCACGGGAAAAAAGGTTTAGTTAGGGCAAGATTCAGAAAAGGCTTACCTGGACAAGCCCTCGGAACAGCGGTCGAATTAATTGGCTAACATGTTTTTAACAGCTTTCTTTTATTTCTTGATTTTTCAATATTAAAGATAAGCAAATTTCAATAAATCTTTACCCTTTTCAAAAATCGAAACTCAAAAATTATCACTATTACATCATTTTTATTGGATTTAATAAATGAAAAATAGCTGGAAAAAGTCTAAAATAACCAGTTTTTTGGCATTATTTAAAAGATTTTCTATGCTTCTTACGATAGTCTTACAGGCTTCCGCAGAAACTATAATAAATGCCCTTGTTCAAAATTGAAGCATCATGGAAGGTTTCGGAATGTTGGAAA
>JAVZNT010000026.1:0-5931 GCA_038882655.1 Bathyarchaeia archaeon | reverse complement strand
TAACCTGACAAGATGGCATGAAAACGCGTGGGGCAACATAGCCAAAACAGGACTTTAGAATCCGTCTACATAGTCATAGAAGTGGACTGCAGGGAATCCACGAGCTATGCGGGAACAGCATACGCGATTGTTGACGTGGACAACCTATGGGTCTACAAGCTAAAAGCCGCCGCATAGCCTTTAGGTTCTGACTAAGTGCAGGGGGTGGGATTTGAACCCACGAACCCCTACGGGACAGGCTCCTGAAGCCTGCGCCTTTGACCAGGCTCGGCAACCCCTGCTCGCTACTAGAGGCTTTTTCATGAAAAGGTTTAAGAGTTGCGTTTCAATTAATGGTTTCGGGAGGTTTGCTTAAATGCCTACGCATGGTTCGCTTTCGAAGGCTGGTAAGGTGCGTTCTCAGACGCCTAAGGTTCAGCCTTTGGATAAGAAGAGGGCTGCGCCTAGGTTTAGGAATAGGCGTAACTATGAGAAGCGGGTTATGCTTCAGCGGAAGCCTGGACAAAACTGGGTTTAGTGGTTAAACCTTTTATTCGATTTTAGGCTTTAGTTTTAGGTTATGCAATGCGCAGACATTGCCATTTTGAACGCTAATATTGTTACTTTGGATGCTGAAAAGCCTAGAGCTGAAGCCTTAGCCATCCGTGATGGCAGGATAGTGGCTGTTGGTTTCAACGCGGAAATTCGGAAATATGTTGGCAGTGAAACAAAGGTTTTGGACTTAGAGGGAAAGACAGTTGTTCCTGGCTTTGTTGATTGTCACGTGCATATGACGGGTTTTGGGCAGCACTTGCAGACGTTGGATTTGCGGAATGTTGGCTCCATAGAAGAGATGAAACGGAAAATCCGTGAATATGCGGAGAAGCATCCGGAAAAAAGCTGGATTCTCGGCGGAAGGTGGGACCATGAACGTTTCAGCGAGAGAAGTCTTCCGACGCGTTGGGATTTGGATGAGGCTGTTGGGGATAAGCCCGTTTTCCTAATCAGGGTTTGTGGGCACATTGGTGTGGCGAACAGTAAGGCTTTGGAGTTGGCTGGCATAGGAAAGGAAACGGTTGTTAATGGAGGAGCAGTGGATGTGGATGCTGTTAGTGGTGAGCCAAATGGGATTTTGAGGGAGAACGCCCTAAACCTTGTTTGTAGGGTTGTGCCGAAGCCCAGTGTGGCTGAGCTTGAAGAGGCTTGTGTGCAGGCTTGCAGGAAGGCTGTTGAGAATGGCTTAACTGGTGTTCACTGGATTGTTGATTCAGCTGATGAGATTCGCATTATTCAGAAACTTTACAGTGAGGAAAAACTACCACTACGGGTTTATTTAGGAATTCCTGTGAAGCTTTTAGATGGGTTTTTGGGGCTTGGTTTGGTTAGTGGTCTTGGGAATGACATGGTTCGTCTCGGTTTTGTTAAGATTTTGGCTGATGGTTCTCTTGGGGCGTGGACAGCCGCCTTAAAACAGCCTTACGCTGACAAGCCGGAAACAAGCGGCATGCTGATTTATTCGCAGCGCAGACTTAACAAGCTTGTTTTAAAAGCTCATAGGGCTGGTTGGCAGTTGGCTGTCCACGCCATAGGCGACAGAGCCATAGAATCCGTTCTAGAAGCGTTTTCTAAAGCTTTGAAGAAGTTTCCGCGAAGAGACCATAGACACAGAATTGAGCATTGCTCAGTGCTTAGTCCAGGGCTTATTAGGCGAATGAAGAGGCTTGGTTTAATCGCCTCTGTTCAGCCTCACTTCATTGTTTCTGATTTTTGGGTCGTTGACCGTGTTGGCTCTGAAAGAGCCAGATGGGTTTACCCATTCAAAACGCTTTTGAAGACGGGTGTAGTGGTAGCTTCCGGTTCTGACTGCCCAGTTGAGCCTATAAACCCGCTTCTTGGGGTTTGGGCTGCCGTCGCCAGAAAACGCTTCGGCGAGGAAAACTTAACCGTGGAGGAAGCTCTTAAAACTTACACTTTGAATGCTGCCTACGCCTCTTTTGATGAGGCGAGAATGGGAACTATTGAAGTTGGGAAGTTTGCAGATTTAACTATGCTTTCAGACGACCCGTTTAAGGTGGCACCTGACGAAATTAGGAACATTAGGGTTGAAATGACCATTGTTGATGGTAAAATCGTTTATTCTCGTTGCTAGTGGCTTAAGCGTTTAGTTTGGTTTATTTGCCTCTTTTCACTCATTTTAAATGGTTGCAGTTGAAGTGAGCAGGGGAAACGAGAGCGCCCTACGGGAAATAGTTGAAAGCTTGATGCGGATTCCTTCGCCCAGCCCTGATGATGTTAACCGTGTTAAGGTTAGGGTTGCAGCCAAATACCGTCTTGGCAAGATTCCATCAAATCCCGAAATAATTGCTTTTCTGCGAGAAAAAGAGGAGAGGCGTAAGCTTCTGCCTGTTTTACGACGTAAGGCGACTCGGACAGTTTCTGGTGTTACTGTTGTGGCTGTTATGACTCAGCCTTATCCATGTCCCCAACATGAGCCTTGTGCTTACTGTCCTGGCGGTCCGCCCTTCGGTGTGCCTCAAAGCTATACTGGTTTTGAGCCTGCCGCAATGCGGGGTTTGCAGAACGCCTTTGACCCTTATTTGCAGGTTAGGAGTCGCATTGAACAGTTGGGGGCTATTGGGCATGCGGTGGACAAGGTTGAGCTTATAATTATGGGTGGGACTTTTCCAGCCACTCCAGACGATTATCAGACGTGGTTTGTTAAGTGTTGTTTGGATGCTATCAGTGGTGTGGATGCGCAGAGCCTAGATGAGGCTAAGCGGTTGGCGGAGACAAGCCGCATAAGGAATGTGGGCATAACGGTGGAGACTCGTCCAGACTGGGCTAAGGAGAGGCATGTGGATAAGATGCTGGACATGGGCGTCACACGCGTTGAGCTGGGCGTCCAAAACCCCGATGATGAGATTTACCGCCTTGTTGGCAGAAAACATTCGGTTCAAGATGTGGTTGAGGCTACGCGCATATTGAAGGATGCTGGGTTAAAGATTGTTTATCACATGATGCCAGGCTTGCCCGGCTCAAACATGGAGAAGGATTTGGCTGTTTTCCGTGAAATCTTCTCCAATCCAGCCTATAAGCCTGACATGATTAAGATTTACCCATGCCTAGTTTTGAAGGGTACAAAAGCCTATGAATGGTATGTGAGGGGCGAGTATAAGCCCTACACAACTGAGGAGGCAGCCAACCTAATAGTCGAAGTTAAGAAGATGATTCCGCCTTGGGTTCGCATAATGCGGGTTCAACGCGACATACCAGCACCATTAATAGTGGCTGGCGTTAAAATGAGCAACCTCCGCCAGCTTGTCCAACAAAAACTAAAAGAACAAGGCTTACGATGCCGGTGCATAAGATGCCGAGAGGTTGGACACCGCCTTTTGGCGGACGGCGTAAAACCGAACCCGGAAAAAGTGGAAATCTTGGCAACCCGTTATGAGGCTTCCGAAGGCGAAGAAATCTTCATATCAGCAGAAGACAAGGAAAACGACGTTTTAATAGGCTATTTAAGGCTTAGAATTCCATCAGAGAAGGCGCACAGACCAGAAATTAGGGCGGAGCCATGCAGCATAATCCGCGAACTCCACGTTTATGGACCAGTTGTGCCTGTTGGAAGGCGTATACCAAAAGCGTGGCAACACAAGGGCTATGGAAGCATACTGCTGGCTGAGGCGGAACGCATAACCCGCCAAGAATACGGCTTTAAAAAAATCCTAGTCATAAGCGCCCTAGGCACAAAACAGTATTATAAAAGGTTTGGATACACGTACGACCGACCCTACATGTCAAAAGTTTTAAGATAAATACTCAAATTTTATATGAGGGAAGTACTATTCTCTTCGCTTAACTTTCTTGCTTAGTGGTTCTATAATAATTACCTTCTTTTCCGGATCATATCTGATTCTTACGGTATCTCCCTTTTTGAAAATAAAGGTGGAGTCTTGGGCAACCTTGGAAGGTATCGTGATGTACAAGGTATCGGCTTTCGGATGCTTATAAATCTTCGCTTCACCAAGAAGAACAAGCGACAAACAACATAGCATTTAAATCACCGAAATAACCGTATCCTTAATAGCGTATTTATACTTTACTATCACACTGGCTATTTTTATTATCGCCATTCTGATAGTAAGGATTTATATTAACAAATGAAGTATATAGAGACGATGAAAATGTTCCGACCTGACGTATTTATTTATTCAGTCATTCTCTATAGTATTTTGAGAGCTTTTGATATATTGTCAACAAAACTTTGTTTCACCAGACTTGACCCCGAAATGCATGAGATTAACATTCTTGTAGTACCTCTTGTTAAAAAGATAGGTTTCAACAAAACGATGATAATAACATGGGTACCCTTTGCCGCCTTCGTGGGATTTATAGATACCCTTTGTCTCTATCCGCAGATAGGTATTCCAGTTGCGTGGCTATTTTTTGGTCTATTTCATCTAATAGCCGCGGCCAATAACATTCAGCTGTATTATCAGACGAAAATATTTGGCGCGGAAGAAATAGAAGAAAGCACGAGACGAATCGTAGAAATGTTAAAGTCGCTATCAACCGTTGGCAAAATAACATTATGGATCAAAATAAACATTCTTAATCTTTTCTTCACAGCATACGGAGTTTTAACTTTACTGCTTTCCATAATTCTATTAAACTCGTTAAACTTTTATCCTAAAGCGCCAATTCCAATGTTGCTTGTGGCGAGTCCCCCAATAATGATGCTTGATCTTCTAATGTTTTTCCCACTGACGTTGTTTGGCTCCCTAATTTTATTTATAAGGAGATTAAAAATTACCAAAAATCAAGTTTTTGCTCAAAAGGATAAGAATTCCATAGTCCTGTCAGTCGAGTTGATAGAATCAATACTTAGTGAAGCGAGGAAAAAGGGGGCTAACTACATACAAATTCATATTTCAGATAGATTCACAGACAGTAGTTAAAGCTGCATCGTGTTCAAATCTAGCTGCCTCTCTGTGAAGAAAGTAGTTTTCCTTGCGACAATAATTTTTGAGCACAAAACAATCTTATATGCTGTTGGAAAATATCAATACAGTAAGCTGGGGCTGTAATTGCTCCGACGTTGGAGAATGTTAAGATGAATATAAAAAATGAACTTTTAGGTTACAGAGGCTTAGCTTTTGAAGCACTTAAAAAAACCGGAGCTGAAATAGGTGATCTACTTCGCATCACGAAAGGTGATCAAATTTTTGAGGGTATTCTTATTCCTCGTTCTGAGTATGGCGATGACCGGCATATTGTGATTAAGTTGCGGAGCGGCTACAATATTGGTGTTCGCCTAACACCAGACGCCAAAGTTGAAAAGGTTGGAAAAGGCGAAAAACCAGCTTTTGTTGCTCCGCCCTTGCCTGAGCAGAATCCAGCCCTGCCAAAGGTCTCTATTATTAGCACTGGCGGCACTATTGCTAGTCGTGTTGATTATCGTACGGGTGCTGTTCGTCCCGCTTTGTCTGCCAGCGACCTATACAGCGTCGTGCCAGAATTAGCCGACATAGCCCGCATAGACGCGCAGATACTCTTCAGCCTTTATAGCGAAAATATTACGCCATCCCACTGGGCGGAGATGGCGAAGGCGGTGGCGGAAAAGATTGCGGGTGGCGTGGACGGTGTTGTCATAGCCCATGGCACGGATACTATGGGTTATTCGGCTGCAGCCCTAAGCTTTGCATTGCAAAATCTCCCAGTCCCAGTAATCTTTGTTGGCTCTCAGCGTTCAGCCGACCGCCCCAGCTCAGACGCAGCCACAAATTTGACGGGTGCGGTTTTAGCCGCTGCCAGGGCGCCTTTCGCGGAAGTAGCCGTAGCCATGCACGAAACAATTTCTGACACAGCCATAGTTCTTCACCGCGGCACCAAAGTCCGCAAGTGCCACACAAGCCGCCGCGACGCCTTCAAATCAGTAAATGCTCAGCCGTT
>JAVZNT010000025.1:0-7516 GCA_038882655.1 Bathyarchaeia archaeon | reverse complement strand
ATGCGGCTAGTCGTTTCTGGACTTTGTCCCCGCGAGGACCCATCAAAATATGAGAAAGAATTAAAGAAGCTTGCCGATACTGTCGCAAGCATAGACGAAGCCGAAAGGCAATGCAAGGTTTTTAAGGCTTTGGCAGACGTGCATAGGCTAAGAATTCTAAAACTTTTAGAAGTGAGGGAAATGTGTGTCTGCGAAATTATGATTGCCCTTGGATTGACACAGCCAACGGCTTCGCATCACCTTGGAATACTGGAAAATGCCGGGCTTGTAAAGGGGAGAAAAGAGGGCAAATGGGTCTTCTACAAGACTACAAAACCAGAATTAACGCGAATTCTACAAGAATTAGATAGGGGTAAAGCACCTAAATGGTCCAGTATGAGCATATAATTAGGTCTTCGCGTTTAAACTGCTCCTTCAAGAATTTTACGACGTCTTCCTCCTCCAAATAACGGTTTCCTTTGGCGTCTTTCCGCAGTGGTATGCCTGTCTCCTTAAGCTTTTCCTCGCCTCTTGGTGAGTCTATCAAAACATAGTAGGCTGGTCCAGCTGGCAGTATGAGCCTCAAATTGGTTAGCTCTCTATTCGGCGATAGGCCGTTCTGTTCGATGTTGTAGACTACGGCTTTCGTGTTTAGGCTTTCGGCTAAACGCTTAAACTCAGCCCAACTCCTAATTTTGACCACACCTTCGCCAGAGTTCTCTTTTGGCTGCATAACCGCCCTTCATCTAATAGTTTCATATTCACATTTAAATGGTGTTGCCAGCCCTTTTATGGGAAGAGTTCAATCTCTTTCCTAGCGCCGCATTTAACACAGACAAGCCTAACGTGAGACTTGTTTTCTGTTATTCCTTCAGCCTTCCACTCGTGGGCGCATTCAGCCTTATTCTCTTGTGCTTCTTCCATGTAGATTTCCTCAGCGTTAATTATCATATTCAAGAATTTAAATTTATTGTTTTCAAGACATAGCGCTTATATATGTAACAATGTTATATATTTAGAAATTATGTTCAGATCAAGGCATCATCACTGCGGATGCTGGCATGAATACCCAGAAAGAGGATGGATGCAATTCCTAATTATGCGTGTGCTTTATGAAAAGCCAATGCACGGCTACCAGCTACTAGGAGAAATTGAAGAGCGAAGCTGTGGATGCCACAGGCTTGAGTCAGGCTCCATGTATACGCTTTTAAGACGTATGGAAGAACGCAGCCTATTGGAATCCATGTGGGAGAAAGTGGATAGCGGCCCGGACAGGCGAGTTTATAGGTTAACCAGCAAAGGCGTCGAAGCCCTAAAAATGGGGCTAGCCTCAATCGTTAAACGGAAAACGCTCTTCGAAGACCTTGTAAAATTCTATCATGAAAATTTTGAAAAACACGGGAAAGGAGGTGAAAAGCCAAATGTGTAGATGTTGTTGCTGCTGTATAATGGAAGGGCACCACCATCACCACGAGCACAAGCATATGCACCACGCGGGCTTTCCATGGCCAATCATGGACGTTGAAGAAGAAATAAAAATGCTGGAAGAATACAAGGAAGCCCTCGCCAAAAGACTAGAGAAGGTCAATAAGCGTTTAGAAGTCCTAAAACGCTAAACGATGCTTATCCCCCTCCTTTTCCATGTTTAAACCCATGCGTTAAGACGGAGACACAGGGTTGTGCTGGGCATACGCATGTAGCCTTGCAAAATGGTTAAGTTAAATCCCACCGTTAACAATTATGATGAAAAAGGTTACAGTAGTTATCCGCCAAAGGGAGATAAGCAAGTTTTTCCCTCAAGGATTCCAGCTAACCCTAGAAAACGGGGCCTCAACAATAGACGCTATTAAGGCTGTTGATGAGGAAATAAAGGGGAAAGTTGGCGCTTTTCCAGTTGAAAAATACAAGAGCTTGCTTCAAATGGTTTACCATTCCGACGAGAAAAGGTTTTACAAGCAAGTTGCCATTCACGCCCATGTCAAGTCCAGACCCATAAATGTAAGAGATAATCCAACATCACCATTGCCAGACGAAGCAACAGTGATTTTAATTCCAGAGGATGGCTGCCAAACAGACTGGGAGGAACCAGTCAAAAAAGGATGAAACGCACAAATGTAGGAAAATGGATGGCATGCTAAAGCTTCTTGTAAACTATGTCTTTTTCCCTTACACGCTGCATAACCTTTAGGCCTATGCTTTGTCCAGCTTCAGCCCTCTGCACATTTTTATGCTCAATCTGCATAGACTCTACGATTTGCTCGAAGTCTGTTGTCGGCCCTTTGATGGCTATGTGGTCGCCTACGGCTAGTGGCGCCTTAAGCTCAATCACGGCAACACTAATCTTTGTAAAGTAGTGGGTTACATGTCCAACCTCAACAAGGTTTTCCTCAACCAAACACTCCATCTCCAAAAAGATAGAATAGCTGCATAACCAATAAATAATTTACCTAATTATAAGCTTCGGGCTAGCCGTTTAGCCTCAAAGCCGCCCGAATGTAGGCGTGGGTTTGGTGGACCTCAATTTTCCTTCCGTCATGATATCCGGTGTTGAGCAAGTAGAATAAGATGCCATAATCGAAAAGTTTTCGGAAGAACTTTTCTTGCCTATCCCTATCCATTTCCAACTGGTATGGATCATAGAAGGGTTCAGAGCCGTACTGTCCCCACTTCTCTGGCGGACCAGAACCGGGTGCTATTTGAAACTTCCCCTCTTTCAGAATTTCTATTGCCTCTTCGCATTCTATCCTCCTGATTATCGGCGAACTTTCATCCCTCGTCAACAGAAGCACATACTTCAAGACAGCCCTGTCTGCGACGCCTTCCTTTCCCTTAAAAACTTCACGCACGTCACCTTTTTCATCTGCAATTAGCATGGTGAACCTTTCCCGAGGGAACATGACCCTAGAGTTTCCGTAAGACCAGTAGCACCTGTCAAAACCTTCATCAAAAACGCACTTTTTCCTTCCTGCATAAACAAGCCGATAGCAGGGTCCCATTTTTTTGACGTCGTCGCTTTTTTGTCGGCAATTCTCCTTCTTAACGACAACGTTTTCCAGTGGTAGACCGTCAAAAGCCTTGATGAAAGTTGGGTGTCTCTCCGCTATCTCAGTCCTCATGTAAAGCTGCTTTTCAGGCTGCTCCACGACAACTTCCCTTTTGTTTTCGTCGAAGCTTACGAAGAGATAATCGTCGCCTATGACCTTGCTGGTTCTAACATTATACAAAAGCTCATGAAACTGCGTCGTCTTTCCCGTCCCTGTCGGAGCGATTATCGCTACACAATAGGCTTTACTTTCCCTTTCAAAGCCCACCGCCGCGGCATGAAGCGGAAACTTGCCCCTTTCCTTTAGGATTAAACTAGCCAATCCCAGCGCACCGTTGGATTTTGCAGCGCCATAATACTCGGAGTTAATTATTAGCACTCTTCGCCTTTCAAGGTTGTAAAACAGTTGGGGTTCATAGCCCCTGACACCGTTAATAACATAAACTGTTCCATCTGGTTTTGAATTGCATAGATGCCAGTTCAACTGCCACCAGCGGCTAACATGCCAGGAGTTGGTGCGTAACTCTATTTTTGTGCCGCAGACATCCGCCACGTGAACATAAGGCAATTGTATTTTCCGGCTGAGAATCTTGCCTATCTCACCATTATCTCTTGATTTTGGCGGTCTCCTATCAGGATAAGTGAGATAATTGTCTACGTTTTTGGGCTGCATTTCAGATTCCTTAACGAATTAAACATAAGTGTATATAAATTTTCAGCTAAGTTAACGATAATGAAGGCAAAAACCACTCAACTTTCCTCCATTTTCATGTAAAAATTACAAAAATATTTTAACCCAGTAATGAACCTTCAAGATAAGTTGAGGAGACATCATAAATTTTAACACGTATAACCTTGCCCAGCAAGTTCTCGGCGCTTTTCACCACTATTGGCTTGTAGGCAAAGTTTCTACCCATCCATGAACCAGGAACCTTCCCAACCTCATTTATTAGAATTAGACCCTCCCAACCGATCCATTCACGATTTCTCTCAAAAGCAATTTTGGAAGCTAAACCGCTTAGCGCGGCGCTTCTTCGCTTTATCTCTGGAAACAGAATAGTATCTTGCATGGCTGCGGCTGGGGTTTTTGGTCTTGCAAAAAACTTTGATATATTAACAATGTCAGGCTTAACATCCTCTATCAACTGTATGGTCTTTTCAAAGGCTTTTTCATCTTCACCTGGAAAGCCGCAAATAATGTCCGTAGCTATTGTAATTTCTGGAAAGGCTGCTCTAAAAGTGTTTACAATTTTTTTGAAGTCAGCTACCGTGTAGAAGCGGTGCATCTTTTCCAGAACACGGTCGTCTCCGCTTTGGACTGGCAAATGGAGGAATTTGAAGACTTTTTCGTTTTTATAGGCTTCAATTAGGTTTTCTAGGATGTCCAGCGCCATGTTTGGAGTCATCATTCCAACACGCACTTTGAAGTCTCCGTTGACATTGCATACAGCCTCAATAAGCTCAGCCAAGTTTGTGTTGATGTCCTTCCCGTAGCAAGCGGTGTCTTGCGAGGTAAGCCAAAACTCCCGCACACCTTCAGCCAGGTCGGCTTTGACACGCTCCACAATCTCCCCTATGCTGTAGCTTCTTAGATACCCTCGTGCAAAGACGACGCAACAGTAGGCGCATGAGCCCAAACAACCATAACTTATGGGGATTATGCCTACAGCAGGGTTTATGCGAATCCTTGGAAGATTTAGGCTTGGTTTAGCCCTATTCGCATTCTCCAAAGCTACAATTTTCTCTCCCTTCAAAACATAATTAACTATGTCGGCTATTTTCTCGCCTAAGGCTGGACCGGCAACACCGTCAAAACGTGTCTCGTGGCGTAGCCTATCAAAGTTGATTAGCGGGAGACACCCAACAACAAGAAGTCTCTTTCCTTTAGGAACCTTTTTCAAAATGTCGATCATGCGGTTTTCCGTTGGACCCTTAACAGCACAAGTGTTGTAAACGACTATGTCGGCGTCAGCCACGCTGTCCACTAGTTTGAACCCGGCTTTCGCTAAGCAACCAGCCATGACTTCACCGTCGGCCAAATTTGTTGAACACCCAAAGCTTCTAAAGAACACCTTTGTGGCTTCCATGGCAATATGTAAAATGCTTTAACAAGGAATAAAAACTTAGAGGTTTGCCTAGACGCGAATTGACATGTTCCTGAAACATGTATAGCGTAAGTCTTATAAGAAAAAGAACGAGCATATTTAAAACATATTTAATACGTATTATGTAAAAGTATAGCTCAAAATGCTATCTTTCTGGCTTACCGGAGGGGGAAATTAAAATGAAGTTGATCACACTCTATCTTCCCGAACCGTATATTGAGGCGTTAGACCAGCTTGTGAATGAGAGGTTTTATCCGAACAGGGCTGAGGCAATTCGTGTGGCTATTCGTGATTTGATAAATAATGAAGTTTGGCGCAGGAAGAGGGTTGATTAGATGCAGTCAACTAGACAACAGACTTTCAAGTATTCCTGGCAGAACACTGTTCCAGAGGAAATTCGTCCACCAAGTTTCTGTCGCATGCTGGTTCTCGGCGTTGGAGGAGCTGGAAACAATGCTGTCACAAGGCTCATGGAGATGGGTATCGTTGGAGCTGAATGTATAGCCATAAACACTGATGCCCTTCACCTAAACATTTCAAAGGCGCATAGGAAAATTTTGATAGGAGAGAAGCTCACAAAAGGTTTGGGAGTTGGCGGAGACCCGCAGCTTGGAAAAGCTGCCATCGAAGAGTCAAGAAAACGAATCGAAGAACTACTAAATGAAGCAGATATAGTCTTTATAACCGCCGGCTTGGGCGGCGGAACCGGAACGGGTGCAGCACCAGTTATAGCCGAAATAGCCAAGAAAAAGGGCGCCCTAACCGTTGGGGTTGTAACAACGCCTTTTCGAATTGAGAAGGGACGCATAGAATATTCAGCCCAAGCCCTAACAGAGATGCGAAAGCACTGCGACACGATAGTTGTAATTGACAATAATAAGCTAATTCATCTGGCTCCAAACATGCCGATAAATGAGGCTTTCAAGATTGCAGACCAAGTTTTGGCAAACATGATTAAGGGCATCGTGGAAACCATTTCGGCTCCAAGCCTAATCAACTTGGACTTTGCAGATTTCAAAACCATTGTTAAGCGAGGCGGTCTAGCCGTCATAGGCGTAGGCGAATCAGACGCGCCCAACCGAGCCGAGGAAGCGGTGCGAAACGCCTTGAGAAACCCGCTTTTAGATGTGGATTATGCTGGTGCAAAGGGCGCCCTAATCCATGTTTCTGGGGATGCCCAAATGACAATTGAGGAGGCAAATCGCGTCGGCGAAATAGTCACAGAAATGATGGACGACAATGCACTAGTCATTTGGGGAGCAAGAGTCAACCCTGAAATGGAAGGAAAGCTAAAAGTAACCCTCGTATTGACTGGAGTGGATTCGCCATACCTCCCAAGCAGGCTTGGGGCAATAGCACCACAACTCTTCAACCTAGAGCCATACGCTGAACTTGAAAAACCGCTGGGCATAACACTGAATTTGTACCAAATGGAACAAGACTACTCATAAACCCTCCTGCAAACCCCCATTTTATACAAAACAATTTTCTGTTTAGGAGACGTTACGGAATTTAGAGAGTTGAAAATTAAGTTTATGTTCTTTTGATCTTAAAAATTAAGGATGTTTCAGGCTAGAAAGAATGAAGATGTGAGAAAAATAAGGTGGATAGAGGTTAGTGGTTTGGTTTGTCTATTAGTATGTAGGTTTTGCGTGTTTGCTTGTCGAATGCAATTGCGGAGCAGAAATCGATTTTATCGTCAACTGCCGTAGCGATCAGCCTCATTTCCTTATCCTCAAAGCATATTATTATCACATTTTTTAGTCGAATCATTTTGGGGTCATATCTAACGCCGAAATCCTTGTTCGGGGCTATAAACTGGAAGTACTTGTCTCTGGCGTTAATCCTTAATATTGTGTCTCTTTTTGTGTCTTTGAATACATAGTCCCAAGAATATAGCTTGAAATTTAAGGTTGCAATGTCTGCAGTGAATGTTTGTATAGAACCGTTTGTGATTGTTCCGCTAAATGTTTGAGTCATGAAAGTTGAAGAATCTGTTGAAAGCGTCAAGTTTAGCGTGTATGAACCGTCTGCTATTCCGATTAATTGAATAACATATGTTCCATTAAGAGGCCATGGTATCACCACACTTTCTGGTTCTGTGTCAAGTAGGTTCACCTTCGCATATGGAATATCGTGGAGAAAAGTAGCTGTTGTAGAATCATATCCAACCTTTCTGCCCAGTGGATCGATAATCAAAATGTGTGCCGGCGAATGGACAGCTACTTTGAGGTATTGATTGACTGGAATCGAGTAAAGATCAAGAGCCCTTTCTTTAGATTCGCCTGATATAATGCTTGGTGCGACTCCAAGAGGTATTTCGGGATACATCACTTCATTTATATTATTTGTATGTGCTAAGCCAAGGGCATGGCCTATTTCATGTAGT
>JAVZNT010000024.1:0-9841 GCA_038882655.1 Bathyarchaeia archaeon | reverse complement strand
CTATAACATCTTTTCTTTCGCCTTCAAGCTGGACGCCAAGGGCTTCAGCCAACTCTTTAAGCGAGTAAACCTTGCAGTCGTGGTAGTCCACCGCGTAAAACTTCAACTTGTTAATGGCGAATGAAGGGTTGTTGTCGGGCGGATGGAAAGGACAATGGCAATAAACATATTGGCTGCCTTCACCCTTAACCTTCAAATATTGTTTAAGGCGGCTGAGCCATTTTTCAAGAACTTCTGGTTCCCCGCCTTTTCCAGCTTCAGCCCGCCTGTCTTCAACGCCTAAAACTTCGTGGAAGAGGCTTTCAACGTCCTCGACAACCCTTGGCGGATTATCATTTAACCGCTTGTAGCCTTTGGACGGAGCCATAACGCAAAGCTTGCCTGTGGCGATAAGCTCTAAGCCGTGGGAACCGTGGAACTCGCCTATACTCCGTGAGGGTTTAACGCGGCTCAGGTAAACAAGGTGGATTCCGCCTGAAACTGTCTGCTCCATCTGGGTTACTGGAAACTTTGATAAAAGCGCCTTGCCTTTCGCTTTAGCCTCCTCTGTTACTCCCTTTATATCATAATCTATAACTGTTAGGAACAAGCCGTCCTTGTTTGGATAACTGCAAACCACGCCAAAACCGTCCGCCCGTTCCCAAGGCTGACTATTAAACTCCTCTTCGGTTTGCCTTTCCCTATGCCATTTACCCCACTCGACAAAAGCCCGCTTCTCAACCTTCCCACTTTTATCTTCAAAAAAGAGGGCGACAACGTTGAAGCCCATTTCCCAATAACGAGCGGCTTCAGCCTTCAAATCCGCCATAACTTAAACTCACCTTTTAACACGTTTCAACTTCAAAGGCGGCTTTTCAAACGATAAAACAACCGAACCTTGAGATTCAAGCCCAAGCTTACCCGCGCATTCCTCTAAAAACCCATGCAGCCGCTTTAAATCCTCAACGCTTTGCACGCCATATTTTTTGAAATGTTTCAACTCTGCCCTGTTATAGGGACATTTAAGGTTTAAACACCATTGGCTGTCATCACATCCATCTTCACCCTTCCATTTTCCGTAAAGCACATCTTTAACAGCAATGAGTTTAAGCCATTCCTGAGTTATAGGCTCGTTTGGGTTGTAAACTGCTATAAACGCTACGCCCCCGCCATAACCGCAAAAACCCAAAGCTAAAACCCGTTTACGCCCAATCTTCACAGCGTTGTCAAACCACGTTACAGGAGCCCTCTGTATGCCTAAGCCTTCCAAAACATCACGCATATCTCAGCCCCGCTTTAAATCGCCCTTTTTCCGCCTGCTACCGTTGCCAACGTTGACAAGCCGCAAGCAATAGGGACAAACAATGATAATGTGCTCTGCAGGCCTAACCCTGAACATTTCTCCCCCGCTTGAAACCTCAACGGTTCTAGGCAATTCAGCATACACGTTGAAGGTTTTACCGCAACGGCAAACTCCATTTAAATAAACGCCTTGAAAACCTTCAACCATTAATCGCCTCCTCCCCTCGTTTTTTGATTTTGACTCTGGGTAATTTCCTCTTGAAGTTGGGAGAGGCGTAGTTTCAGGGCGGCTTCAAACTCTAGGCATAGAACACCCCAGAGTCTTCCGTATTTTTGAGCTACTGCTTTTCTGAAGTCGTCTAAAACTTGTTTATCTACGTTGAAGCTTGCTCGGACATATTGTTTTTCCATTTTATTTCACCTCACGCAATTTTTTTCACCATATCATTTTTTCGGAAGGCTTTTATATAAGTGTTGCTAAATTTTTCACCTAGTGAAATCGGAAAACTGATAGGGTGAAAAAGTATGGCGAAGAGAGGAGCGAAAAGCGATTATGGGCGACTCCTAAGTTTATGGTTTTCAAATCCTTCAAAGGCTTTATCCTTCAACGAAATAGTGATGGAAGCAACAAAAATGGGCTATACAAAACGCACCATCATCAACTACCTGAACCAGCTGGTGGCTCAAGGGCTTCTTGAGAAAACCGTTGATATTAAAAGGCAAACCTTCTACAAACCCTCAAAGAAACTTACGGAAATAACGAAAATAGACATTGATAGAGATAGAAAACTTATTGAAAAACTTACAAATGTGGAATACGACTTTTGGATTTTGGAACACTATAATCTTGGCTTTCCACTTCAATATTTAACGTCAATGCTACAGATTACCATCCTAAATGGATTATCAAATTACGTTCTCAAAGGCGACTTTGAAACTTTCCGCCAAATTTTCGAGTTATGGATAGATGCAGGGTTCAGAAATGCAATTTACAAAATGGCTGAAGTGTTCCTTAAAATTTCAGATGATAAAGAGCTTCTTGAAGCAATAATATACGAAAACAAAAAAGAATTACGTGAAGATTGGCATGCAATCAGAAAGCTGTGGAGAAAACGCGACATAAGAAAACAAATACAAGCTTTTATAAAGGAAAGGGAAAAACTTAGACAATTTATTAAAAAGGCAGGTGTTAAAGCATGAGTGAGGTTATGTTGTCTTTAGAGAAAGTGCATTATGATTTAGGGGGCGTGCACGGGCTAAAAGAAAAATCAAAAACTTACATTCGCCTTCTAGAAACTCTTCAACGTTTGCCAAGCAATATTTACGAATTCGCAATTAAAAACATCCTTTTCGTTGATGCATCCTCAAAAACAATACCGTTAAACCAGCTTAAGGCGTTGAAAAAGAAATACGTAATCATCTTGGAAAAGAACATTTCCAATTTTGGAATAGCCCATGAAATAGCCCATGCAAAGCTAAATCATAAAGCCTTCTGGGAAAGCAGCCTAGAACAAGAAGACGAAGCAGACAAATTAGCAGAGTCATGGGGGTTTAAGCATGAGTGAGGATGGCTCTGGGGGAGGTATCGGAACCCCCACAGAGTTCGGGGGTTCTGATAAAGTGCGGGGGGTGGGATTTGAACCCACGAACCCCTGCGGGACAAGGTCCTAAGCCTTGCGCCTTTAACCAGGCTTGGCGACCCCCGCCTTCACAGTTGCATGGATGAATTTCAAGATTATAAATTGTTTGTTTTGTTTGGAGCGCGAAATCCTTTAAAACGTTTATGTGCCTATTTGTTGTTGGATTATGGGTGCCTCGGTAGCCTAGCCTGGTGGGGCACCGCCTTGGTAAAGCTATAAAGCTACAAAGAGGCGGTGGTCGCGGGTTCAAATCCCGCCCGAGGCTTCCTTCAGAAATTACCTTAATGTAGATGGAGTGATGAGGATGCGCGAATTCATTTTGTACTCGCGGCTTGGTCGAACAGACGCAAAATGGGATAATCTACATGATGCTGGACGCCTAGACATAGTCTATGAGTGTGCTGTCGCAAGCTTTTTCTTATCTCATGCGATACGAAAGGATACGGTTTTTCATGCCATATTAAATGGTCCGCCACAGCCGCCAGTACATTTGAAAGTTGAAGGCTTAACACTTTATGATGTTAGAACTGACGTGGACACGTGGACTCAAATATTGAAAAAGGTTTTGTCTGGGAAGTCGCATCCGGGCATAAGTCTTTCAAAAACGAGTTTTGAGGGTTTGATAATGGATAAGGCAGAAAAAGCCAAAATTTATATTTTAGAAGAAGGCGGGAAAGATATTTTCGAGGTTGATATTGGAGAAAATCCAGTTTTTGTTTTAGGGGACCATGTGGGTTTACCAAAGAAGGTTGAGGCTTTTGCTCTACGCTACGGGGAGAAAATATCCCTTGGAAAAAAGCCTTACTTGGCTGCTACATGCATAACCGTTCTAAATTACTTATTGGATAGAAGGGAAATAGGCGGAAGTAAGCGCTAAATTTTTATCCTTGTGATTTCGGTTTAAAATTTGTTACATAAAAGCATTTTAAACCCTTCAACTTGGGGTGACCTCTATGGCGGCTATTAGAGAGCTGCCAACCACACCAGTATCAAAATTCGAGAGGATAGGCGCCCACGCTCACATAAAGGGTTTAGGCCTAGATGAAAATCTAAAGGCTGCGAAGATAAAGGATGGGATGGTTGGGCAGGAAAAGGCTAGGGAAGCTGCAGGCTTAGTTGTAAAGATGATTAAGGAGGGTAAACTTAGTGGGAAATGTATAATTTTGGCCGGTCCACCTGGCACTGGAAAAACCGCTATAGCAGTGGCTATTTCTAAAGAGCTTGGCGAAAATGTTCCATTCATACAGATGAGCGGAAGCGAAATCTACAGCACTGAGCGGAAGAAAACCGAGGTTCTCATCGAGGCTATAAGGAAATGCATCGGCGTTGAAATTCATGAAATGCGAAAGGTGTACGAGGGCGAAGTCACAATGGTTGACATTCGGACAGCACCGCATCCCTACAATCCCTACCAGAAGGTTCCGGAAAGCGTTAGGCTTACGCTGAAAACAAGGGAGGAGGAGAAGACCATTGAGGCTGGCGCCTCCATAGCCCAGCAGATAATTGCGGAGGGTATATCTGAAGGGCATGTCATCCAGATAGACGCTGAAACTGGCAGAGTAGCCAACCTTGGACTTTGCCTTGAAAGCCAGAAGGGGAAAACTTACGACGTTGACACTCGGAGAAAGATTTCCCGCCCCAATGGCAAGGTGCTGAAGGAGAAAGAGTTTGTTTACATGCTTACGTTGGCGGATTTGGATGAGTTAAATGCTAGACAACGTTCGGGCGGGCTGTTTTCGCTGTTTTTTGGCGGTTCTGAGTCAAAGGAGATAGACACTGAAGTGCGGATGGCCGTTGACCAGCAAGTGAAAGAATGGGTGGACAGCGGCAAGGCCTTCATCCACCCTGGCGTGCTCTTCATAGATGACGCCCACCTACTGGATTTGGAAGCCTTCAGTTTCCTTGGAAGAGCCATGGAAAGTGAGCTTGTCCCAATAATAATTCTCGCTACAAACCGTGGAGTGGCAAGAATCCGTGGAACAGACATAAGAAGTCCGCTGGGCTTCCCCGTTGACCTTATAGATCGCTCAGTCATCATTGCAACACAACCCTATGACCTAGAAAGCATCAAAGAAATCCTAAGGATTCGCGCTTCTGAGGAGAAGATTAAGCTGGAGAAGTACGCGCTTGAAAAGCTTGCTGAGGTAGGGGCAAAAAGCTCCATGAGGTATGCGGTCCAACTATTAAGCTTGGCAGCTCAGAGCGCCAAGTCTTCTAATAGAGATAAGGTAACTGTTGAAGATGTGCAGCGGGTAGACGATCTATTCATGGATGTTAGTGAAGCTGCAGAATACCTTAAAAAGCATGAGGAGAAACTGTTAGTGCATTAAGCCTTTAACAAACTGTAAAAGTAATCCTTATTCTCGAGTAGCAATCCTTTAAATTCTCTTATGCTTTTCTCTAAACGGTGGTTCAATGGCTGAAAAAAGGCATAAGCGTGAAACCACAACACCAGTTGAGTTAAATTTGGCTGACGATCTGGGTTTCATTTTGGAACCAGCAAAAATTGAGATAGGCTCCGGATACGCCGTGTCGCTAAGCTATGATGAGGATGGCAACCCGGTGGTTGATGTCAAAACGTATGGAGATGTGGACTTGTCTAAAATTAGAAAGGACATTGAACGCCTATACCCAAACGCCCAAATCAGACAGCTAAACCAAGAGCCGACAGTTACAGTTGTCAGAAAACGGAAAGGTAAGCGGAATACTAGAAAGAAATAATTTCTCGCCCAGAAATCTGACCTTCGAAACGAGATTGAAATAGAACCAATTTTCCTTCATATAAATTTTCCCTTGAAAAATGTAGATTTCAACATGTTTTCTCAATTTTCAGAAATGATATACACAATAAATTAAGAATGTTTTAGGAGAGGTCACTGTGAACCGCTTAGCTTTTAAGCTTCCACTAAAACATGATGTGACTTCGGTAGAAAGCGGAGCATTATGCTAGAAAGAAATGACGAGTCATCTAAGAACGAAGGGGAGCTGAAAATCGTCTATGTTCGTTCAGTAGCGAACGCTCTTGGAACAGGCATGATAAACCCGTTTGTCGGTCCCTACGCGGTTAAGGAATTGGGTGCCTCCTCCTCGGAGATGGGATGGTTCCAGTCGATGAGCAATATATCAAATAACGTTATGCAGGTTTTCTGGGGGAGACTGAGCGACAGACTTGGGCGGAGAATCCCTTTCATTGTTTTTGGCGGCTTGGTTGTTGCCCTGCTTTGGCTGCCAATGTTGCTTATTAAGACCGCAAGCCAACTGGTAATCCTAATCAGTTTGCAAGCGCTTCTTGGCTCAATGACTGTTCCGGCGTGGACCGCCCTGATAGGCGACTTGGTTCCATCCTCCCGTCTGGGAAGAATTAACGCTACAATCAATTTGTGGGCTTCTGTGGGAAGCATTTTAGCCACAATGGCCTCCGGAGTAATCATGACGGCCATCGGAGGTTCGGTCCGGGAACAAATCATTATTCCCATAGCTGTTGCAACGGCATGCGGACTACTATCATCGCTTATCATGTTTTATGTTAAAGTTGAAAAGACCAATAAAAACAGCGGCAAAGAAGTGAAGAAAAGTTTCATGATGGATTTGTTCGATGTTGTGAAGGTTGTGGAGAAGTCTCCAGACTTTGTTAAATATTGCGCCTGCAGCGCGGTCTTCACTTTTTTCATGTCAATTGCTTGGCCGCTGTTTGCCATAACGCAAGTTAAAGTTTTGAAGGCTTCTATGCTGGAGATAGCGTTGCTTAGTGTTGTCCAGGGAATATTTACAATAATTTTTATTGGGTGGGCCGGAAGTTTCGCCGACACTGTTGGCAGAAAGCCGCTGCTTATTTTCGTTAGATTCAGTTACGTTTCTGTTCCATTGGCTTACGCTTTTTCCCCAAACATTTATGTCCTGACTGCCATAGGCGCTTTTTGGGGCGCTGTTGCAGCTTTCGAGCAGGCAAGTGTGACGACATACTTGATTGATGTTTCTCCAGAAATGCATAGGGGAAGCTTTACAGCCTTCTACAATCTGTTGATAGGAACCGTAACATTTTTCGGCTCCCTTATAGGTGGTTACCTATCTGACTTAACAGTTGGCGTATACGGCTTGGTTTTAGGTTTACAAATAGTCTACATTGTCTCGGCTGTAGGAAGATTTCTCGGCGCTGCAACATATTTTAAGCTAAGGGAAACCCTCAAAAGCAGAAAACCCTAAAATTTTCAACTCTCATAATCTTCCCAAATACTGCCCGGTTACGGGAATTCCGGTTCCACACTTCGGGCATTTCTTATCTTCTGTAATGGCATATTTTAAAACATAGTATCCATATCGCCTAATCAGCTTCTCTCCGCAAGTTGGGCAGTAAGTGTTTTCATACTTGTGCCCCGTAACATTCCCAATGTATGGATATAGAACCCCGGCCTTTCTAGCCATCTCATAAGCCCTCTCCAAAGTTTCAACCTTAGTGGGTGGGTTATAAAACTTGTAGGCTGGAAAATACCTTGTAAAATGCAATGGCGTTTCTGGTCCTACATGTTTCAAATGGCTTTCGATGACCCAGCGTAAAGTGTTTTCGCTGTCGTTAACGCCACTAACAACAAGGTTCACAATTTCAACATGAAGACCCAATCGCTTAGTTTCCGTGGCAATTCTCCAAACCTTCTCTACATCCGCGCCGCTACAGTATTTCACGTATGTTTCATGGTTACCCTTAACGTCTATCTTAAGCCCGTCCAAGCCAGCATCTCGAAGAGCTTTTAGAGCTTCAAGGGTCATGTAGCCATTTGAAACATAACAGCAATATTTTATTCCCTTACTTTTGCCGAGACTGAAGACTTGAATAACCCACTCAGTCAATAATGTAGGCTCCTGAAAACTTGCACATAAACCGGCATCTCCATAGGCAAGGGCTAACTCAACAATTTTTTCTGGGGGATAATGAACTGCCTTAGCTGGTTCTGGTGTAGCCTTTGATAAGTGATAATTTTGACACCAGATGCAGTCGAAGTTGCATGACCAGGTGGAAAAGGTTAGAGCTGTTGAACCTGGCCAGTAGTGGAAGAAGGGCTTAATCTCTATTGGGCGACTTTCAACGGCGCTTATGTCGCCATAAACAAGCGTGTAGAGTTTGCCGCCAAAATTCCTCCTCGTTCTGCAGAATCCCATATTACCCTCTGCAATTTCACATCTCCTCTCACAGAGGCTGCACCTAACCTTGTTACCACCAAGCCTTTCGTAGAATAGTGCCTCTTTAACGGTTGGGTAAACAGAAAAAGTCTTCATTTTAGTGTTTTCTGAAATGCTCCCAACCCTTAGGCTCAATAACACGCCTTTCTCCCTCAGTTTCAAGAACTATTTGCCTTTCAGTGGTCGCCCTCCCTATTTTGATGAGGTTTCCGCCAACACTTTTAACAGCTTTCTCCGCCTTATCCCAAAGATTGGGCTTTATGGTTAAAACAAGCTCGTACTCTTCGCCTCCGTAAAGGGCTAAATCCAGCGGGTTCAAACCGTTTATTTCAGCAAATTTAACGGCTTCACGAGCCACTGGGACAGTTTCTATTAAAAAGCCCACATTGCTAGCTTTTGAAAGCTCATAGAGACTCCAAGCCAAACCGTCGCTCGAATCAACAGCGGATGTAATAGCTCTTGTGGCGCTCAGGGCTAAACCTTCCTTTAAACGGGCTTTAGGCATGTAAACAGCCTCCAAAAGAGAACCACGAATATTTTTCGACGCCTTACATCCTTCAAGAAGAATTTTTAGCCCAGCTAATGTTTTCCCAAAAGGACCAGTGACCGCCACCATGTCTTCTGGTTTAGCTCCACTTCGCAGCATTACACAATCTCTTTCTGCCAAACCGAAGACTGAAAGGCTTATGATGAGGTCTGAAGCCTCGTTGGTGTCCCCGCCAATAATATAGGCGCCGTATTCGCGGGCTCCAGCATTTAAGCCCTCAGCAATTTCTTCAACCCCTTTCTCCGTCGTATTTTTCGGCATTCCGAGAGAAACTAGCATAACAAGAGGCTTTACACCCTTCGCAGCAAAGTCGCTGACATTCATGACCACTGCTTTACGGGCTGCTTGCCAAAAGCTCATACCTTTTGGGATGTCTGTTTTGCCAACTAACATGTCAGTCTTCAAAATAAGAAGCTGCTTCTCGTTTAATGGATAAGCGGAAACGTCATCGCCGAAGGGAATGGGCATCTGCGGCATCTTCTCCAACTGCTCCAAAATAAGTTCAATGGCTCTTCTTTCACCCAAATCTTTTAATATCCTCAAAACTTGCACCTTCCCAGCCGGTTACTTTAGCAGCTTTTGCTCCTTTAAGAAGCGCATAAGCTTCTCGTTTACATCTTTCACAAATTCTTCCCTATAATGATTTGAGTAGGCAACTCCATAGCTTCTTTCTCCGCAAACTTTTTCAACATCTTCTTTTGTCGGCTTTTTCCCAGACCGTTTTAAACCGTTTAAAACAATTTTTTTCCAATACTTTAATACTTCTTTTAGGCTTATGTCTCTATAACTGTTTTTGCAAACAATAACTTTGTAACTCCATTTCTCCCTTCTTTTAGGTTTCTCTTTCGGATGCCCAATGCATAGAATTGATAACGCTAGACAGTGCTCTGGCAGATTCAAAATTTCCTTAACCATTTGAGGATGCTCTATAATAGACCCAATTATGACGCTTCCCAGCCCCAAGGCTTCAGCAGCTATGACCATGTTCTCAAGGGAAAGGGCGGCATTCAAAACTCCAAATGTGTAGGGCAGAATTCCAGTAAAGTCGTAATCTACGCCGGTTAATTTTGCGGCTTTTAAATGTCTATGAAGATCAAGGCAAACAACAATCCAGATGGGTGCGGCTTTCATGAACTCTTGATTTTCACAAAGCGTATAAAGCTTCTCCTTAATTTCCTCATCTTTAACAAAAATAAAG
>JAVZNT010000023.1:0-10470 GCA_038882655.1 Bathyarchaeia archaeon | reverse complement strand
GCGTTTAGGTGGGTATTGGGTTGCGGGAAGCGGGGCGGTTAGCTCTTTTGGTGAATGGACAGTTTACAGACTTGTTGGTTAAGCGTGTTGTTGACTACGTTGTTAGCCGGCAGAATGAAGATGGCGGCTACACTTTTTGTCAAGGCACTGAGTCAAACGCGCAGGACACATATTATGGACTGGCAATCTTGGGTTTGTTAAGCTTTTCTTTTCCAAATGCTGAAAAGACTGTAAGGTGGTTGCGTAGTTTCGTCTCGGACAACCTTTATTCGCATTATTATGTGGCTAAAGCCTTAAAACTCTGCAATGAAGAGCTTGATGAAAAGCGTTTGAAAAAGTTTGTTCTTTCATTGCCAGTTGTTAGGGGCGATTTTGGAACAGTTGACGTTTATGCTGAGGTAGCCTCAGAATTTCTCTCGGTGTTGATGGCGGTCGAGCTTGCTAACATGGTTAGTGTAGAGGTTAACCGTAAGAAAATTATAGATTGGCTTTTGAGCTTCAAGAATGACGACGGTGGTTTTGGAGCACACGCGCACTCAAATTTGAATTCAACATATCATGCTGTGGCTTCGCTTTTCAATCTTGGTTATCCTGTTAAGTCGTTAAGGGAGACTCTGGATTATGTCAGGGCTTGTGAAAAGCCTTATGGAGGATTCACAGTCGTTCCAAGCGCTTTCACTTCATACATGGAGCACATATACTATGGAGCGACAACGCTTAATCTTCTTGGCGAAAGCCTAAGATACCCAAAACAGACAGCCGAACTTGTTCTTAAATGCCAGAACGCAAACGGCGGATTTGCAAGGTCAGACCTCGGAATATCCAGTTTTGAGGATACTTTCTACGCTGTAAGCATATTAAAAACGATTGAGGAACAGTGGTGATTTGCATGAGCGTTGATGTAACATACTTCCACATCGAGAGGATGATCAAAAGCGGAGCGGAATGTTTTCTATGTGCACTTGAGGATGAGATTGAAAGGAAATACATAGATGATTATCTTTCCGAGCTTGTCATGGATGCCAAAGCGAGGGAAAAACTTATTGAAAGCGGAGGATTTTGCAACCACCACTTTTACAGAATGCTTATAACCGCCACAAAACCGGAAAGCTCTGACGGCCACGGAATAGCCCTAATCACTCAAAGCATCACAGAAAAACTTCTCCAAGACTTACATAAGCAAAGAAAGAAATGCGAGAAGAGTTTCACCCGAACAGTCAACTGTCCTGTATGCGCCCATTTAGACAGTTTTATGGAGATTTACATCAAAAGAGTTGTGGAGCTACTCTCGTCATATGAGGAAGAATTTCTCAAACTTTTCAAGGATTCTAAAGGTCTTTGTATCCCTCATTTCACATTTTTACTTAACTCATTAAAGGATACGGTAAATAACCAAGAAATCATCACAACCATCGTTGATGTTGAAGAAAAAAATCTCCAACATCTCAAATCAGAACTCTCAGAATATGTCAGGAGACAAAGCTATGAGTTCTCAGACTTAAATCGAAAAGATGTGGAAGACGTGCCATTGAGAAGCATTCAAAAAATCGTCGGTAGGAGGGGGTTAAAGTTACGGGAGGTTCATAGATGAGTAAGGGTGAAGATAAACGTGTTAAGATTATTATTCCGACACAGTTATATGAAAACCTCGGAGACCAAACGGAAAACATAATCCGTAAAGGGTTGCTCACGCTCAAGATTCAATTTCTTGTACAGGAAGTGCGGTCTCTTGAAGAGAGGATAGCATATTTAAGGAAGCGGATAACGGAGTTGCCAAACGACATAAAAAGGGAAGAAAGAATGCTGAATGAGTTGATTGAAGATCGGAAAAAACTTGAAACCATCTTAAACAGAAAGAGTGTGAACAGTTTTGGTTAAAGTTGGACTAAAGAAGAGCCAGAAAGCGATTTATGTTAACCAACGCTGTGGAATTTTGGAACTCGCTGAAAAGCTGAAGGTTTCAGTAGGTGATGCTGCATTTATTCAGAAAGTTATACATCTTGGAATGACGTCCCCCTACTCAGAGGAACAACTCCTGCGGAAAATCAAAGCGTTGGAGGAGCAGAAAAGGGCTCTCGAGTCTGAAATTAAGGAAATCGCTACTCAGTTCACACGTCTTGAAGGTAGGCATGTAGGATTACGAACGCAGATCTCCAAAATTTTCAGCGACAACAGGGTGCAAGTTTTCTACTTATACTCACGCCATTCTAGCATGAGTGAAGAAAACTCTGTAACAAATATCATACAAAAATACATTGAGTATTCAAAGTCCATGTGGTTTTAATTTCAAGCGTTGTAAGGAAACTTCCCCGGCGAAAATACGTTTTACAGAACTATCTTTAAGCCTTAAAACTAGTGCCCCGTCATTGTCAACGTCAGAAGCTATGCCTTTAAGCCCGTCGCCATCACTTAAGATCTTCACTTCACAGCCTAGAAAGGAAGCGTAACTCTTCCATTCTTCCAGGATTGGCGTGAATCCTTCTTTAAGGAAAATTTGGTATAGGCTATCCACTTTTTCCAATAAAGCCTTAAAAAGCTCTTCAAGGGCGATTTTTCTATTCAAGGCTTTCTGGATGGAAGTTGCAGTTTCCCTAAGCTCTTTTGGAAAATCCTTTTCAATGTCCAGATTAGCGTTTACGCCTATACCGATTATTGTGTAATCAACCTTTTCGCCCATTGTTTTCATCTCGGATAGTATGCCGCAAACCTTTCGACCATTAATTAGAACATCGTTGGGCCACTTGGTTTCGGCCTCCAAGCCGTACAATTCACGTATGGTTTCTGCAACAGCTAGGCCAGCTAAAAACACGAGCTTAACAGTTTCTGGTGGCTTAATCTTTGGTTTGAGAATTATTGAGAACCATAAGCCGCCTTTTGGCGAAATCCATTCTCTGCCAAGTCTTCCCCGCCCGGTGGTTTGGGTTTCAGCTATGGCAACTGTTCCTTCTGGGGCGCCCAGTTCCATCAACTCCCTAGCCCAGTCGTTGGTCGAGCCGACTTCATGAGCGAATAAAATGTATTTTCCGATAAGCCTTGTTTTTAGCCCTTCTTGAAGTTTTTCCACTTTTATGCTTGTTGGCATGGCTATTTCTCCCCATATAATGTGAATGCGCCAACATAGAAAACTGCGTATATTGTGGCTGCCAGTGCAAAGGAAACTGTGAAGCCCCAGTTTGCGATTAGTATACCGCTTAGGGCTAGGCTTGCCGACTCGCCCAAGTGGAGGCCCATCATAAGCAAGCCAATATCAGTCCCGTAAGACTCCTCATCGCATATTTTTGATAATATTCCCTCATGTCCTACACTGTTTATTCCCTCGGCAAAGCCAACAGCAACCACCAAGACGGCGGCAAGAATGGCAGGAGATAATCCTAAGGGGATGAGGAGAGCTGAATAAATTATTCCACTTATCAAAATGAGTTTCTTCACGTCGTAGTATCTGGAGAAGATGTATGAGGATAAGCCAGCCATAAGAATCATGGCGCCAAAAATTAGTCCAACATCCTCTGGGGAAAAACCAACAGCGTTTAGAAAGTATGGGATTACGTATCCGGAGCGGAAGCCGAAGGCCAAGCCTATCATAAAGAAGAGAAAAATGAAAATTTTGAACTTTCGCCCTTTCTTCCTAAAGTCTAGAACGCGAAGGGCTTGTTTAACAGTGAAATTCCCCTTCCTTTCATCAATTAAGGTGAAGGAGAGGAGAAATCCTAAAATGCCTAGAATAACGCATAAGATCATCGTCCCCTCGTAGAGGATGAGCGCCGCCAAGAATCCGGCTATGAGGCTTCCGACGGCGAAGGCAATATAGACAATCGTTCTTAAATTTACCAAGAGTCTCCAGTTTCCCTGACTTCTTTCTAGGAGGTAAGCCCTATTTACAGCCCATATGGCGCCCTCTTTTGTTCCTTCTGCAACTTTTCCGAAGAGGAACTCCATTGGTGTGTGGGCGAAATAGTAGATGAGACTTGATATTGCGCCCAAAAAGCCATTAGCCATAAAAAAGGGTTTCCTTCCAAAAAAGTCTGACAGAGTGGCGAAAAACATTCTGCCCACCTGCATTATTAGGGGCATAGCTGCGAAAACGAAGCCTATTAGGACTATGTCTATGCGTCTCTCCTTCATTATCAGTGGGATTACGACACCGAGGATGCCGCTGGCAAAGGAGTGGAAAGACTGGATGAGAAAGACTGTTTTCACGGAACGCAGAAGGCTTCAGCCCCCCTACAATGTCAAGCAAGTCTCAATTTATGCATTTTACACCATAACGAGCTCTAGCAGAACACCCTTCGTGCTTTTTGGGTGGACAAAGGCTATTTTCTTTCCTTCAGCACCAGTCCTTGGCTTTTCATCAACAAGAATAACGCCCTTCCCTTTAAGCACCTCTAAAGCTTTTTCAATATCGTCCACTTTTACGGCTATATGGTGGATGCCCTCACCTCGGTTTTCAAGGAATTTTGCAACTGGACTATCACTGTCCAAAGGTTCTAAAAGCTCAATTTGAGTTTCGCCACCAGTGGAGAAAAAAGCCACCTTAACCTTCCGCTCTGTTAGGACATGAACGCCTAAAAGCTTAAAACCAAGAATGTCACGGTAAACGCTAATAGCCTCATCCAAATTTTTAACAGCCACGCCAACATGATCTGTTCCAATAAACATGTGCCTATTCAACCCTTTCTTGCTGGAGGTTTAAATGCAATTATCCTTTGTTATAAAAAAGTTTCTAGGCGATAACTGCCAAAACATCTCCCTTATTCACAACAGCCCCTTCGGAAACTAGGACTTCCTTAACAACCCCGTCCTTGGGCGCTGTAACCTTGTTCGCCATCTTCATGGCTTCCAAAATGCATACGCAATCTCCCATAGAAACCTTCTGTCCAACACCAACTTTTAATGCCACTATTCTTCCAGCTATAGGGGCTAAAACAGCATTCTTCCTAACCGCAAGGTTAACAGCGGGCTTTTTAGGTGAAGCAGGAGATGGCTCAATTTTAAGGGTTTCCGGTTTAAATGTTGGTGTGAGATATTGAACCTCGAAGGTTTTCCTTCCAACTTTAACCCGCATAATGTTTCCAGAAATCTTCAAGAGCTCTGTCGAAAGTTTTTCGCCATTTATTTCTAAAGAGAATTTTCCGCCGCCAGAGTTTGCAAATTTAACTTCAACAGTTTTCCCATCAACATCCGCTAGGAAATAGTTATTCTCTTCTTTCAAAACTTTAACGTTGTGTGCCTTATTGCCAACCAAAACTTCGTAGATTTTCAAAGGGTTCGCCTCAGCCTCCTACTTCTGTCAGCAATCTTCCAAAAGGAAACTCCCTTCTGTTCGCGCTTAGGAATTAACGCCTTAACTTTAGCTTTGCCAGTTTGGTTAGCCAGCACAGCGGTAATCGCGGCTATCTCCTCCTCCGTTAAGGCTTTTTCTGGAAGAAGCTTCTCAATTCTATCGTCAACGAAGTTTATGTGGATGTCGCCCCTCAAGAAGTCTTCGTCCTTCATTATCCGCCTATGGAGTGGTATTGTGGTTTTAATCCCCTCTATCACGAATTCGTCTAGAGCGTTGCGCATTCTCTTTATGGCTTCTAGGCGGCTTAAACCCCAAACAGCAAGCTTTGCAACCAACGGGTCGTAGAAAACTGACACCGTGTAGCCAGCGTAAAGGTGTGTGTCAATCCTAACCCCAGGACCGCCTGGCAAACGCAGATTTGTAACAGTTCCCGGCGATGGCGCGAAGTTTTCGTAGGGGTCTTCAGCGTTTATTCGGCAGTTGATGGCGTGTCCACGAATTAGCACATTCCTCTGGCTGTATTCGAGTTTTTCTCCAGCGGCGATTTTTATCTGCTCTTTAACTATGTCTATGCCCGTTACCATTTCGGTTATCAAGTGCTCCACTTGAAGCCTAGTGTTCATCTCCAAAAAGTAATAGTTGCCATGCTGGTCTACAAGGAACTCGACGGTTCCAGCATTAACATAGTTTATAGCTTTCGCAATTTTTAGAGCTGCCATGCCCATCTCTTTCCTCAGCTCCAAAGTCATGAATGGCGAAGGCGTCTCCTCAATGAGCTTCTGATAACGCCTTTGGATTGAGCATTCCCTCTCGCCTAAATGGATAACCCTCCCCTTCTTGTCAGCTAATATTTGGAATTCTATGTGCCTAGCCCTTGGAAGAAACTTTTCAACGTAGATTTCGCGACTTCCAAAGGATGACTGCGCCTCTAAGGCAGCGGTCTCCAAGACTTGGCACATTTCGTCATGGCTTTTGACGAGGCGCATGCCCTTCCCGCCGCCCCCATAAACAGCCTTAACCAAAACTGGATAACCAACCTCTTCGGCTAGTTCTAAAGCTTCTTCTGGACTGCTAGTGGGCTTTAGGCTTCCGGGGATAACGGGCACTCCGGCTTCTGCCGCAGCCTTTCGAGCCTTAACTTTATTCCCCATCTGCCTTAGCACTTCGGCTGGGGGTCCTATAAACTCTAAACCATTTTTTGTACATGCTTCTGCAAAGCTTGGTATTTGGGATAGAAAACCGTATCCGGGATGGATGGCTTCGCAGCCGGATTTTTTGGCTGTTTCAATTATTTTCCCTATGTTTAGGTAGCTTTGGCTAGGCTCTGCTGTGCCTATAAAATAGCATTCGTCGGCGTATTGAACATGAAGCGAGTTGACGTCTGCTTCTGAGTAGACGGCTACTGTCTTGACGCCGAGTTCCCTACATGCCCTAATCACCCTTAAAGCGATTTCTCCCCTATTGGCGACTAGAACATTATGGAACATTTCCCGCCCTTCACCAGTTACAGCGTAGCTTTTAACAATTCTATTGGTTTCGCCTTAAAATAGGTTTAAACATTGAGGTTTTGCTGGAAAAATATAAAGGTTAGAAGGTGAAAACTAGGGTATTCCCTCAAAATTGGATGGTATCATTAATGGAGAAGCACAACCATGACATAGTTATTGTTGGCGCGGGCTTGGCTGGCTTAAGGGCTGCCGTTGCGGCTGCAGAGTTCAACAACAAACTGGACATAGCAGTGATTTCTAAGCTTCACCCTTTGAGGTCGCATTCCGTTTGTGCACAGGGCGGAACAGCCGCTGTCATGCGGGAAGAAGACTCCTTCGACTTGCATGCCTTTGACACTGTGAAGGGCGCCGACTATCTAGCAGACCAGGACGTTGTGGAATTCTTTGTTAGGCAGGCGCCCAAAGAAATTATTTTGATGGAGCATTGGGGTTGCCCATGGAGCCGCACAGCAGAAGGGAAAATAGACCAGCGCCCCTTCGGCGGTCACACTTATCCAAGGGCTTGTTTTGCGGCTGACATGACTGGTTTTCATGAGATGCACACGCTTTACGGGAAAGCCACAACCTACGACAACGTGAAGTTTTATGACGAGTGGTTTGCCACCTCGCTAATAGTTGAAGACAACACTGTAGCGGGTTTAACAGCCATAGAGCTTGAAACAGGCGAGATGCACGCTTTTAAGGCTAAAGCCGTTGTGATGGCTACTGGCGGTCACGAGCGCATATACGAGTTTACAACTTTCTCCCATACAACGACTGGTGATGGCATGACTATGGCTTATCGAGCTGGCGCACCCCTCGAAGACATGGAGTTTGTCCAGTTCCACCCAACAGGCTTAGTGCCCTCAGGCGTACTAATCACTGAAGGCGCACGAGGTGAGGGCGGCTATCTGTATAACGCCCTTGGAGAGCGCTTCATGAAACGCTATGCCCCAGAAAAGATGGAATTGGCTCCCCGCGACGTGGTCTCAAGGGCTGAGCAAACCGAAATTCTCGAAGGGAGAGCCTTTACGGGTCCTTACGGTCCATACATTGCCTTGGACCTTAGGCACTTGGGCGAGGAGAAAATTAACGAGAGGCTGCCGCTCATAAGGGATGTCGCCATAAAGCTTGGCGGAGTTGATCCCGTCAAAGAGCCCATACCAATTCGTCCAGCAGCCCACTATTCCATGGGCGGAATTAAAGCCAACATAAGAACTGAAACTCACATCAAAGGTTTGTATGCCGCCGGCGAATGCTCATGTCTAAGCCTTCACGGCGCTAACAGGCTTGGAACAAACTCAACAGCTGAATGCCTAGTCTTTGGGGCTGTTGCAGGAGAGGAAGCAGCAAAATATGTTATGTCTGCCAGTTTTCATGAATTTCCGGAGGAAAAAGCTTTAGCCGAAGAAAAACGGGTTTTTGACGGAATCCTTGGAAGCGAAGGCAGCGAAAGGGTCCCCCAATTGAGGGATGAGATGAGGAGGCTTATGAACACTAAGGTTTGGATTTTCAGAACAGGCGAAGAGCTGAAAAGCGCCTTAAAAGAGGTTAGAATGCTCAAGGAACGATTTAAGCACATAAAGGTGGAGGATAAGGGCAAAACCTTCAACACAGGGTTTACAGCCGCCCTTCAGCTTGATTTCATGCTGGACTTAGCTGAAGTCACCGTTATAAGCGCACTGGCAAGAACCGAATCACGCGGCGCCCACTCAAGGCTTGACTATCCGAAACGCGACGACGAGAAGTGGCTTGTCCACACGCTGGCGAATTATACTGTGGAGGGACCGAGACTCGAGTATGTTCCAGTTACTATTACAAAGTGGCAGCCCGCCGCCAGAAAGTACTAGGAGGATTTGCACATGAATGGTGAAGTTGTTAAGGTTGTTGAATTCAGAATTCGACGCTACGACCCAGACACGAATAGGCGTTACATTTCCACGTTTAAAGTACCAATCCGCCGCGGAACAACAATCTTAGATGTGCTCAACTATGTCAAGGAGAATCTGGATGAAACGCTCACGTTTAGGCACTCATGTAGAATGGGAATTTGCGGAAGCTGTGCAGTAAACATCAACGGCAAGCCGATGCTGGCTTGCTACACGCAAATTTTAGATATTAACACCGACAAAATAACCATTGAGCCCCTATCAAATCTCCCAGTTGTAAGGGATTTGGTTGTCGATATACAGCCCTTCTTCCAAAACTTCAGAAAAATCAAAACTGTGCTTGTTAAGCCGGCAGACGCCTTCAAAAAGCCTGAAGAGTTTACACAGTCTCCAGAAGACCTCAAAAAATACTGGGATTTGACGCTATGCACCAAGTGTTCGATTTGCCATTCCGCCTGTCCAGCAGCCATAGATGAAAGGTTTCTTGGGCCCTCGACTTTAACAGCCAATTACAGGTTTATTGCCGATTCGAGAGATGAAGGCTTAGACGAGAGACTGAAGCCCATGGGTGACAATGTTTGGCTCTGCACATCATGCAATTCGTGCACGCTTTTCTGTCCGAAGCTTGTTAACTGTGCAAACTCTGTTGTTGAAGACCGCAGCCTCCTAGTGGAGATGGGCGCCCTCCCAAGAACTGTTAAGGACGTTTTGGAAAGCGTTATGAAATACCACAATCCAATGGGAACCCATCAGAGCAAGCGAATGGCTTGGGCTGAAGGCTTAAATGTTAAAACCTATCCAAATGTGACGAAAGCGAATGTTCTCTTTTTCGTGTGTTGCTCAACCGCCTATGATGCTAGGAACAAGGAATTAGCCAGAACAATGGCAACAATTTTTGACAGACTTGGCGTTGACTATGCCACTTTAGGCGAAGAAGAGTGGTGCTGCGGAGACCACATACTACGCATGGGCGAGAAGGGCTTGTTTGAAATGCTTGCAGAACATAACGTTGATGTTTTCAAGAAGTTTAATGCGAACAGCATCGTGACCGTTTCGCCCCACTGCTACAACACCTTCAAAAACGACAAACCCTACAAGGATTTAGCGCTAAACGTCCAGCACTACACACAGTTTTTGGCCGAAGCCGTAGAAAAAGGCGCATTAAAACCCACAAAACCATACGGTAGACGGGTTGCCTACCACGACCCATGCTTCTTAGGAAAGCGAAACCAAATCTATGAGGAGCCAAGGCGGATTCTCCAGTCAATAAACGGCTTAGAGCTTATCGAAATGAAACGCACAAAAGAAGCCAGCTTCTGCTGCGGTGGCGGAGCCGGAAGAGTCTGGACAGAAGAAGCCCAACCGGAAAAGAGACCATGTGTAAACCGTGTTAAGGAAGCCTTAGAACTTGGCGCTGAAATTATAGCTGTGGCATGCCCCTTCTGCATAACAACCCTTGAAGACGCCATAAAAGTTCTGGAAGCGGAAGAAAAAATAGCCGTTAGAGACATCCTCGAAATCTTAAAAGAAACTTTGTAGACCTTTTCCTTCCTCTACCTTTCAGCATCTGCAGCGGTTCGCCATGTGACAGTGGCATTTTGTCTCTTCAACCGCGAAGGATAAGTCTATTAGGATTTCCTCAAACTCCTTTGCAAGTTTTTGGTCGCCCTTAGCCCTAATTTCGGCAAGAAGTCCTTCCGCTTCCGCTATTAGGGTTAAGGGGTCTTCGCTTCCATCCCTTAAGAAGCGTTTGTATTTTGCCTTGAAGCTTGCAAGTCTATCTTCCATTAGACGCCCATCCCGCAAAAAGCTA
>JAVZNT010000022.1:0-11521 GCA_038882655.1 Bathyarchaeia archaeon | reverse complement strand
CGTGCATAATCAATGAGAAGTCGAGGGCTGCTGGCAGATGTGGGCTTGGGGCTGTTATGGGTTCAAAGAATTTGAAGGCCGTTGCTATCCGTGGAACGCGTGATGTTACGGTTGCGAAGCCGGACGAGTTCCTAGAGTTTGTTAAGGAATTTCACGAGAGGATGAAGGGCCCAGCCACAAAGAAGTACCGAACACTAGGCACGCCTGAAAACGTTCTAGTGCATAACGCCTTGCACTGCATGCCAACTCGCAACTATAATAACGCCCATTTTGAGGCTGCGGAAAAAGTTAGCGGCGAATACTTGAACGAGAGGTACGTGGCGAAAATCATTGGCTGCAGCTCATGCGCCATGAGATGCGAGCACGTGTGCGTTGTCACCGAAGGCCCGTATAAAGGGGCTATGGCTAGGGTTGAATATGAGCCTTTATGGGCTATGGGACCTTATTGTGGGGTTGACCGCCTCGACGCCGTTATCAAGGGCAGCGAGCTTTGCAATTATTACGGCATAGACTCCATCAGTGCTGGTGTAATTGTTGGTTTCGCCATGGACTGCTTTGAAAACGGCATATTAACCGCTAAAGATATGGACGGCATCGAAGCCCGTTTTGGCAACCATGAGGCGTTAGTGAAGCTTATCGAAAAGATTGGCAAACGAGAAGGCATAGGCGACATTCTGGCTGAAGGTGTCAAGTTTGCCGCAGAAAAAATTGGCAAGGGCACGGAGAAATTTGCCCTACATATTAAAGGTGTTGAGGTTACCGGTTACGACTTAAGATGCCTTAAAACGGCGGCTTTGGGCTTTGCTGTTTCCTTCCGTGGAGCCGACCACAATAGGCATGGAGCCTACGCCTTTGACGTTAAGGGCAAGTTTAACAGGCTGAAGTACGAGAAGGGTAGGGCGAAGGCTGTCAAGGATATTGAAGATGTCTACACTATTATCGATTCGCTGATAATATGCAAGTTCTCCAGAGGCACATACTACAAGGAGTTTGAGGATTTGGCGAAGCTTTACACACTCGTGACAGGCTTTGAAACAACACCAGAAGACATGCGGGTTAAGGGCGAGCGGATAAACAATCTTGCAAGAATCATAAACGTACGAGAGGGCTTAGGCAGAAAGGACGACCATCTGCCCTATAAGGTTATGCACTGCCCAATTCCGGATGAGGGCCCATCCAAGGGCGCTTTTGTTACCCAAGAGGAGCTGGAAATGATGTTAGACGACTATTATGAAGCGCGGGGATGGACTAGGGATGGCATACCAACACTTGAGAAACTTAAGCAGTTGGGCATGGATGACCTAATCCAAATTGTGGAGGCAAAGGTCCAAAAAGCTTAGAGGAGGCGTGATGAATGGTTAAGATTCATGAAAGAAAATTCGTTTCAGCCGACCCAGACAAGTGTGTTGGCTGCCAAGTCTGTGAATACATATGCGCATGGAATAAGGAGAAGACTTTTAATCCTTTAAAATCAAGGATCAGGGTTGTTAGGCTTAACCCGCTCGTTAACATTTCTATTACGTGTAGGCTTTGCGAGGACCCGCCTTGCGTTGCCGCCTGTCCAAGAGATGCCCTAACCCAGTCGGATGAGAATGGCACAATAATTGTGGATGAGGACAAGTGCAACGGCTGCGGATGGTGCATTGAAGCTTGCGACTATGGAGCGGTTTCACTCCATCCGGAAAAGAAGGTAGTTTTTATCTGTGACTTGTGCAAGGACAAGCCAGACGGACCACAATGCGTCAAGTGGTGCCCAGAAGAAGCCTTAGACCTTGTCACAGCTGATGTTCTGGCACAGAAGGCTCGCATAACGGCAACAAAGAAGCTTTTCCAAGAAGCCCTAAAAGTGGCACCGCCGACCTAAATCCACCCATCTTTTTATTTATATTATATCGTCAACAAGTTTGCCGTTTAACGGAAGAATTTTCAGCAAAAAATTCACAATCCTCTGTTCAACCTCGCCAATTTCCGGGGATAAGCCTTCACCAAAATCCGTGTTTTTAGGCTCTATTAATAGTAGAGCTATCTTTGCGCCCACCGTTTTGGCAAGGTAGTCACAGAACACCCGCAGCGGAAGCATATGGGTTGAAATGGCTGGGAAAACTTGAAGGTGCTCTGGCTTAACAAGCCTACACTCGCCTGGCTCCAAGCCCATAACAGCAGCGTCAATAAGCAGGACATGTGTCGGCTTAAAGTCAGCTATCTGCTGAAGATAACTTTCGGGAACAGTCTCACATTCGATCAGCAAAACCTTATCAGAAACTTTACCCTGCAAGTCGCGGACAACCTTCACACCGACAAAATCGTCCATACGAATAGGGCTACCAATACCAGCAACAACGACCCTCTCAGCGCCGGAAAACCAATCCCTCAACTTCTTCTCGAAAGAACCTTCCAGCGCCAAAGGCTTTTCTCCAAAAATAAAAGGGAAAAGGAAGGCTTTATCTTTGCACTTTTTTAATGAGCTTTCCTTCGCTGTTATAGATTTCCACGGTCAGTGGCAGTTGTCCAACAGCAAAGTGGGTTGCGCATCCAAAGCATGGGTCATAAGCCCTAAAAGCCATCTCCACCATGTTAAGCAAGCCATGGTCAACTTTGCCTCCGTGAATAAAGCCCTTAGCCGCATTTCGAACAGACATATTAATCGAAGGCGCATTGTTAACAGTAGCCACAATCAAGTTGACATCCTTGATTAAGGCGTTCTCGTCCAAGACATAATGGTGAATCAGCGTACCCCTAGCAGCTTCGACGACGCCCACGCCTTCGCCAGGCTTGCCAGGCTTGTTCCTTACATTCGTGCTTGTTATTTCTGGGTCTTTGACCAGCTCAACAGCCCTTTCAGCTGCATACAACAACTCAATAAGCCTAGCCCAATGATAAGCCAACGTAGAATGCACTGGCTTCCCGCCCAAGGTCTTATACATGAACTCGTATTCAGCTTGGGCTAGTGGTGTTGCCATTCCGTCAGCAGCGTTAAGTCTTCCCAGCGGACCGACGCGGTAAGCCCCGCTTTCAGGACCGTCGACAAAGCCTTTCCAGCCAACCTTCTTTAAGTATGGCTGTTTCACGTAGGTCCATGGCTCCACATGCTCGGCGATGTGCTCCAAATAGTCCTTAGCCTCAAACTTTGCAAATTCTTTGCCGTTGAGGTCTACAACCCGTATTCTTCCATCGTAAAAGTTAACTTTGTTGTGCTCGTCCACCAAACCCATATAGTAAGTGCGCAAGGTGTAGGCGTCGCTCTTAATCAGCTCAACATATTTGGTGTTCTTCAAAACAATATCATGGAAAAGCTTCAAAGAAAACTTTGCAAACTCAACAGCAGAAGTCACCATCTTCTCAATTTCCTGCCGGTTCTCCTCGCTCAAAGGCTTAGATACTCCGCCCGGCAACCCGCAGACTGGGTGAGTAGCTTTTCCGCCTATCAGCTCAACTATCCTCTGTCCATAAGCCCTATGCTTAATTACTTCCTTAGCAACATCCAGGCCAGCCTTCTCAATAACCCCAAGAATATTACGCTTCTCTGGCGGTGCATCTGGACCAACAACAAAGTCTGGTCCGCCCAAATAATAGAAGTGAAGTGTGTGGTCGTAAATGTAGTAGCCACAGTACATTAGTTCCCGAAGCTTTTTAGCTGCCGATGGCGGCTCCACGTTGAAGGCGGCATCCAAAGCTTTTGTTCCAGCCATGTGATGCGCCACTGGACAAACGCCGCAAATTCTGCTGGTTAAAAGCGGCATATCCTCGGCTTTGCGCCCAATACAGAATTTCTCGAAGCCACGAAGCTCTGGAATCTGCAGGTAGGCGTTTTCCACCTCGCCAGCATCGTTTAGGAATATGGCTATTTTACCGTGACCCTCAAGCCTTGTTATTGGGTCTATGATTATTTCTTTCATGTGCGAATCACCTTCCTCCGCAAAATTGAGGCTGGTAAACCATACATGTAGAAAGTTCCAACAGGATCCTTAATCTGGTCTATAAGCTTTTCAACTTCTTCCTCGGTGTATTTCTCCTTCTCCTCCTCTAAGCCAAGAATTGAGGCTAAAGCGCTTATCATGGCGGCGCCTTGCTCCGGAGCGTTTGGACATGGTCCGCCACAACCGGTGCAGGGCATGTCAGCCTTCAAGCATCTGGCGCTACATCCGCCCCTTGTGGCTGGCCCCATGCATATAATGCCTTGCTCGAGTAGGCACTTTTCGGGGTCTGGAGCCTTCTCGTAGACGCGGTATATCCGTGATATCTTCTTGTTCTCCTTCTTTTTGGGGCACTCGTCACAAACAGACTTTAACGGCGCCAAAACAGAGCCCTTCGGCGGTAGCTCGCCTTTAGCTACGGCTTCTAAAGCGAATATTGTGCGCTCCACCGCTGGCGGACAGCCCGGAACATAATAGTCGACATCCACTGATTGGTCTAGAGTTCGCACGGTGTCGTAGAACTCTGGAATCTCCAATTCGCCCTCTTTAACATGCACCTTCGGCTGTGGGAAAACCTTGTTGGAGTTATCTGTTGAGAATGTTTTAGCGTAAACTTGTTCGAAGATTTCCTTCTTATTGTGGAGATTAGCCAACCCGGGAACGCCGCCGAGATGTGCACAAGCACCATAAGCTACAAGGATTTTTGCCTTCTGCCTTAAAAGTTTCGCCATATACTCTTGTTCGCTATTGCGGATTCCGCCATTAAAGAAGCATACATCAATGTATTTGTCTGGCATGGCTTCAACATCTTTATATTTTATGTCCATGGCAACAGGCCAAAACACGATATCAGCAATTTGTACTACATCCAAGATTTTCTCGTTAATGTCTAAGACGGCGATTTCGCATCCGCCACAGCTTGCAGCCCAGTAAAAGGCGAATTTCAATTTTTGTTTTGCCATATAATTCACACCTATTTAATTCGGTTTAACAATTCTGTTGGTTTTACTCTAAGCTCGTTTAGGGCTAATTCTTCTGGCGAGAAGCCCATGGCTAAGCCTAGAAGCTGGGGGTAGTGGAGGACTGGCATGTTGAATTTTTCGTTGAAGGCTCTTTCTATACGGGGTTGGTTTAGGTCGAACATTATGTGGCAGAAGGGACAACAAGTTACAAGCGCTTGGGCACCCACAGCCCGCACGTGGTCAAGTTTCTCCTTAGCCATCTGGAAAGGCACGTCCTCATTAACGCCAATTATTGGGTTTCCGCAGCACTCAGTTTCATCCATATAGTCTAGGCATTCGGCACCTGTCAGCCTAATCAACTCCTTAAGTGTTGTTGGGTTTTCTGGGTCATCGCGTCCCACATATTTGCGGGGTCTTAAAACGTGGCATCCGCTGTGTTGAGCTACACGGACACCAGCCAAAGGCTTTTTGACGGCGTTCTTTATCTTTTCGTATCCCACGTCCTCTGAAAGCACATAGATTAGATGTTTAACTTCTATTGTGCCTTTAAACTCCATGCTAACCTCTTTCAAATAGCCGTTAATCTTCTCGCGGAGCTTCTTGTCCTCTTTTAGGATCTTGTTGGTTTCATTTAGGCTGCAGAAGCATCCGTTGCAGAGCGCCATTATTGGTAAGCCCAATTTTTCTGCTATGCAGAGGTTTCTCGCCGCCAGCGTCAGCATTAAGTCATGGTTTATAACGTCCATTGGATAGCCACAACAGTTGTATTCTGGCATCTCAACGATTTCCACATCGAGTTTGGCAAGCACTTTTCTGGCAGATATTTCGTAGCTTGAAAGCCTATATGGGATTACACATCCTGGAAACAACAAATATTTTGGGTTGCTCATCTGCTCTCCACCTTTGCGATAGTTTGAACTTTCTCAAGCAAACTCGCAGAGCCAGTAACCTCAAAAATTTTCATAACCTCTTTCACGTTTGGCTTAGGCAGTGGTGGCAATCCCTGCTCAACCCGTTTTTGAAGCCTTGATTCCGGAATCTCGTATACAAAGCCGCTTTTCATGAGGTTTGTGGCTAACTCCTTGTAGACCAGTGGGAGAATGGTTTTGTCTGCCACCGCCATGTTCCGCAAAACGCGAACTATGCCTGCAATTTCCACACCTTGGGGACAGTGGTCCACACACGTGAAGCATGACGAACAAAGCCACAAAGCTTTGTCCAGTAAAAGCCTATCCTTCAAGCCTAGCTGAACCATGCGGGCTATTCTGCGTGGACGGTAAAACTCGCTGAATCTTGCGATGGGGCAGTCGGCTGTGCATGTTCCACACTGGAAGCAAACCATCACCTTTTCTGCGCCGTGCATCTTGCTCATTTTATACTTGAACTTTGGGTCAAGCTCCTCAGCCTTAATCACTGGCGGAACGTATTCGCGGGCTTCACTTTTTGTCTCATTCATTTTTTCTCCTCCACTATTTTCAACGGGTTTGGACCAAGCTTCTTAATTTGTTCAACCATGTCTCGGACTACGGCTGCGAATTTGTCTCCCTCGCTGGCGGAGACCCATTCCAGCCGCACACGTTCAGGTTCTATCCCAAAATCTTTAAGCACCTTCTTTAATAGCGTTACCCTTCTCAAAGCCTTAAAATTACCACTAAGATAGTGGCAATCCGATGGCAGGTGACAGCCAGCCACCAAAACGCCGTCAGCACCATTTTTAAAAGCTTCAAGAATAAAAGCTGGGTCTATTCTGCCGCTGCACATGACACGGATAACACGGATATTTGGCGGGTATTGGATGCGGCTTACACCAGCTAAGTCCGCACCTGCATATGCACACCAGTTACACAGAAAGCCAACAATTTTTGGCTCAAAATCTTTTTGGGATTCGCTCATTTGGCTGCCACCTCCATCTCCTTCAATATTGCCCTAACTTGGGCTAGGATTTCCTCTGTAGTGAAGTGCCCGAGGGTTATGGCTTTTGTTGGGCATGCTGTTCCGCATACGCCGCAGCCCTTGCATAAGGCTTCAATCACGTGTGCGACTGTTTTGCCGTTTTTCTCTAACATTTCTATAGCGCCGTAGGGGCATAGAAATTCACAGATTCTGCATCCACTACATAAATCTTCATCCACACTTGCCACAATTCCTTCCATTTCAAGGGCTTTCTTTGATAATATTGTTGCCGCTCGTGCTGCGGCTGCACACGCTTGGGAAACGCTTTCATCAATGAATTTCGGTGAATGAGCCATACCGCATAGGAAAACGCCGTCTGTTTGAAAGTCCACTGGGCGAAGCTTCATGTGGGCTTCTAAGAAGAAGCCATCCTTTGTCAGCGGCACTTTTAGCATTTCGGCTATGCGCTTGTTGTCTGGATTCGGAATGGTTGCAGCGCTTAAAACGACGTAGTCTGGCTCCAACTGGACTTCCTGTTTTATCACTGGCTCGTAGAAGGCTACTTTCAGCTTCCCGTCATCATTTGTTACTTTTGGTTTTCTCTCATCAGAATAGTTTACGAAGATGACGCCTTTGGCTGCTGCTTCACGGTAGTACTCCTCCTTAAAGCCGTAACTTCTAACATCCTTGTAGAGAACATAGACGTCAGCGTCTGGGTTTAACTCCTTAATTTTTAAGGCGTTTTTGATGGCTTGCCCACAGCATATCCGCGCGCAGTTGGGGCGCTCTTCGTTTCTAGCGCCAACACATTGAATCATTACAAATTTCTTAGCTTTGAATTCACCTTTGGCTATTTTCTCTTCTAACTCGTGTTGGGTCATAACGCGGGGGTCTACGCCATACAAATACTCTTTTGGCTTGTACTCAACGGCGCCAGTTGCAACAATAACCACGCCGTGTTCTACTTCCTTTTCCTCACCGCTGTCCAGCCTTATTTTTGACTTGAAGTTGCCGACAAAACCGCTTACCTCGACAACCTCTACGCCCAAATAGACGTAGATAAGCTTGTTCGCCATAACAGCCTTAACAAGCCTCTGTAAGTGCTTTTGCGGGTCTTCACCCTCAAGCAAGTAATAGATTTTCCTTAAGTGTCCGCCAAGCTCTTTCTCGCGTTCTACTAGGTGAACCTCGAAGCCTTGATTGGCTAGTTCCAGCGCTGCAGTCATTCCAGAAACTCCACCGCCAATAATAAGGGCTACTGGGGTGACGTTAACTGTTGGGTTTTTCAAAGGTTTCAGCAGCCTCGCCTTGGCGACGACGGAGCGGACAAGGTCCTTCGCCTTTTCTGTAGCCTCTTCTGGCTCATGCATGTGTACCCAGCTGCACTGGTCTCGGATGTTTGCCATTTCAAATAGGTACGGGTTTAAGCCAGCCTCTCGGGCAGTCTCCCTGAAGAGCGGCTCATGAGTTCTAGGTGTGCATGAAGCCACAACAACACGGTTTAGGTTGTACTCCTTAATCTTCTCCCTAATCCGTTTTTGGGTATCATCCGAACAAGTGTAAAGGTTTTCTTCAGCGTAAACAACGTTTGGAAGCTTCTTGGCATATTCAACAACTTCTGGAACCCGCACGATGCCGCCGATGTTTATGCCACAGTGACATATGAAAACTCCTATGCGTGGCTCCTCTTGGCTTACGTCCCTTTCAGGCGGATACTCCTTAACGGTGATTAGCTTGCCACGTTCTGGGGCTATTATTGCCATGGCTTTTGCTGCGGCGCCACTTGCTTGGGCAACACTTTCCGGAATGTCTTTTGGCGCGTTGAAGGCTCCACAAACGTATACGCCGGATTTTGAAGTTTCTAAGGGCGTGAAGGTGTTGGTTTCGCAGAAGCGGTATTTGTTAAGCTTTATTCCAAGAGCCTTAGCCAGTTTCTCCACGTCTTTAGGCGGCTGCATCCCGGTGGACAATATAACCATGTCAAACTCTTCAATTCTTGGAGTTTCATCCTCGCCAACATAATGAACAAGCAAATTGCCAGTAGCTGGGTCTTCGGTTATGCTTGCAACCCTTGAACGAACAAAACGTATGCCATACTCCTCTTGAGCACGCTTGTAATAGTCGTCAAACTCCTTCCCATAAGCCCTTATATCCATATAGAAAATCGTGCAGTCCAGTTTTGTTGGCACGTGCTCCTTGGCTATAATGGCTTCTTTAATGCTGTACATGCAACAAGCCGCAGAACAATAATTGTTCCCAAGTTGAGCATCCCGAGAGCCAACACATTGAACAAAGGCAATTTTCCGCGGAATCTCACCGTCCGAAGGCCTCAAAACAATTCCGCCATATGGTCCAGAAGCGCTTAGAATGCGCTCGAACTCTATGCTTGTCACAACATTTGCATACCGTCCATAACCATACTCGCTTTTCAGCCGCGCGTCAAACGGCTCAAAGCCGGGAGCCAAAATCACTGCGCCAACGTTGAGGATTATTTCGCTGTCCTTTTGGTCGTATTCAACGGCATTCGCCTTACAAATCTCTTGGCATGTCCTACAACCAATACATTTTTCACGGTCTATCCTGAAGCGTAATGGGACCGCTTGCGGAAATTCCACGTAGACTGCGCTTCTGTCCGTTAAGCCCTTGTTGTAGGTGTCTATGGCTTCAACTGGGCATTTTTGTGCACATAGCCCACAGCCGTTGCATTTTTCTTCGTTTATGTAGCGGCTGCGTTTTCGAATCTTTACTTCGAAGTTTCCAGCTTCACCGCTTAAGCCCAGCACTTCGCTGTTCGTAATCAGCGAGATGTTGGGATGCCGTCCAGCGGCAACAAGCTTAGGAGCCAGAATACACATGGAACAATCGTTTGTTGGGAAAGTCTTGTCAAGCTGAGCCATGACGCCGCCGATGCTTGGCGACTGGTCAACCATATACACTTTAAAGCCAGAATCCGCCAAATCCAAAGCAGCTTGTATTCCAGCAACACCGCCGCCGACAACGAGAACTGCGCCAACCTTACCTTCAGCCACTTCTATCGCACCTCCAAAGCCTTATACAAAGGCGTATAACCCTCAACATGGTCGAGGGCTATCATGCCCTTCCGCCTCATGTTCGTTATATGCCGAAGCACAGCAGACGGCTTTATCCCGAGAATTTGGGCTAACTCCTTAACGGAGCGAGGTTTAGTCCTCGTCAAATAGTGAATTTTATAGCGAATAAACTCAGCCTTGACAATATCATCCAATAAAGCGTCAAACTCTTCTTCTGATATTTTCTCGCCATAAGCGTTCATGAATTCGGTTAGCTCTTCCTCCCTTCCCAGCAAAACGCGAAGTCTAAAGGCTGAAGCCGCCTCCTTAGCCGCTGTAAGATTGGCTATAATTTCTTCCTTGCTGAGCGGAGAGTTTCCAAGCTTCCAAACTTCTTCAGAAAACTCTTTGGCATAGTGACTGAAGCTTTTGTCCTCCAACGGCGAGACCAACAAGAGCTTTAATCTTTCTGGCTCAAGTCCAGCCAAAGCTAATAATTTCTTCAACATTTTAACGGCGCGTTCAGTGTGGAGATTTCCGTCTACAAAGTGGCAGTCTGGGGGCTTACACCCAACAAGTAGCACGCCCTCAGCTCCATCAGCAAAGGTTTCCAGAACCAGCGTCGGGTCCATCCTCCCGACGCACATAACGCGGATAATGTCAACATTGTAGGGAACACGCATCTCCTCCTCGCAGAAGGCCCAGTTACACATGAAACAAACAATTTTTGGCGGGTTAGAAGACTCCATTTCATTTCACCTTTCCAAGGCTGTTAAAACCATTGTGAGAATTTGCTCGTTGGAAAGCTTCTTCATTGTTATGGCTCTTTCTGGACAACGTGCTGCACAAAGCCCACAGCCTTTGCAAAGCTCTTCATTTACTTGGGCTACACCCTTCTCATTCTTTTTAATAGCTTCTACTGGGCAGACGACTGCGCAGACATTGCAGCCCACACATTTACTCTCGTCAACAACAGCCTTATCGCCCTCGCATAGGTCCATGCTGGCAAGACACTCTGCACATGGTCCACATCCAAGACAGCGGAAAGCCTCAAATCTGGCTTGACGCTTAAGCTTTTCAAGATACTCCCTCGCCTCTTCAAAACTTAGGTGAGGCTTCTCTATCGGCGCGTCATATCTGCGCTCCTTTTTGTCCAACAATCGCCAATTCTTAACCCAAGTAGTCTCCTCAATCTTCTCTTCTTCCCTATCCTTCCGCAAATCCTCACCCCTCAAGTAATGGTGTATAGAAACTGCTGCACGCTTCCCAGCACCAACAGCCTCAATAATGCTTGCCGGACCGGTGGCAACATCCCCACCGGCGAAAACTCCCGGAACATTGGTTTCCAGTGTTAGTGGGTCCACTTGCAACGGCGGTCCCCGCTTTTCCTTGCTTATAAGCTCTTGTGGCAAAACCGATGTTTCAACAACTTGCCCTAGAGCTGGAATAACCATGTCCACCTCGTATTGATGTTCTGAAAAGGCAATTGGGATTGGGCGCCTTCTTCCGCTCTCGTCAGGCTCGCCTAAACGCATTCTTTGACATTCAACAGCCTTAACCCTTCCATTCTCGCCTATAATCTGTTTGGGGGCCACCAAGAAATAGAACTTTATCCCATCTTTCTCGGCAAGTTCCACCTCATGTGGGAGTGCTGGCATTTCCTCACGGGACCGCCTATAAAGAATTATAACCTCCTTGGCGCCGAGCTTCTTGGCCATCCTTG
>JAVZNT010000021.1:0-13999 GCA_038882655.1 Bathyarchaeia archaeon | reverse complement strand
AAGAGGAAAAAGCCAAGATGGAGCGTGAAAGCAAATGTCGGTTGAAGTAAACATCGAAGTGGATGCCGAAGAGGTCTTGCAAGCACTTCAAAGGTTGGATGAGGCTATGCTTAGGCAGGTTCGCGAACAGCTTGAGCGTTGGGCTACGGAGGTCCGCGAATACGCAAGAGCCCTAGCCCCAGCTAGGACGGGCTATTTGAGAGGCACAATTTACGCTAAAGTTCAGGGTTGGGTTGCCGAAATCGGCGCGGAAGCCTCCTACGCTATGTTCGTGGAGTTTGGCACCCGCTACATGCAAGCTCGCCCCTACCTTAACCCCGCCCTTCAAGAGTTTCTGCCAACCCTTGAACAAGTTATTCTTGAAGCCATTGACAAAGCAAAAGCGGAGGCTGGGCTATGAGTTTCCGTGAAATATCCATAACAGTTCGTGCCGTAAACCGTGCAAGCCACGAGTTTGCCAGAATCCAGATGGACGCTGAAGCTTTAAGCGTGCGGATTAAAAGCCTCGGCGCAGCTATGGCTGGTTTGGGCGCCACTGGTTCAGCGGTTGTGCATTTAGCCCACTCCTTCGGCATGTTAAACAGTGAACAGGCAAAAGCCCTAGCAAGCTTCACTTACCTTGTCACTACAATTGGCATGTTTATGCGTAGTTCCTGGGGCGCCGCCGTAGCCCAGAAAGTTTACGCCGCTGCCTGCTGGATAGCCAACGCCGCCCAAAACGCCCTAAACATAAGCTTCGCCACATTCTTGGCTTTAACAGGTGTGGGAATAGCCGCCATTATCGGGGCTGCCGCGGCTGTTTCCTATTTCGCCAGTCAAATGCGCTCCGCAGCAGAATCCGTAAAAGAATACAACGAGGCTGCAGGTGGACTTTACGCCGGTTTTGCTGGGAGAAGCATCCGCCGCGCCGGCGAGGAGGAGCTTTACAGGCGAGGCGTAGAATAGCATGAGCGTTGACACTCCAAAGATGGCGGTAGCCTTCGGGCAGTATGGCATACCCCAAGCCGACGTTATCGAGTGCCGCGTGCATTTGGGCTGCACAAAAGAGGTCAGCAGCTTCGAGTTGCTTTTGCAGAACTGGGACGGGAAATACAGCCCAAACGGCTCTATTCCGCTGGCTGTCGGGATGGACGGCTCCATTTCCATTGGGAGAGGCTTTAATGTTCCGCAGATAATCACCTGCCGCATTGAAAGCCTCAAATACGAATCCGCGCCGGTGGAGCATTACCTACGGGTTAGCGGGCGATGCTGGGGAGAACGCCTATTCAGACGCGTTTTCACTGGCACTTTTGAAAACATGAAAGGCGAAGACATAGTCAAGCATCTACTGGACTATTATGTGGGTTTAAGCCACACGCGGGACAGCACAGAACTTGTTGAAAACACAAGCACCCTTTACGTTAAGCTTGAATATGAAAACACACCAGTCTTTGATATACTACGCTATATTGCGGACTCCGCAGATTATTACGGCACTATAGGCTATGATTTCCGCGTGGCTCCAGACGGGAAATTCGAGTTTTTCAGGCGGAACAGCAAAACAAGCAGTGTCAGCCTTTCCGAAGCTATTGAGGAGTATGAATATCGAAAAGACATTAGCCGTATAAGAAACAAGATTTACGTTTATGGAGCGGCTGAAAAGAAGCTGCCTTCAGACTCCAACGAGGACGGGTGGACAGAATCCACAAGCGGTTGGACTTCCAACGGCACAGTAGCCACAGATTCAAACCATGTAAGCGAGGATGGACAAAAGAAATACACGGATTCCCTCTGTGTTTACGCTTATGGCGGCAGCGCAGACAGCGAAATAAAGCTTTATCGCAATTTGCCCAGCGGCACCAAGTTTAACAGACCGGGCAATTTTAAACAGGTTAACGTTTGGATTAACTGGACAAGATACGGCAGCGGCTCGCCAACAGCCGCCAAATGTATCCTTTGGCAAAGCGCCAACGACCACTTCGACTTGGACATTAAGCCTTTACTGCCGCCCCAAGCCAGTTGGGGTAAACTCGTATTGCGAACAGACCAGCCCACTTGGGAAAAAGTCGGCAGCGCCGACTGGAACAATCCGGTAGGCGGCATAGAGTTTCACATTTGGCACCCTGAAGGCTGCACTCCAGTTCTCCGCTTAGACCACCTACACTTTTCAGACTGCCGTTACAGTGCCATGCAGGAAGATGCTAACAGCCAATCAGCCTACGGCCTACGCGAACTATCCGTAACAGATGAGGAACTGAAAAGCGACAACGAATGCCAGTTAAGAGCCAAAGCCCTATTAGACTATTACAAAAATCCCACAGAACATTTAACCATCCGCAGCACAGTCCTCGATTATGGCACAACGCCTATCTTGCCAGGCGACAGAATCTACGCTGAGCTGTCCAACGAAGGTGTAAGCGGATACTTCCGCATAGAAAGCGTTGAATACCACGTGGACGCCAAAACCCAAACGCTTGAAATAACCCTTGAGCTTGGAAGGGAAAGCCCACTTTTAGCCGACTACCTATACGCTTTAAGAAGCAAAATAGACCATTTAAGCCGCTATAAGGCAGGCGTTGCGAGGGTTTGAAGGGCTTGTCGAGGGATTTTAAGCGGACAGTTATAGAGGTTCGCGAGGACTTGCACCATGAGGTTCGGAAGTTGGCACTGCTTAACGATTTGCGCATCTATCAGCTTGCCAACGCCATAATAGAAGAGTTCCTAAAAGACGAGCAGCGGGTGAAAGCCCTAATAAAGAGGCTTAGGCTTCAGCTTCAGCCTCCGCCTTGACAGCTTCCAATAGGCTTTTTATCTCGGCTTTTTCCGCCTCGTCCAGTGGTAGGGCTGGCGATCGCGGGTAGCCTGCTGGCAATCTCAGCATTTGCATGGCTTCTTTTATGGCTGAAAGCTGGTTGAAGCGCTTGACAAGAACTTCGTTTATGCGGGTTATTGTCTTTTGCAGTTTTACCGCCTTTTCAATGTCGCCTTGCTTGTAGGCTTTGTATAGGCTTGCACACAGCCTTGGGTAGGCGTTGGCTACGGCTATTACTGCGCCTTTCCCGCCCAGCATAAGTGTTGGCAGTACAACGTCGGCTGTCCCAGCCAAAACGGCTATTTTTTCGCCCACTAGGCGTATGGTCTCTGTTATTGTGGATATGTTTCCACCGCTGTCTTTTACGCCGACAACATGCGAATATTCTTTGGCGAGCTCTGCAATTACGGCTGGTTCTAAAGCGTAGCCAGTAAACTTTGGGACACTGTAGAGGATTATGGGCAAGTCAACAGCCTCCAAAACAGCTTTGTAGTGGGCTGTTAACTCGCGGTTTGAAAGCCTAAAATAGTAGGGCGTGACCACCACTGCGGCGTCGACGCCCAAGTCTTCGGCGTCTCTTGTAAGGCTTATGGTTTCCCAAGTGCTTGGCGCGCCTGTTCCAGCCACAACCGTTATGCCACTTTTGGCTTCTTCTAGGACTGCGGCGATTATTTTTTGGCGTTCCTCCCTAGCCAAATATGGGGCTTCGCCATTACTGCCACAAGGCATAAGCCCATCAACGCCACCTTCAATCCAGAACCGCGTGCATGTGCGTAGTGCCTTCAAGTCTATTTCGCCTTTTCCAGTGAAAGGCGTAATGTGGGGCACAATTATGCCTTCAAGCCTTGTTTTTTGCATGTTTCCATTCCCTTTCTGGTGAAGGTAAGGGTTTGCTTTCTGCGCTTATAAAATGTGAGTTTTTGGTGTGGCTAAAAGCTGATAAGCATGTTAGGTTAAAAGATGTTGGGTGGTTGGCGGTTTTGGATTGGCGTAGGTTGAAGCCAGAGCAGAGGGTGAATTTCGCTGTTGACATGAGCGATGTTTGCATCATGGTTTGTGCTGAAGGCGTTAAAGCCCAGAATCCACGTTTAAGCGATGAGGCGCTTATCGAGCTTGTTAGAGAGCGCCTAATGTATGAGAAGAATTTGCGAAGGGGAAGCTGTGAGGAAACGCATTGTTGAGGAAACATTGGAGGCTAATCCGGAAAAGGCTGGAAAACGCCTAAAACCATCGGATTTCTGGAGCTTAAGGGTAAGCGATTACAAAGCCATATATGAAATAGACAAAGCCAACACCAAAGTAATCGTCTTGTTTGTTGGGTATAGAAATAGGGTTTACGAAGACCTAACAAAAATGCTTTAGGGGTTTCCGCCGCGGTCTTCTTCCGTGAAAGGCTTAATTTTGCCCTTGTCCACACCGAAAGTTTCATCAAGTTTTTGTTTGCGGTGGGGTTTTTTGGGGCTGCCAAATTAACTGGGCTGCTCCTATTCCGAACACAAATCCCGTGTAATGGATGAAGATGTTTACTATGACGTTTCCTTGAACTATTTGAGTAGGGAATAGAATTAGGTTGAATGCGAAGATTAACATGTATAGGAAGGGTAGAAGCATGTTTGTCAATATTACTGCGATTTTTGGGTTTTTGATTTTTTCTTGAAGTTTGTTTTTTGCTTGGGGGGCTATGCTTTTCACAGTTTTGTAGGTGAATGCGCTGAAGGTGGCTAGTACGGCTATTGCGATTACTGTGATTGTTGTCGTGGGTATGAAATAGGTTAGGGTAAATAGAAAAGCGATGAAGAACATGACGGATAGATGTGCATAACTTGTATTCACTTTTAAAATGTTGTGAAGGAAAAGCACATAAGCAAAGATTAAGGCGCCTAGAAAGGCGGATGTTATTCCAGAAAAGCCATAGCTTCTCGTGTGCGCGTTCCAGAAGGCGCATACTCCAACCCAAACTAGCGAGAGAATAAAGGGCATTGCTAAACAGTTGAAAGCGAACAGCTTATAAAAAAATCTGTTTCCATTTAACATGGAAAGAAAGCCGTAAAGAAGTAAAGCAGCACCAAGAAAAACAAGCATGTTAGGCAATAAGTGGTTGACAAAATCTTTATGAACAAAATGACAAGTAAAAAGAGCAAAAACATTCAATGAATCACTGCGCAAAATCAATAGTTCCTTGATATTGTTCGGCAAATGATAAATAAGAAGAAGAGCCATTACAACTGAAAATATGATTGTTAAGCATAAACTCTTACTTTTTATCAACTTCACTTTCATTGTGATCTCTGTTGTATAGTTAAAATTTTTAATTATTTAGAGCATTTTCTAGAGCAAGCATCGTTGCACATACTAGAACTAAGCAACATTTTTAGTTCTAGAACTAAATATATCTAAAGTGACTTTGATGAACTATTTTAAGGTGTAACTATGAATGAGGAAGAAGAATTAGTACAGTTAAAGGAGATATATGACGAACTATGGCGTGATGCGAAGGCGTTAATTAAGGACACGAAAAGAAGCATCGCCGTACACCTTTATTCCGCCATAACAACATTTAGTGTCGCGTTTTTATGTGTTTCATACTTTGCAATGTACTTATTAGCATTATTTTCCGGCGAAACAACTATGCTTAACTACATTGGCGTAGTCGTTGAGCCCATAGGTTTCATTGTTTTGGTAATATTCGGCGTAAAACTGCTACAATGGTACGATCTGCTTAAGAAACGATATTCAAAATTAATCGAGATGGAGAAAACAATCGAGGATTAGAGGATGAAGCGGAAGCGGTATCCACCGCCTTCAAGAGCATCTGAAAGATTAAAAAAGTATTTGGACGTAATCAATGAGAAACAGTCGGAACGTGGTGTGGCATTGCGATTTGATATTTATAGACTGGCAAGAAGTGAAGCCCAAACTGATAAATGGATAAAATATCTTGAAGAGAATGGTCTTATTGAGCGTATATCGCACAATGGAAAAGAAGCGTTTAAGAAGACACAAAAAGGCGAAATTATGCATGAAATATTGAGACACCGTGACTTAGTTGGCTTATTAACAAGAGAATTAAGCGGAGATCGATTAAAGTCTTGGTGAAACACTCAACAACTTCTAAAGTCTTTGCGTTGATTTTCAGCAACATTGCTATTTTCACAGGTCTATCACCCTTACACCATAACATTCAATGTCAGGATTATATAACTATACCTTATGGTTTCGCTTTTTTACTTCTCTCGGCTTCCCATCTTTTATAGGCGGTTATGATTGTTTCCTTAAGTTTTGAGCATATCCTTTCTTCAATAAGACAATCGTCTAGCATATCCAGGATTTCGTCTTTCCCCTTATCTAAAAATAGGAAAACTCTGAGACAATCACGTAAGTATCTTTCTAATTTATTAACTTCATCCCAAGATACGTCAACATTTTCGACACCGTGCACTATCTTACTCCGTTTGTAATACAACTCGTACACCGTGTCAAATACTTTTTTTCTGTCTAGACCTAAAAAGCTCAATAACAATGAGATTCTTAAGGAAGTTCTGAATCTGACTTCTTCACCTACAGAAAATAGAGCTTCAAGGGCGATAAACAAATCTATAATTTTCCTTTGGATATCATGTTCTGCAAGGGCCATATAATAATATTTAATACCATGACGAATGAAGGCTTTCGAACTATCCTCAAAAACGCTTTTCAAAGACTCATATGCTCTCAAGGCATATTTGAGAGCTGAACATGATTCATTCACAATTCTGGGGTCTTCTCTCCATTCTACTTTTATAGTAAACACTTTTGGAGGAATTTTACCAAAGGGTGTTTCATTTGTGATGGGAGAGGCAGCATAACCTGAAGGCAATGCAACGAACCGCCCGGTTTCCAACGCATAAAGCTGAAGTATGTTAGCAACATCCTTTTCAAATTCCGTATGAATTGTCTTTTTATCCTCGACCTCTTCTTTTGTAACTTTCATGATAAGTTGTGCTTCATCGACGTTTTCGCCGCAACGTTTGATAATTACGTCTCCATAGGCTATTTCTTCATTAGGAACAATTAACCCCTTAATTATAAAAGAAACTTGCCAATTCTTTTTATTCAAAACGGTTCACCAAGTGTAGTGAGATTGCAGTGCTTATTTTGTTTTGCTCTATTTGATATCAATAATTAAAACGAAATTTAATCTGAGGAGAATCGGCAGGTAAATTTATGAATTTCTAAATTTCGTTTTTCTTTATATTTAGTTTTCTGTTCGTTTTCTGTTTGATGATGGTGTATGAGGGAGGTTGTTAAGCGGGTTAAGGAGTTAAGTCTTGGTGATTTGGTTCGTGTTGAGTGGTTTGACGCCAGCATAGGCAAGAGTCTCAGCGGCGGCTTAAACGGCATAGATGTTCCAGTTGTCAGCTGGGGCATATTCCTAGGCGTTTTGGGCTCTAAGAACAGGCATATTATTTTGGCTCAGAACTGTTTTCGTTATGCTGATGGCTTCTACGACATTGATTATACGGCTGTGCCGCTGGCTTGGACAAGCAACACCAATGTAATCGCTAAGGTTCATGTTCCACTTGAAGAGGCCAAACAGCTTCTAAACAGCTTCTTGGTGGGCGGCAAACGCGCCTCAATAAAGGGCAAGAAGCACCACCAACAGAGGGTTAAAAACCATGAATGACTGGATTAAGAAGGCTTTGACGAGACGTGTTAGGCATAAAGAAATCCCACCAGACCCAAGGCTACTCATAGGCGTAAAATTCGCATTAGCCATGACAATATGCCTATCCGCCCTAGAAGTCGCCCATCTGGCTTTCACTGGCAGGTGGAACAGCGAAATCTTCGCCGCCATAACGGGCTTGACTGGCACTGTAAGCGGCATTCTCATAGCACAAAAAACCTAGAGGGGGTATCCAATTTTGCAGTCCTTCAAGCCTAGCAAAATTGACACCGCAAAGCCTTCCCGCACAGCCATGTTGAAGAGACGAGTGGCAGAACTAAAAGAGGAGGTGAAAACAGATACTCAGAAAATCAGACTGAAAACCATGAAACAACTCGAAGAACTCTTCAACATGGCTTCCGAAATGGCGAAAGGAGAAATCCAATACCAAACAGAAAACGGCAAACCCCAAAGAATAACCATCAGCCAGAGGCAAAGATGGGCACGCGTAGCCGCCTACATAGCCCAAATAATAAACGGCGTAGCCACCCACTTCGACGAACACCAAATAGACGAAGACCTAGCAAAACTCGAGAGGCTCATAGATGAAGCCAAGACAAAAACAAAAACTCCGCCAACTGGAACAGGCGCTTGCTGAAGCCCTAACGCCGCCCATACCAGCAGACCCAGTAGAGTTTTGCACTCAAATCTTGGGCTTCCAGCCAACCCAGTACCAAGCAGACCTAATCCGCAAATTTCAAACCAACCAGTTCACTGCTGCCAGATGGTGCCGCCAAAGCGGAAAAACCCAAACAGTATCCGCCTTATTGCTACACTACGCACTAACAAACCCAAACACACAGATAGGCATAGTTGGACCAAGCTGGCGCCAAACAAAACACGTCATCCGCCGAATAAACAATCTTCTCAAAAAACTCCCAAAGGGCTTATACGAAAAACCCCAGCAGACGGCGGTACGCCTAAAAAACGGAAGCATAATAGAGGCTTATCCGAACAATCCAGAAACAATCCGCGGACCAACATTGCATATCGTCTACGCAGACGAATTCAATTTTATACCAAACGACAAAGAACTCTACGACGCCATACTCTTCACACTAAGCGCAACAAACGGAAAATTCATATGCACCAGCACACCATGGCACACAGACAGCATTTTCTGGCGGATCTGGCACGACCCAGCCTACAGCGACTACGCGAAAAGCCACGTAACCCACCAACAAGCCACAGAACCCAACGGACCACTAAAACGCGAAATCCTACAAAAAATTAGGAGGCAACTGGAAAACGACCAGTGGCGATGGCAACGCGAAATGCAAGCAGAATGGGCAGAAGACCAAAACACATGGCTAACCCAAACCCTAATAGTAGCCTGCATAGACCCAACCCTAGAATACCAAGCCTACAACAAACCCGCCCAAGGACGATTCTACGCAGGACTAGACCTAGGAAAACACCAAGACCCCAGCGTATTAGCCGTACTAAACCAAGAACAAGACAACACCCTAAGGCTTGTGCACATGCACAGATTCCCACTGAAAACGCCATACGCCACAGTAATAGGTTATACAAAAACCCTATGCGAAAAATGGCAAACCGCCCAAAAACTCCTAGTGGACATGACAGGAGTAGGCGAATACATAGTAGAAGACATGAAAAACATAGGCATGAACACCCAAATAGAAGGCATAAAATTCACCCAAGAAACAAAAGAGCAACTTGCCAACAACCTAAAACAACTAATGACTGAAAAGCGCCTAAAAATCCCCTACGACCCAGAACTAATAGCAGAACTAAACACAGAACGCTACCAACTAACAAAAGAAGGCAAAATACGCCTAACCCACCCAGAAGGCACTCACGACGACCGCTTCTGGAGCCTAGCACTGGCGGCATACGCAGCAAAAACCCAACCGCCAACACCAGCCCTATGGATAGTGCCAAAATGAAACGCCAAAAAGAAATTTTCCAAATCAAAAGCATAAAACGCAGATACGACCAAGCAACCGGCAAATTCATAATAAACATAGCCTACAAAACAGCACCACCAAAACCAACAAAAAGAGTCCAAACCATAGCAGAAGCCTTCGGACTCGGCTTAGACCAAACAACAAAATTCACAATATACGAAAACGCAGAAATAAAAATAGGCGTAGGCGACATCGTCTACATAACAGGCGAAAGCGGCTCAGGAAAAAGCATCCTCCTAAAAGCCCTAGAAAAAGACATCCGAAAACACACGCCCTACACATGCATAAACATTAGGCAAATAAAACCCCCACCCAACAAGCCCATAATAGAAACAGTGGGCAAAACCTTCCAACAAGCCCTAGAACTCCTAAGCCTAGTAGGCTTAAACGATGCTTTTCTTTTCCTCCGCACCTACGGGCAACTAAGTGAGGGACAAAAATACAGATACAAAATAGCCAAACTAATAGAAAGCCAAGCCCAATTCTGGATACTAGACGAATTCGCATCAACCCTAGACCGCGACACGGCAAAAATAGTGGCATACAACCTCCAAAAAACCGCAAGACGCATGGGAAAAACCGTCATAGCCGCCACAACCCACACAGACCTCCAAGAAGACCTAAACCCATCAGTCCGCATCCACAAACGTTTCGGCAAAGGAATAACAATCCATTACCAACCAAATACGCCAGCCAAAGAATGCAGTCTAACCCGCCAAATACGCATAGAACATGGCACAAAAGCCGACTACAAAGCGTTAAGCCAATTCCACTATCGTTCAAGCTATCTGCCGCCGCCGAGAAAAATCTTCGCCATGAAACGCGGAGAAGAAACCTGCGGAGTAATAGCCTACAGCTATCCACCACCAACAATGTTCGGAAGAAGCCAAGTCTGGAAAGGCAGCCACCAACAACTCCAAAAAGAAATTAGCACAATAACCCGAGTAATAATACACCCAAAATACCGCGCAATAGGCCTAGGAACAAAACTCGTAAAAGAAACACTTCCATTAGCCGGAACACCCTACGTGGAAACATTAGCCGTCATGGCAAAATACAACCCCTTCTTCGAAAAGGCCGGAATGCGAAAGATAGCCGAAAGCAAGCCCAGCCCCCACCTGCAAAATTCCATGGAAAAGTTGGAAGCCCTAGGATTCAAGCCATACATGCTCCAAAGCCAAAAATACAACACAGAAAAGCTAAACGAGATCGGCAAAAGCGAAGTTATAAAAATCCTAACCGAACTTTCAGAGAAAGGCGCCATTCCCAGAAAAAGAATAGTATCCACAAGCGAAGCCTTCCCAAGCCACACGGAATTCAAAGAAAAAATAGAAAAGCTAAACAGTGAAGGGCTAGCAAAAGCGCTGAAAAGGCTAAGCTTCCTAGCGCAGACAAAAGTTTACTTATTCTGGGCTAAAGCCTCTGTCTTAAAACCTTCTCCACATACAACTTGGATATTAAATCAACGTCAAGCCCCATATCCCCTTCAATTTTCCGGAAAACCTCTTGCCCCAAAGCCTGCAAAGCCCGCAGCCGCTTCTCAAAATTCACCAGCGAAAGCTCACCAGTTCCTAAAGCCTCCTTAATTAACCTCCTATAATTTTTCGGTAGCCACTTCAGGCCATATGAGTAGAAAAGTCTCCATTTGGGTGCTGGCAAAAACTCCCTGTTTAAAGCAAATATTAGCCTAATCAGCAACTCAACCCCATAGTTTAGACAGTAATGGGCACTTGTTATATCACCCCTCTTAATCCAAACCTCTACCACTGTGCCGGAACCCTTCCTAACAGGGCAGCAGTACCATTTTAAGTATTCAGCGCAAACCACAATACGCTTTTTCCAAAAATTTTCCGAAACCCTCAGCTTCTCCTCCAAAACTTTTCTCGCTTCTCCATCTGGGTCGAAAACTACTTTGGCTTTTGAAAACTCCCATCTATCCGCATCATCCCAGCCATACGCTTTGAAATCCTCAATAAAATGAATTTCAAAATCTATTTCAATGCGGTGGCGACGTTCTGCATCCCGCCAAAGCCTAACTAGTTTCCTCTTCAAGTCTTCATCCCTATTTTTAAGGAGAACTACAACATCCAAGTCTGAAAACTCGTCGGCGAAACCTCTCACCAAACCACCTAGAAATAGGATGCCAGCCACGCCTTCATGGGCTGCTATTTTGGAGGCAAAGTCAGCCGCAATTTTTCTGAACTTTTTTATGCGGTTTTTTCCTTCAAGCGTTAAAACCATTTCTAAAACCATCTGCTGTTTAGTTTCTATTTGAATTTTTAATTCATAAAGCCTTTTTGAAACTCATCCTCATTTTAAACATGAAAAGGGACATGGTGCATTAATAATTGAAGGCGGAGTCAGCAATAGTTATAGCTGTTTCAGTTTGCATTTTCCTAGCCTTTTACTTCTCATACTTATCCCTTCAAGTCTTCGACGATACCATAAAAAAGCAGTTTGTCATACTTGCCTTATCGTCCCTCCTCATAGGGGCAGTAATATTCGGCTGTCTTGCCATCTACATTGGAATAAAGAAGATTTTCATAAAAGCTGAGCTAAGCGGAATCCAAGAAACACGCGAAAGTGAAGACTAACCCTAAAGCTTCATATGCCAAATTTTTTATCTTAAAACCTATGAGTATGCTGATTGGTGAAAATAAGTGGCTGTGGAAGTTTTGAAGGAAATCCTTAAAAAACGCGTGGAAGGCTATGTTGAACTGCGATACCATAAAAGGCAAACTTTCAATATTTCCGTTAAGGATGGGAAAGTCGACACACTGAACAGCGGGGCTGTGGAAGGCGCATGTGCAAGAGTTCTCATAGATGGAAGCTGGGGTTTCGCCTCCTCCACGACTCTTGAGAGAGAAAAAATTGCTAAAATGTTGGGGGATGCGACTTCCCTTGCCAAGTCTTCAAAGCCCAAAAAGAAACGCATCGTGAGACTTTCAAGCTTAAAGCCATATGTGGACAAGTATGAAACTCCAGTGAAGAAAGATCTCGGAAAGGCGGACAAAGAAGAGCTTGTCAACCTTGTCCTAGACGTGGATAAGGCTGTTAGGAGTTTCTCAAAAACAATAGTTTCCGACACCGTAACCTTTAATATTGTTGACGACAACCTAGCCTTCCTAAGTTCTGAGGGCTCTGAAATCCGCCAGCGAATAGTGCGGTGCTTTGGGGGCGTAGTAGTCGTAGCCAGAGAAAAAGGAAATATTGCCTCTGCCTACGAGGGCATCGGCGAACAATCCGGCCTAGAAGTTCTTGAAAAAACGCCGCTAATGAATGCCGGTTTAACCGCCGCTGAAAGGGCAAGCAAACTCGTTTCAGCAAAAGTTGCACCAGCCGGATATAATCAAGTAATCCTCGAAAACCGCATTGTCGGATTATTAGCCCATGAAGCTGTTGGACACTGTGCGGAGGCAGACCTCGTTTTCGGTGGAAGCTTCCTAGCCAACAAGATAGGCGAGAAGGTTGCCTCTGAAAAAGTAACCCTAGTTGATGATGGAGTGCTCCCGAACGGTTTTGGAACCATGAAGTATGATGATGAGGGCGTCCCAGCACAGAAAACAGTCATAATCGAAAGGGGCGTCTGTAAAAGTTTTTTGCATTCCCGTGAAACAGCCCAACACTTCGGCGTCGATCCAACTGGAAACGCCCGTGCCTGGACCTTCGAATACGACCCAATCATAAGGATGAGGAATACCTACATCGAAATGGGCGATTACACATTAGAGGAGCTTGCAGAAGATATAAAAGAGGGCTTCTTCTTAAAGGGCGGACTTGCTGGACAAGCCGACTTCAACGGAGAATTCATGTTCGGCACACAAGAAGCAGTAAGAATAAGGAATGGCGAATTCGCCGAATCTTTACGAGGTGTTACAATAAGCGGAAATGCCTTCGAAGTTCTAAAAAATGTGGACGCTGTAGGCAAAGACTTTGCAATGCGGACTGGCTTATGCGGCAAAGAACAGGTGAACTATGTTGGTATAGGCGGTCCGAGCCTAAGAACAAAGGTTTTGATGGGGGGAGCCAAATGAGTCTCATAGATTTTGCGGAATTAGCCGTTAAAACATGTCGAAAACTCGGGGCAGACGAAGTTGAAGTCTTCGTTCAAAACCAGCAGGTAGTGGAAGTTGTCCTAGAAAGGGCTGAAATCCAAAATGAACGCTTCAAAACCCAAAGCGGCATAGGCATACGAGTAATAAAAGACAAGAGGCTTGGATTCGCCTTCGCATCGAAACTCTCAAAAGAAAGCATAGAGGAAACCTGCAAAACCGCAGTAAGCTTGGCAAAGGTTTCTGTGCCAAACCCCGAATGGGTTTCACTTCCAACAAAGGAGAGGCTTCCAAAAACTCCAGAGGGCATATACGATCCAGAGATTGCCAACATAAGCGGGGAAAAAATGCTAAACCTGGTCATTAACGCTTATGATGCAGCAAAAGGCTATGACAAACGCGTGGACATTGACGATGGAAAGTTCTCCGCAATCCTAAACGAAATAGCAGTCGCCAATTCCAATGGAGTCGAAGCTCAAGAAAAAACAACCCGTATGGAGGGATATTTAGTCTGCGTGGCGAA
>JAVZNT010000020.1:0-15912 GCA_038882655.1 Bathyarchaeia archaeon | reverse complement strand
AAGTATTGGCACATCTCGTCAGTGATTGTGAAGTTTAATGGATAATTGTTTCTCGGATCGTTGTAGGTTGCGTTGAATGGGAACCGTAGGTCATCTTGCACCCAAACTTCGCTGTATTCTCCGATCGCCCTCAAAGTCATGGTAGCTTTTGGTCCGCCATAATCGTTTCGGCTTATGCTCCAAAGATACCAATCCCAAACTGTGGTTCCAACAGGCGGAGTGGTGTTAAAAGACTCAATTGTAGGTAGCTGCGCAGCTTCAAGTCCCAAATCTTCTGGCATTGGAAATTCAACCGGTCCAGCTAAACCGCTTTGCCAGTCTACAGCTTCATAATCTGGAAGCGCGCCCTCCTCATTAGGAACGAGATCACTTTTAGCTGGTAGAATGTTAACACTGAAAAGAATACTGAACCACAAGATTGACATTGTGAGGAGTCCTAATATTTTTTTCATCAGTACCTCCTCTCCTTTTCGATCGTCATCTACATCGGATTTAATGTATATTTTAATTTTTTTAAGCAAAAAGTTAAATCAAAATCTTGTTGATCAGAAAATTTACACGTAGAATAAAATTAACTTGTGAAAAAGTTTGATGCGTTTGCCACACATTTATCGGAGAAGTGATTAGGGAGAAAAAGTTCAAATTTTATGAAAGCCGTTTAACCACTTAAAAGAGGCTTTGGAAAAGTTGGGTTTATGGCTGAGAAAAGGCGCATAATCCTTCACGTTGACATGGATCACTTCTTCACAGCCATAGAGGAGCGGGAGCATCCAGAATACCGTGGAAAGCCAGTTATTGTGGGTGCGGATCCAAAAGAAGGAAAGGGACGGGGCGTTGTTAGCACATGCAACTATGAAGCCCGCAAGTACGGCGTAAGATCCGGCATGCCCATCTCAAGGGCTTGGAAACTCTGTCCCCACGCCATCTACCTACCGGTAAACTATAAGCTTTACACAAAAGTTTCAGAGAGGATTATGGCTATCCTACGTAAATACGCTGACAAGTTTGAAAGCTGGGGGATAGACGAAGCCTTTTTGGATGTAACTTCAAGGGTTAAGGACTACGCTGAAGCAGAAGCCCTAGCCCGCCAAATAAAAAGGGAAATCCTAGAAAAGGAAGGGCTTACATGCTCGATTGGGATTGGACCCAACAAGCTTGTAGCCAAAATAGCCAGCGACTACCAGAAACCAGACGGCTTAACAGTTGTCAGAGATGATGAAGCTGAAAAGTTTCTTGCTCCGCTGCCGGTTCGCAAGCTTTTGTGGGTTGGACGTAAAACAGAGCAGAAGCTGCGAGCCATGGGAATAAAAACTATTGGGGATTTAGCCCGCTATGACCCAACAGTGCTGACGGAAGACTTCGGAGTGGTGGGAACCCAGCTTTATTTGATGGCACATGGTATAGACAAAAGCGAGGTGGAAGGGCAGCGCCAAATAAAGTCTATAAGCCGGGACATAACCTTCGAGGAGGACACATCGGACTTCAACCTCGTGTTCAACACTTTGGAAAGGCTTGCGGAAGAGGTCCACAACGACCTCATGAGGCAACAGTTGTATTTTAAGACGGTGACGGTGCGGGTTCGCTACGAAAACTTCGAAACTCACACCCACAGCAAGACATTACCCTTCATAACAAAACGCCTACAAGACATACAAAAAACAGCCAAAGAACTCATACAGGACTACTTAAAACCAGAACGGAAAATACGGCTAATAGGCGTAAGAGTCTCAAACTTCATATCAGCGGAAAAGCAGAAAACCCTTGACACCACCGGTTAACGTTTTGAGTTTTTCTCTATATGCTTTTATGGTTTTCTTTGGCAAACTCTTATATGGAGCTTCATAGCCTATATGGTGGTCGTGCAAAACTGCTTTTCTAAGGGCGGCTTTTGCACAAAATAAAGTAGAAGGAGTTGAGTAGGCGAAATGTCTGGTAAAGAGATGCACAAGGCAGTCTGTTCTGATTGCGGTCAAGAGTGCGAAGTTCCCTTCGTTCCAGACCCAAGCAGACCAGTTTACTGTCGAGAGTGCTGGATGAAGAGAAGAAATCAAAGGCGAAGGTACTAGTAGGCAAGCTTACAATTTTACCCCGTTCTAATTCCCAATTCTTTTTATCATGATTATCCTTTTTGTGGCATTTTGAACTCCCAACTGCACCACACGTTTCGCGGGTGCTTATCGGGCGGACAGACAAGGCAGTTAACCTCAACATTTGGGTTTAACGTCTTTGCAAAATTCTTCAAATAGCCAAAACGGACATGTTTGCATGGAAACTCGCCTAAACCCTTGCCTAGCCTAGCCTCCTGTGTTCTGCAACGGTTTATGCTTAAAACGGCTTTTTCAGCAGAAATATCAACGGTTTTGAAGGGTTGGTCCAAAGCCCAACTTGTCAAACGCAAAAGCCCCATAATTGTTGGCAAATCTGGGTTTTCGCCTATGCTAAACATTCTTTGAAGGCTTTTTGCTTCGATAGCCGCCATAGCCTCCCAAACACCAGCATCGATTTCTGTTGCTGCTTCAGTTCCAAACTTCTTCTCTATTCCGAGGAAATATAAGCCGTCAACCCGCCACAAATTCCTAATCTGCAAAAAGAAATAATCCAAAAGCTTTTCCACGGGAATTTTAACCAACATTTCACGGTCTTCAAGGCTTCCAAATGGATATTCGCTCATGCTTTTCACCATTGCCGCGTTTTCTTAAGCTTTAGGCTGAATAATCTTTTAAAGTTAACCGGGGAAATAGTAGGCATAATCTTGACGGAAGGCGAAACCCCTATTGGACATGCAACTGTTAAGGGCAATTATTCTAGGCATTATTCAAGGTTTAACAGAATGGCTTCCCATATCGAGCACTGGACACTTGAGGCTTGCTGAAAGGGCTTTAAACCTAACAGTTCCAGTGCTTTTTGATGTTGTTCTTCATGTTGGAACGTTAGCCGTTGTGGTGGCCTTCTTTAAAAGTGACATCCAAAAAATCCTAGTGGCACTTAAGCGCTTAGATTTCAAGTCGGATTATGGAAAATTTATACCACTCATAATTTTTGGGGCAATACCAACTATGATAATTGGATTGTTTTTCCACCTCTTTCTAGAAGAAGTTTTTCATGAAATTTTGGCCATCGCATTAGCCTTTATCGCATGCGGTGTGGTGCTTTGTTTGGCAAGATTTGGAAGGGAAAAGGCAAATGAAATTGGTTTTCCACAAGCCTTTTTGATTGGTGTTGCCCAAGGCATAGCTGTGGTTCCTGGGCTTTCCAGAAGCGGCTTAACAATTACTGTGGCGCTTCTGCTCGGGGTGAAAAGGAAAAAAGCATTTAAATTCTCCTTCTTGTTGTCGGTTCCAGCCATAATAGGTGCTTTAGCACTAACCTTCTATGAGCAATTTAAAATTTTAGCTGCTTCAAGTTTTGGTTTTGCCGAAACTGCTGTTGGCGTGGTTGTGGCTATGGTTGTTGGCTACCTTGCCCTAAAACTTCTTTGGAAGGCAATTGCAAGGGGGAAAATTCACATTTTCGCCTTTTATTGTTGGGCTTTAGGCGCCTTCTTGGTAGCCGCTTTATACTTGCGAATTCTCTAGCCACCTCGGTTTGCCGGACAGAAACTCTGTAAGGAATTTCGCGAATTCGCTGTCTTTTTCGTAGACTTCAGCTATTTCCTCGTTAATTAAAATTTTGAATCCATGCTGGAGCATTTGCGCTATCTTTTTGGCTACTCCAGCGCTTCTCCCACCGTCCCTCAGCCTTTCATAGAGGAGGGCAGCTGCGTCTGTGTACTTCCTCCTAACCTGAACTATCCATCTTCCATCCTCAATGTAGGGCCCCGCAATTGTTCCAGCACTACTCGCATATTTTGTAAGAAAGTTTTTGCATTCGCTTTCTTTCTCTATTGGTGGTCCAAGGTGCTTCTTTACTGGTGGTAGGTAGCGGCTTTCAAGTTCAAATATGAAGGTGTTTAGGTTTTTCTCGTTGCTCCATGCTACGCATCGCAATAAGCCAAAATCATTTAGCTCAAGGAGCTTTGCCAGTGAACGCTGAGACTTGTAAAGCTGACCCCACAGGACGTCTGGAACTGCCTCAACTTTCCCGAAAACCACGAAAAGCGTTGTGGAGCCCCGTGTGCTCATTTTTGCTTTAAACTCCTTTGTTGTTAGTGGCGTTGTTTCTGGCGGGTAGAAGAATTTTAGGCTTGGCTTTTCTAGGAAGGCTCTGGCTGCCACCACAAAGGTGTAAAGCTTTTGAGGCTGCACAGCTGAAGCCACGTTTCTCCCCTTGTCAACAGGGTCTACTATCATTAGAAGTTCGCTGAACAAGAGTGGCAACTCGTCCTCTCTTCCTTTATAATGGTTTTCTATGTCCACGATTATGCGCCTTTTACGCTGTGCAAAAGCCTTCAATGTGTTGGCGAAATCTCCATAATTTATGATTAAGAGTTCGCATAGGTATCCGCTGAAGCCTCCAACCTTAATTTCGGCGCCGTAAACACCCACACCTTTCATAAACCTTTTGAGTAGGCGAACCTCGCCTCGCATTTGGCTGGTTAAGCGTTTTTTCACATAGTCCGTGTGGTATGGCGTGCGGTCTGTGGCGCTCAACCACTCTCCGGGCTTGGCGTCATAGCATGGCACTATGTTAACCCGAATGTCGTCGATGAAAGCTTCTAAGTAGGGGTGTTCGGCGAAGCGCTCCACTTGCCGTGCGCCTTCGGTCGCCCGCCTAGCTATTTTTAAGGCTACTTCGCCGAGGGATTTGCGGGGTATGCTTATTGGCAAACGCATAAAAACATCTATTTCGGGCTCTTCGCTCAGCCAAGTGTCCTTGGCAACAGAGCCTTCCAAGCGCACGGTTGCCTTGACGCCAAAATCTGCTGCGGCAGAAGCCACCCTCGCTTCTAACTCCTTTGCCAAAGCCTCTATTTTTTCGCGTTTCTCCCTTGTGGGCGTAACCCTTTCAAGAACAACTTTGCAGACCTTTTCCAGCTCGGCAGACATAAACAGCCCTTTTTCATTGGCGGTTTTGTTTGGGACAGTACTCTCTAAGAGTGGAATATATGGGACCTTTAGGCGTCAAGTCGCTCCTCTTAAGCCTTAAGCATTCTGCGCGGACAACCCCAAACTCGTAGTTCACATTTTCCATCAAGAATTTTGCAAGCGCAGCCTTATTCCGTCCACTCTTAACGCGGGCAATTGTCAAGTGGGGACTAAAACCTTTAGGGTCTGGAGCGAAACCCAAACCGCTGAGATAAGGCTCAAGCTGGCTGAAGATGCCCCGCAACTGGTTCGCGCCTTCCCTAATTCCAGCCCAAACAACCCTAGGATAACGCAAATCCGGAAATGCGCCAACCCCTTGAATTTTAACGTCGAAAGGCACAAACTGAACTTTCTGCATTCCCTCAAAAATTTTGTCAACCATGTTGGGGGTTATGTTCCCCAAAAAACGCACAGTTATATGAATGTTTTTAGGCTCAACAAGCTTCAAATCCGCACCAGTCCCAGCTAACCCCTTCTGCATCTGCGTTATCTTTTCCAGAACATTGGCGCTTTCAATGTCAAAGGCTATGAAGCTTCTTATGGCTTCAGGCATGGCGTTCCAATCCTTCAAATAAAATGATACACTGTACCATCATAAATGCTTTTAACGTTTAGAAGGCTATTCCCTAAATGATACACATATAAGCGCGTTGAAAGGAAGGCTTGGAATGACTGTTAAAAAGTTAGTTGTCGGCTTGGCTGGCATGCCCGGTGCCGGGAAATCCGTTGTTGTTAATGTTGCGAGGGCTAACGGTTATGGCGTCGTTGTAATGGGTGATGAGGTTCGAGAGGAAGCCAGGCGGAGAGGTTTAGAGCCAACTCCTGAAAATCTTGGGCGCATAATGCTGGAGTTGAGGCGCTTGGAGGGGGAAGCTGTAATAGCGAGGCGTTGCGTTTCAAAAATATTGAGGAAAACCGAAAGTAAAGTCGTTGTGGATGGCATAAGAAGCCTTGCTGAGGTTGAAGAGTTTAAGCGGCATTTTCCAAAGTTCATATTAATCGCGGTTCATTCATCGCCTGAAACAAGGTTTAAGCGGCTTTTTCATAGGCGGAGGAGCGACGACCCCAGAAACTGGGAAATCTTCTGTGAGCGGGACATGCGGGAGCTCAGCGTTGGGTTAGGAAATGCTATAGCCATCGCTGAGTATATGATAGTTAATGAGGAAAGCCTAGAAGCAGCCAAAAAACAAGCTGCAAAAGTTTTGAAAAGGGTTGAGGAGAAATGGATGAAGTAGAAGTCCATGTGGAAGTAGAAATAAACCCAACAGAATCGGAAGAAAAGGTGAGGAGGGCTGTGGAGAACATTTTCGGCGGCATACCAGTCCAAATAAAGCCCCTCCAAAAGGGAAGCTTGCTAATGGCAGACGTAAAGGGACTGGAATCCCTAACAAAGCTCTACAATCTATTGCGAAGGGAGCGTATCCGTGATGCCGCGCGGGGAGCCCTATTTGAAGGGCTAAGCGAAAAGACGGTAACTTTCTATTTGAACAAACAGGTGGCTTTTGCTGGGCATGTTTCCTTTTCAAAGGCTGTTGCCGAGTCACCGCTTGGACCGATAAAGGTTCAAATTAAATGTGACGACCCGCGACAGTTGATTGACTGGCTTGCACCAAAAACAGCTTAAAAAGGGGTGGAAGACGTGAGTTTGGAGAAGGTTTACAACTACATTGATGGGCACGCTGAAGCCTTTGTCCAAGACCTTGTGCGACTTGTTCGACAACCAAGCGTATCAGCAAAAGGTGAGGGAATAGCCGAATGTGCAAAGCTTGTTGAGAAGATGATGCGGAAGACTGGACTTTCAACAAAAATCTTAGTGAGTGAAAAGGGGAATCCCGTAGTTTATGGCGAGGCCAAGTCTAAAAGCTCTGGGAAAACGCTGCTTTTTTATAACCATTATGATGTTCAGCCTCCAGAACCCATTGAAAAGTGGAATTACGAGCCCTTCGGCGGCAAAATTGTGGATGGAAAAATCTATGGAAGGGGCGTCACAGACAATAAGGGGAATTTTGTCTCGAGGCTTATGGCTGTTCAAGCTTTCTTGGAAACTGCTGGTGATGTGCCGGTTAACATAAAGTTCTTCGTAGAAGGCGAAGAGGAGATTGGAAGTCCAAACCTAGAGCCAATCGTTAGGGCGTATAGGCATATTCTTGGGGCGGATGCCGCCATATGGGAGTTTGGCGGAACAGACCGTAAGGGCAGACCCCAACTCTATTTGGGGCTGAAGGGTGTTTTATCAGTGGAGTTGAGGGCTAAAGTTGCCAATAAGGACGTCCACTCCGCAAATGCTCCATTAATACCTAACCCTGCGTGGCGCCTTATCTGGGCTTTAAACACTTTAAAAGACGAAGATGAGAAAATCCTCATAGATGGCTTTTATGAGAATGTTATGCCTTCATCCGCTACAGAGATTGAGTGTTTAAGGCGAATCCCATTTGAGGAGAAGGAGCTGAAAGAGGAGCTTGGCTTAAAACAGTTTTTGAAAGGCACTAGCGGCTTTGAGGCTTTAAGGGCTTTGCTTTATCAGCCTACGTGCACCATCAACGGCTTACTCGCTGGATACACAGGAAAGGGCTCCAAAACAGTTTTGCCCTGTGAAGCCATGGCTAAATTGGATTTCAGACTTGTTCCAAACCAGAAGCCAGATGAAATTTTCGACAAATTGTCTCGTCACCTTAAGGAGCATGGGTTTGAGGACTTAGAAATAGTGCGGCACGGCTCAACAGAGCCCGCCAAAACGCCCATTAATAATCCGTTTGTTGGATTAGTGGTAAAAACAGCTGAGAAGGTTTACGGCAAGAAGGCGATTATTTATCCGATTAGCGCTGGCTCCGGTCCAATGTACTTGTTTCGAAACTTGTTGGGTTATCCGGTTGTTTCTGCTGGTTGCGGTCATCCAGAATCTAATACTCATGCACCTAACGAAAACTTGAAAATTGAAAGTTTCATTACCGGGACAAAGTTTATTGCCACTTTAATAAACGACTTTGCTGGATAACTGGTGCCACAACCTTGTCTGGTAAGGCGACCATAACTGAGCGCGGAGCAATCCTTCTCGGCAAAAATGTTGCATGTGACGCCTTCAATGATTCAAGACCTTTGAGGGTGGTTACGCATGCACATGCAGACCACATGATTGGCTTACAACGGAGCCTAAAAACATGCGAGAGGGTTATTATGACAAAAGCCACAAGAGACCTAATCGACGTTATGAAAAGTCCCCTCTTTCTTATGGGCGGGTTTGTGGAATCTCTCGATTATGGGAAAACATTGTATTATGGCGAAGAGAGCATTACGCTTTTCCATGCCGACCACATTTTGGGCGCGTGTCAAGTGCTTGTCGAAGATGCCGAAGGTACGCGAATTGTTTACACCGGAGATTTCAGAATCGATGACACCCCGATACTAGATGCTGATGTCCTAGTTATGGAAGCCACATATGGTAGTCCATCATGCAGGCGTCCTTTCAACAGTGAAGTTAGAGAACTACTGGTTTCAATTGTAAGGGAGGGGCTGAAGCGCGGAGTTGTCTATGTTTTCGGCTATCATGGTAAGCTTCAAGAGGTTATGCAGATTCTCCACGACGCCGACATAAGGGTTCCTTTTATTGTTCCTCAAAGGGTTTTTCAAATCTCTAAAATATGTGAGAAGCATGGCATGCGTATAGGTCGCTTATTGCGGCTTGAGGAGAAGGAAGCTAGGGAAATGTTTGAGAGGAACCAGCCATGCTTGGCTTTTTATCATATGGGTTCTAGAGCCCATGTTGGATGTGGCTGTTTTCGTGTTTATGTGAGTGGTTGGGAGTTTGATGTTCCATACCGTGAGATTGCCGATAAAGAGTATGTTGTAGCCCTAAGCGACCATTCTGATTTTGATGGTTTGATGGAGTATGTGAGGCGTTCCAAGCCAAAGTTTGTTGTTACGGATAATTTTCGGGTTGGTTATGCTGAAACTTTGGCTAGGCATATTCAGAGACAGTTTAATGTCAAGGCTGTGGCGCTTCCTAGACGTTGATTTTTTAAACGTATGTAGTGAGTATTACTACACAAGATTTATCTTTCTCGCCACGGAATTATATTCTTGAGTTCGGATTCGAATTCCGAATTCACATGTCTTAAATAATAAGAAACAAAGACCTTCGGGCGAAAAGGCATGCCCTCCCCACTACAGCCAGAGTTCTTCTCATTGGTAGGCATAGACCTATTCCTAGCCATGAGCCTTTTAACATGCCTCTTGGACAGACATTTTCCATCGCAACTCCCATACGTCTATCAGTTGGCAGCGCTAGCTGGTTTTGGACACCTACTTGTAAGCCGCGAGTTTATGTTAACGTTTGGCGAGTACATGCGCTTCTGGTACAGCCTCCTATATCTTATCATGGCTTTAGCTAACATAATAGCTGTAAACATCTACCTAGGTATAGTTAAAAGGCTCGTACGCCATGCCAAGGTTTTTATGGCAGCCGTAACAGTGCCATCCCTAACATTGGCGGTTTTCTTCCTATCCAACTATGCTGAAATCGCCTCACATCCGATTATTTTGCTTCCGCAGATGGGTTGGGAAGCCACCTTTGTGGGCATAGTAGCCTTCGACACATTGGTGGTGGGGTTGGGCACATACATATTCTTCAAGCCCCGATGGTGGTACATAGCCATAGGCGCAGGCACAGCCATAACAGCCGCAGCCGCCTACGCCGCCTACAAGCCTTCGTGGGGGGAGGCAGCCTTCATCGCTTCCGCCGCAGCCCTAGCAATAGCTTGCGCCATAGTCTTAGCTGTCAGCGCCTACGTTCTCGTAAAAATTTGGATAGAAACCCTAAAAGAAAGGAAAAAACGGAAAGGAGGTGAAACAACAAAATGAAAACAAACTACAAAAAATTAATTAAATTTGTAACATTGCTTGTCGCATCATTGCTAATAGCTACTGCAAGCGCAGCATACTATAGATATATGTACATTTCCGGTTCAGTTACGATAGGAGCTGGAGGGTTAGTGTGGGTTAAGGGAGTTGAACAAGCGGGCACCGTAAGTATTTCAGGCAGCACCGCTACTGTTTCATTCTCCCTCAACAACGGAACAACAAACGACATAACAAGGCATCTCTACCTAAAGAACTTGGATAACGCTAATCACAGTATAATCATCAACGTCACAGACGCCGCTGATTCAACGTATTACACAACGTTTGAAGTTAGAATTTACAACAATGCAACTGGTGCAAGCATCACTACACTTAACGCTTTGTCCACATCAAGTTCTTATTCTGGGACAATCACCGCGAACGCGGTTTGGCATATAACCTTCTATATCGTAACAAAACCAGATGCACAAGTATCAAATGACCCCTTTGCAGTACAGTTCAGATACGAGTAACAATCCAAATTCCCTTTTTATTTTATACCTTGAAAAGCCTTTTTGACAGTTGAAAATAACTTAAGTTTGTTCTTGGCAGGTAAGCAACAGGAAGTTGTCAGACAAACATCTTTGACTTCTTATTCTAAAATCATGAAACTCAATAAAAAGCCTCGTTTTCTACCAAAGTTTAAATGTGAAGCGAAACAATGCTATCATTCAGTCTGGCCTGCATATGGAGAGTGAGAAGTGTATGAGTAAGTCGTCTTTGTTTTCGGGTTTTTATAAGCTTAGTCCTAAAGAGCGTTTAGCCTTTGTTAAGGAGTTTGCCGACTTAACTGATGAAGAGTGCGCTTTACTGCAAAATACTGGTGGTTTGCCCCTTGACTTGGCTGACCGCATGATAGAAAATGTTGTTGGCGCCATTCCAGTGCCTTTGGGTATTGCCGTAAACTTCCTCATTAATGGCAAAGACTATTTGATTCCCATGGCTATTGAGGAGCCGTCCGTGGTGGCTGCGGCTAGCTATGCTGCTAAAATGGCTAGGGATGGCGGAGGCTTCCACACTAGCAGCACGCCACCAATCATGATTGGGCAAGTGCAGGCGGCTGGCATCAGAGACCCTTACGCAGCTAGGCTCCGCATATTGCAGGCTAAAAACGAAATCTTAAAGAAGGCTAACGACCAAGACCCAGTGCTGGTTTCTGTTGGTGGTGGAGCAAAAGACTTAGACGTAAAAGTCATCCAAACAGTGCAGGGTCCAATGGTTATTACCGAGTTGCATGTTGACTGCCGTGATGCCATGGGCGCTAATGCCGTGAACACCATGTGCGAGGCTGTAGCCCCCCTTATAGAGCGAATAACTGGCGGGCGTGTCTATCTGCGGATAATTTCCAACCTGGCTGTTAAACGCTTAGCAAGAGCATGGTGCGTCGTGCCAAAAGATGCTGTTGGAGGAGAGGAAGTCGTAGACGGCGTTGTGAACGCTTGGGCTTTTGCGGCAGCCGACCCGTATAGGGCGGCAACTCACAACAAGGGCATAATGAACGGCATAATAGCCGTCATAATCGCCACATGCAACGACCACCGCGCCGTCGAAGCCGGAGCCCACGCTTATGCTGCCAGAAGCGGACACTATACAACGCTTTCAACATGGGAGAAAAATGAAAACGGCGACTTGGTAGGCTCGATAGAACTGCCCATGGCTGTCGGCTTAATAGGCGGGGCTGTGCGCACCCACCCAATAGCCAAAACATGCCTAAAAATCCTAGGCGTAAAAACAGCCAACGAGTTTGCTGAAGTTTTGGCGGCTGTTGGTTTAGCCCAAAACCTAGGCGCTTTGAGGGCTTTAGCCCATGAAGGCATACAGCGCGGTCACATGTCACTTCACGCAAGAAATATTGCCGTTGCCGCTGGCGCCACAGGCGAGCTAATCGATTTGGTAGCTGAGAAGATGGTGGAGGAGCGCAAAATCCGCATGGACAGAGCCAAAGAACTCATAGAACAGTATAGGGCTACTGGAAAAATCTAAAAGAAAGGCGCCCTTCATTAGAGAACGGCGGTTAAATGAAAATCCTTTCAGGACCAGCCTCAAAAGAGTTAGGCGAAAAAATAGCCCAGCTTTTAGGCGCAGAGCCAATTCCAGTCTTTTTTAAGACTTTTCCAGACGGCGAATCCTATGTTAGGATTGATGGCGAAATTGAAGGCGAAACCACCGTTATAGTGCAGACGACAAGCCCCCCGCAAGACACACGCCTAATACAGCTGGCGTTAGTTGCTGATGCTGCAAAAAGAAACAATGCAAAAAGGGTTGTGGTTGTTGTTCCCTATTTGGCTTATGCCCGCCAAGACAAAGTCTTCCTAAAAGGAGAGGCTGTAAGCATAGAAGCCATAGCGAGAATGCTTAAGGCTGCTGGCGTCGACGCTCTGATAACCGTCAACGTCCACCAGAAAAACATTTTAGACAAGTTTCCCTTCCAGGCAAAGAGTATCTCAGCCATCCCGCTTTTAGCCGAACACTTCAAGCAAAGGGGCTTTAAAGAGGCTTTTGCGCTGGCTCCAGACAAGGGCGCGATAGGCATAGCTGAAGAAGCCGCAAAAGTTCTAGGCGGAGGCTTTGGCTATTTGGAAAAGCAGAGAGACCACTATACTGGACGCGTGACCGTTGAAAAGAAGAAGTTCGCCGTTAAAGGAAAAACAGTCATAATTTTCGACGACATTATCAGCACTGGCGGAACAATAGTTGCAGCCGCAAACATCTTACGCGAGCTTGGAGCAGCTAAAGTTTACGCTGCATGTGTACATCCGCTTTTGGTAGGCGAGGCTGAAAAGCGCATTCGCCAAGTCGGAGTTGAGGAAATAATCGGAACAGACAGTGTCCCCAGTCACGTGAGCAAGGTTTCATTAGCTTCGCTCATTGCTCAAGCTTTATGGGAGCTTTAAAGTGGCTAGGCTCTTCTTTCTGCTATCAGGCGAGCATGAAATACTGCCAACGGCGGAGCTAAAAGCCATTCTGGAGGCTGAAGGCTATAACTACAAAGTTTTAGAAACGCTGGACCAAGTTTTGAGGATTGAAGCAGACGTAAAGTGCGTCGAAGCCGTAAAAAAGCGTGCAGCCCTAACAAGACTCTGCGCCCTAGAACTTTTCACATGTAAAACTGAGCCAAGCGAGGCTGTCAAAACCCTACGCTCAACCAACATTGGTGAGTTCCTAGAAAGCGGCGAAAGTTTTGCTGTTCGTATAAGGCATGTAAAAAGCCACGCAAGAGAAGTTGATGGAATGGTTTTAGAGCGTAAACTCGGAGAAATAATCCTAAACACAGCTGAAAACTTAAAAGTGAACCTTCAAAATCCTCAAAAAACTTTCACAGGAATTCTAACAGACAATAGGTTTATTTTTGGTTTGAAGCTTGCGGATTTGCCGCCAAAACCCTTCATGGACAGACGACCAAAGGAAAAGCCCTTCTTTCATCCATCCGCTATGCCGCCAAAACTTGCAAGGTGTATGGTGAACTTAGCCAAGCCGAAAGCCGACGATTTAGTATTCGACCCCTTCTGCGGGACAGGAAGCATCCTAATAGAGGCAGCCCTAATAGGTTGCCACGTTCTAGGCGTGGACGTCCAAAGGCGTATGGCACGGGGAAGCCTAAAAAACTTCAAACACTTTGGCATCATGCCAGAAGGCGTGATGGTTGCCGACGCAAAAAACCCGCCGGTTCAAAGGGTTGACTGTGTTGTTGCAGACCCACCTTATGGAAAAAGCGCCACAACCCTCAAGCGGACAACGAAACAGATAATCGAAGATTGTTTAGAGGCTGTTTACGATATGCTTGGCAAAGATGGGCGCATATGTATGGCAGCGCCAAAAACGGTTGGCATAAGCCAGATAGGCAAGGCATTGGGCTATCGCCACGTGGAATCCCACATGGTTTACGTGCACAGGAGCCTAACCCGTGAAATCGCAGTTTTTGAAAAAGTCTAAAATTGCTTATAAAAACTTCTTCATTTTTCTGCGACGAGATTGCGCTTTTTAAAGTAAAGAATTCCAATGGATATTATTGGCACGATTAAGCCGATGGCGGCTGTGGATTGTATCTTTAATCCCCATATGTCGAATGCTATGGTTGCAACACTAGCCGATATTGTGCTCCAGAAGCCCCATTTTCGCCCAGCCAACAAGCCGAAGGTGGTGACAAGTCCTAAAATGCCCAGAAACAGAAAAATCACGAAGAGTATGACGGATGTTTCATATGAAATTGGATTGTCTAAAAACCGTCCCATTCCTTCAAGCGTGCCAACCGCTGCAAAGAAAATCCTGCCAACAGACTGAATTATCCATAGTAAGCCAACAAAGACCACAGCTTTGCTTCTTTTAACATAACCAGTCATTTTCTACCCTCCCACTTTAAGCTGGACGGCTATATTCTTTCCAAACTCTTTGCATTTTGGCAGCTCGCCCTCCACAATTGGTCCCTTTATTCCTTGAACTTTTATTGATAAGCCAGCCGCAATCCGCCTTAAACCAGGAGCTTTTTCACTTATCCGTTTCTCCATCTTCTTTACAGCTTTCTCAAAGTCCCTTCCCATGTATGTGTCAAAAACTGCAAACTTCTTTCCAACAAGTTTCAGTTCGCCAAGCTTATCAATGAAGCCCTTAATGCCCCTTGTTGGACCGCCCACATGGTTTGGAGAACCAATCAATATTGCATCACAGAATGAAATTTCTTTAAGGTCCACTTCTTTCAGTTCTTTGAGGGAAACCTCCAACCCACCGACTTCGTTTATTCCCTCGATTATGGCTTCTGCCACACGTTTAGTGTTGCCGTAACGCGACTCAAAAACAATAATAACCCTTACCATGAACAACCATTTCCAATTTACAATTCTTCATCCAAGCCTTTAAGACTTGTGGAGTTTATTTAGCATAAAGCCTAACAAGGAAAAACGGCATACTCTAAAAGGTGTAGTGCACCATGAACTTGAAAGTAATCTTCTTAGGCACGGCTGGAAGCATTCCTACTCCAAAAAGGAGTTTGCCAGCCATATTGATAAAGCGTAAAGGCGAACAACTGTTATTCGACTGCGGCGAAGGCGTGCAAAGGCAGATGATAATGGCTGGAGCCAGCTTCAATAGAAAAATGAAAGTGTTTATAACGCATATGCACGGAGACCACATGCTAGGCTTGCCTGGACTTATACAGACAATGGCTCTTCTCGACCGAGATAAAAAACTCGAAATCTACGGACCACCAGGAATACGAAGATTCATGGAAGGCGTAAGGGAAACAGTTCAGTTTAGCTTAACATTTCCTATAGAAATTCACGAAATACACAAGGCTGGAAAAGTATGTGAAGAGGAAGAATACACGGTTGAGGCTGTATGGGCAAATCATGTAATATCAAGCCTAGCCTACGCTCTAGTGGAGAAGCCCCGTCCCGGAAAATTTTACCCAGAAAAAGTCAAAGCCCTAGGCGTTCCAGAAGGACCCTTATGGTCAACGCTTCAACACGGCAACGAAGTTAAACTTCCAAGCGGAAAAACCGTCAAACCAGAAGATGTCACAGGTCCACCAAGACCCGGGAGAAAAATTGTTTATACTGGAGACACAAGACCTTTTGATGGTTTGGCGAATTTTGCATCTAACGCTGATCTATTAATTCATGATGCCGCTTTAGATGATGAACTGGCTGAAAGAGCCTACGAGGATGGGCACTCAACTCCAAGCCAAGCGGCGGAAACCGCTAAAAAGGCTAAAGCCAAACTGCTGGTTTTAACGCATATAAGTGCAAGATATGAAGATCCAAAGTTGCTTCTTAGGCAAGCGAGAAAAATTTTCAAAAACACTAGAATAGCCGAGGACCTCATGGAAATTGAAATTCCACTTCCAGAAAGCTGAATCATTTAAGTATTGCCTTTAGCTTTTGAACGCTTTCAGCAACATTCTCAACAGACTCCACAACCACAACTTTGTCATAGGATATTTCCCGCAGTAAACTTGCAAATTTCTGCCAGTTTATGGTTCCATAGTCTATACCAAGAT
>JAVZNT010000019.1:0-16137 GCA_038882655.1 Bathyarchaeia archaeon | reverse complement strand
GACCTTGTTAGCATTTACGCCTAGTCTTTCTCGGATCTTGTCACATTTATTTGTAGCTTCTTCAACAGCCTTCATCAAAGCTTGACGTATTTGACTTCCTTCAAGTTCGAATATAGCTTCAATTGTTGTGCCGCCGGGCGTCGTTACCATATCCTTTATCTTTGATGGATGCTCCCTAGTCTCAAGGATTAGTTTTCCAGTTCCTAAGACTGTTTGGGCGGAACTGTATAGGGCGAGGTCTCTTGGCAAGCCAACTTTTAATCCAGCATACATTAAGGCTTCTATGATTATGGAAATGTAGCCTGGTCCACTTCCACTTAGGGCTGTTATGGCATCCATATACTTTTCTTCAACCTCCTCGGATATGCCCATTGTGTCCAAGAGCCTCTTAACCCTCCCCTTTTCTTCATTGTTTAGACCGCTGTCACAGCAGTAGGCCGTAAAGGATTCCTGCACTAAGGCGGCGATATTAGGCATAGTCCTAACAAACTTAGCCTTCGGGGCTATACTCTTGTAAAACTGTAGGGGAACGGTTGCTGCTGTGGAAATAACAATTTTGCCATCGATTTCTTCGCTTATCTCCCGTAATACTCTCTCTACATCGTTTGGTTTAACACAGAGAAAAACGATGTCAGCTTTTTCAGCAGCTTCTTTGTTGTTTGTGGAGATATAGGCTCCTAAACCTTCAAATTCCTTAAGTTTTTCCAAATTGCGTCTCGTAGCGATAACATTACCTTGATATCCCCTCTTTAAGAGGCTCTTAACTATTGCTCCACCAATCACTCCCGCGCCGATAACAGCTATTTTTTCCATAGACTATCTCCTAAATGGCTGATTACTGCAAGAATATTTACGCTATGTTAGATAACGGTTTTTCGGAAAGAGAAATTACCCAGTTTTTTCGCTTTCCTTTATTAATCTTTTAATCATCGAATATGTTTCTTTTCTTGATAATCCAGTTCTTGAAAGCGGCAAGTCAAACGTTCCATTTTTTGAATAGAGCTTCAAACATGTTTCGCGCTTTGGTGTTATATAAATGGATACTTCTGAAAAATTGGTCCACTTCCCCTCTTTTACGTTTCTGCCTTCCCAGAGTTGGAAGCCTTTGCTATTTAGAGAAAGTACTGTATGATAACGAACCTTGTAGAGGCGATAACCAGCCAAAAGCGAAACTGCAATGGCTATTAGTACGGATAAGGGGTTAACAATGTTTTGTATACCGGAAACCGTTAGGAACACGAGGAACAACACCACGAAGAAAAATGTTATTGTGAAGCTTTTCAAATAGTTTGGCAGGTCAAAGGCTTCAAACTTAGCCTCTGTCAAATTTAACTGTTTTGCCAAGCCTTTTCCGAGAACATTTTCTGAAGTTACTCTCTCCCTTGATGCAAGACTGTAAGCGACTATGCCGACATTTTTGTCCGCCGTGTGGGCGACAACCTCTTTTGTGGCTTTTTGGAAGGCTTCGTTTTGGACAAGTCCTAGAAAAATCCAGTCTTCAGAGCCAAACTTGTTTTTGCAAGCCAAAACCAGTTTTCTAATGAGTTTTGGGTCAAAATTTTGCTCCGTATAGATTAGTAGGTGAATTTTGTATCTTGGTGTGACCAGCGCTGAGAAAATTTTTGATAGGAAAAATCCTTTCTCTTGGAGGCCGCCGGACGCGTATAATGGGAAAGTTACATCGTCAATCATGTAGTCTTTATGGATTTCACTGAAGTTGGCGAGCCACCTTAGATTTCCCCTTACTAGCTGCTCTTCTATCATATCGATGGCAAAATTTAGTTCATGCACGTTTGAAACACCATTTCCTTTGCGGTTTAAAAATAAAAAGGGAGGGTATTTAAGGCTATTCTGGCGGTATGCTGAGATATAGCGTGCGCATGTCAACGCCTCTAGTGGTGTTCTTGTACATGTAGTAGACGTACAGCAGTATACCAACGATTATGCAGCCAAAGAATCCGCAAGCGCTTATTATATCTGCGGTTTTAGCGCCTGTTGTGAAGAGGGACCATATCCATGGTGACTCCTTTATGAAGATGTAGAAGCAGAAGGCTCCTCCCAATGTTGCTATAAATCCTAGGGTCGTAACAGCGCCCACCGAATGCTTAACAGCTGCTCGGTCGTAGATTTCCTTTCTTTCCAATGGAAGTAGCATACACGAAACACAGAACAGTGTTAGGAAGAACGCGTCAAATATGTCAGTGCCAACAACCCCCGCGAATGCCAAGTAGTCAGCGGCGCCCTTCGGGAAATTTGCCTCAGCCATACATGCTGGAATGGCGAAAACCGCAGTTATTATTATTGACCACACTGGTGCATGCCATCTTTCGCTGACGTAGGCAAACTTTTCAGGCATCATTCTGTCAAAGGACATGGCGAAGAAAGTCCTAGAAGCCACAAGCAAGAACGGTGGAATGTCGTTAGCAATCCAGAGCACACCACCTAAGGCGATTAGCCACGAGAGGATTCCCAGATTCATGCCTCTAGCAATTATCGAGGCTATACCAGTACTCCAAGCGCTTTGGAAGTTAATTCCATGAAACTCAGGTTTCGGGCTTTGTGCTATGTGCGTCCAGTTTCCTTCACCGTATTTTGTAACGTTCGAGTCAACTCCTACATGTTTGTATACTGCCGTCCAGTTGACATCACCGTAACTTAGGAACGAGTATGCTTGATAAAAGCTCCACTCGTTTCCCACGTCAGAGGTTGTGTCGACAGCTACCTTCATTGTAGAGGCCGCGGATAATGATGAAGCAAGCAAATAAATTATCATTATTACTAATCCTGCAACTAGAAGCACTTGAGGAAGTTTTTTGTTAGCTTCTTTAACCTCACCAGCTACAAATGTTGTGGCGTACCATCCCATGTAAGCCCAAAACGCACCACCCAGCGCAACAGAGAATGCACTAAAGAAACCAGTTTTCGCCTCTAACATTCCCCCTTGGATGGCCAAGTCAACAATGCTTTTTGGTGTGACACCCATTACACTCTTTATTCCTTCCTCAACAAGACTTGGGTTCATTACGCCTGCAACCCACATTGCAAAGAATATTATTGTTATAGCAGCTGGTATGTAGAATATCACCTCCATCAGTCGCCCGTAGAGCTTTGTTCCCAATAGCGCGATTATAGCGAAAATCCACACTATTACGAGTCCGCCTATGAAAAGTTCAGCGGTCCCAAATGGAATGGTTGTGGGCGCCAGAGCTATGTTATAGAAGATTGATATTCCCTCAAATACAGCCACACCGATCAATCCATACGAGAATGCTTCCGCGAGGAACATTAGCCATCCCGCGATATAACCCACCGATGGATGTATAATTCTTGAGATTGTGACGTAGCCTCCGCCTGAACGTGGCATGGCTGCTGCTACATATCCTGCAGCATAACCAGTGATCAACACAATAATTCCGCAGATTAGAAAAGCCCAAAACATTGCTGGCAAGCCTAAAGGCATTTCGTTTGTGGGCATCGGCACTGGTCCTGTGAATTGGAATGCGCGTTTCTGCCAGCCTAACCCGACAACATGGCTTAGGATTATGATGACGCCTAAGGTGAAGCCTATCTCTCTCACGAGGCCGGTTGCTTCTCTAGCAAAAAGTCCAGGCTTGCTTGAAGCCATTTTCTTATAACACCCAGATATCTAATTTCAACTCGATTCGAATTTAAAACTTTCCATGAACTCTAAATTTAAATAGCGCGATTCGTGATTCTAGTATGGAAAACGTTGTAGGGAATGATTTAGAGTGTCGTTTCTATTTAAACGGAAGAAGGAAGTTGAGACGAGGATTCTGTTTGCCACAGACATGCATGGTTCTGAGGGTGTTTGGCGGAAGTTTCTTAACGCTTCTGCAATGCTTAAGGTTGACGCGGCAATTTGTGGCGGCGACCTAACAGGGAAAATGCTAGTGCCTGTTGTCAAACATAAGGATGGCAAGTACTCCTACTATCATCTGAAGAGAACCCACATGGTGGATGAAAGCGACATAGAAAAAGCCCTAAAAGAGATAAGGGGTATAGGCTACTACCCCTACTTAACGGATGAAATCGAATATGAGGAAATGGTTAAAACCCCCAAAAAAGTTGACGAAGTTTTTCACAAAGTCATGGCTTCAACAATAAAAAGCTGGCTTGACCTCATCCCCCAGAAGGTTCCAAGCGAAACACGAGTTGTCGTATGCCCAGGAAACGACGATAGGCCAGTGGTTGACGAAATAGTGAACAGCCACAAACACGTAATAAACGGAGAAGGAAAAGTCGTAGAAATTGACGACTCGCATGAGATGGTAAGCTGCGGATGGGTAAATCCAAGTCCATGGAAAACATCTCGCGAAGAAGAAGAAGAAAAGCTTGAGGAGCGCCTTGAAAAATACATCTCCCAAGTTAAAAATGTTGAAAATGCCATCTTCAACTTTCACGCTCCGCCATACCAGTCAAAACTTGACGAAGCTCCGCTCTTAGACAAAGACTTAAACCCAGTAATCCAGAGCGGAAGCGTTGTCATGGTTCCGGTAGGCTCTAAAGCTGTTAGGAAGATGATTGAAAAGTACCAGCCATTCCTCGGGCTTCACGGGCATATACATGAGGCGGCGGGCTCCATGAAGATTGGGAGGACATACTGCGTGAACCCTGGAAGCGAATACGCGGAGGGAATTTTAAGGGCCTTTCTAATAGAGTTTAAAGGCAACAAGATGACAAGACTTCAAAGAATAGAGGGATAGAGGCGAGCCATGGCCTGGCTTCTTGATAGAGAAATTAGGCGTGAGCTTCCGGAAGAGTGGAAGGGTGTGGTCCCAACAGAAATTTTCCTTCAAGAGTCCCAGAGAATTGTTGAAAGAGCCAGAGACGAAGGCGTAATTTTAAGGATTTTAGGTGGGTTAAGCATAGCAATTCACTGTCGGGAGCATAGAGATTTCGCCCAGAAGCTTGGGAGAATTGGAACTGGCATGGTTGAAGGTCAAGAGTACAGCGACATAGACTTAGTCTCATACCGCGGCTATAGAGAAAAAGTTAAGGAGTTGTTCGACAGGCTGGGCTATGCAAAAAGGAGGGCCACTCTTTCTACAGCGGCTTCTGAAAGGCAAATTTACTTTCACCCGAAAGGATGGTTTTATGTCGATGTTTTCTTCGACAAGCTTTTGGTAGCGAACCACCCCATCGATTTTAAGGGAAGGCTTGAACTTGACTATCCGACGATAACGGTTACAGACATGCTTCTTGAAAAAATCCAGATGTGGGAAGCCTTCAGCGCAAAAGACCTTAAAGACTGCTTGCTGCTTCTAAAAGCCCACGGCGTGAGCCAAAAACCAGAAAAGGAAAGCATAGACGCATCATACATAGCGAAAATTCTAGCCCAAGACTGGGGCTTCTGGTACACAGCCACAACAAACCTCAAAAAAATGAAGGCATTTCTGACTGAAATTGACAAGCTTGGCTCACAAGCAAACATAAACCCTAAACAAATTGGGAAAGAAGACAAGGAAGAGATAACCCGGAAAATAGACACGATGTTAGAGGCTGTAGACAAAGAGCCAAAAACTTTCGGTTGGAAAATGCGGGCGAAAATAGGCACAAAGAAGCAGTGGTACAACCCCGTTGAGCGTCCAGAAACCGTCGGCGGCTTCGGAATATGGGAAACCCTGTTAAAAGGAGAAGGCTAGCGTTCAATAGAAAGCGAAAAGTTAATGAGTAAAGCTTTAACGAGTATTCTGGGGTTTGCCGGCCATAGGGCGCGGGTTCCACCCGATCCCATTCCGAACTCGGAAGTTAAACCGCGCTCCGTTCCCGGTTGTAGTGTGGTCTTCGGCCACGCGAAGCCGGGAAAGCTGGCAGCCCCTTCATGGATAGCTTATTAAACGTCTAATTTCTATTTTGCATGGTTTATGCTATCTGATTTATCCGGGATGAAAGCGCTACCATTGACGTTAATGGTGTCACAAATGCTAGTGGCATGATGGCGGCGAAGGTCTGGGTTGCATGTAACTTTGATTTTGGATGGGCAAGCGGCATCCTCAGCCCTGAAAAATTTTCTGAAAAAGGTTACACCTTAAATAGCGGTCGGCAAGTGTATTATTTCTTTACGAACGTTGCCATCGGAGAAATTTGGGCATGTGGGAGTTGCTGCTTCCACTCTTCGGCTTTTTGATAAGTATAGCTGCAGCTTTAACAGGCGTCGGAGGCGGAATATTCATAGTCCCCTTATTAACGCTTCTTTACAACTTTGAACCAGTAACAGCCATAGGCACAAGCCTAGCCACAATAATAGTCACGTCTATAGCTTCCTCCGTCAATTATCTGAAACAAAACCGTGTCTATGTTAAAACTGGTTTAGCCCTAGCCTGTGCTACTGCGCCAGGAGGCTATGTTGGAGCATCTATCACAGCTGTTCCAGCTGTGAAAATGTGGCTCGGCGTTATTTTTGGCGTCTTCCTAATTTTTGTTGCTTTTCAAATGATTTACAAAGCGTTTTCCATGAAATCTGTTAAGGCATGCGGCGTGGTTGATGCTGCCTTCGAAAAAGAACTGCTTCATAACGGGCGGAAAATGCTTTACGGTTTATTTTTAAGTTTTTTCGGCGGAGTGGCTTCTGGGCTTTTAGGCATAGGTGGAGGAGTCGTCCTCGTCCCAGTTATGTGCTACGCGCTTAGTTTTCCAATACATTTTGCTATACCTACCTCCATGTTCATCATGATTTTCACGTCAATTTCTGGAGTAGCCAACCATATACAACAAGGGAACGTGAACGCTCTCTACGCCGTTTATCTTGGAATAGGCTCTGTTGTTGGAGCGCAAGTTGGCGCCTATACGAGTAGGAAGCTTTCAAGCAGAAGCTTGAACCTTGTTTTTGCAGCCATGCTTATGGCAGCAAGCGTTAACATGATATTGAAAAACTTGAATTATATCTGATTCTATTGTGCGAATAAACTTGGAATATCCTAAAATTTATAACTAGGCTTTTGCTAGTTTTTCGGAAGGTGAGTCTGTGAATCTAGTGGCAGCGCTGTTCGTTCTTAAAAGTCAGCTTATTCGATTTCAAGGAGATATATTCTCACAGATTTTGTCCCTCATAATTTATGCCTTCATATTTATTTCCATATTTTATGGTCAACGTATTCAGCTTTACATTATGCTTAGGGAGGTTGAGGGCAGCCTATACAAGTTGAAGTATATCCGAGATGAGGGTCGGAGGATAGCCATAGAAACCATTAAGGAGATTGGAAAGCCCCAGATAGACCCCTCTGCTAGGGTTGACCGCTTCCTAGAATATTTCACCATTACTCCTCAAAGCCTCGACCCGGCTGGAATTGTGTGGAAGCTTGAACACATATTAGACGTTAGGGATACTCGCTTCAAGGATGAGGTTAAGCTTATCGCCCCAGCGGCTGATGAGACTCAAGCGAATAATTTGGAAAATACTCTTGAGGCTGCTATGGCTTTAAACTTCATTTACAAGGTTATAAGGCATTATTATTTGCTTGGGAAGAAAACGTTAAGCCTCTACATTATAATGCAGATTCAGATGATTCTGCCCTTGGTCATGCGGGAAGCTGAAGCCTATGCAAGTGCCCTTAAAGCTTTTGCCTATGGTCAGCCCATTGGTGATGGTGTCGGCGCCCTTGTAGCGGCTAAACTTATGCATGGGCATCAAGCGCGTAAAGTTCCTAAAGACTGTGTTGTAGCTGAAGTTCCCTTTGAAGGGAGAACCGCCTACGTTATAAAAGCTGAGGGTCCAGGCGGAAACGTCGGAAAGCCCGGAGATGCCATTAAAACGATTATTGAGGAGAATGAGGGCAAAATAGCCAACATAATAATGATTGACGCTGCCTTAAAGCTTGAAGGTGAGGATGTTGGCGAAGTAGCTGAAGGTGTGGGCGCAGCCATAGGGGGTCCTGGCGTTGACCAGTTCAAAATTGAGGAGACAATTCTGAAGTATCGCATTCCTATAAACGCTGTCATAATTAAGGAGGATATTGGCGATGCGGTTTCACCGATGCGCAAGGAGATTTTTGAGGCTGCCGATAAAACCATTGAAAGAATTAGGCAAGTGGTACTAGAAAGGACTAAGGAGGGCGACAAGGTTATTATTGCTGGTGTTGGGAACACGATAGGCATAGGACAATAAGAGAGGGGAGCGGTGAAGTGAGCACAAACAAGAGTAACACGTCTGCGGCGACGAGGGTTTCATCCTTTGTTCTGCTTATAATATTTGTTACTTTAGCTTTGGCTTTGGCGGCGCTTGTGCTTGCAATCTACCTCTATAATACTGCGCCGGAAGTCGCCGTTTATTGGCTTCTGCTGGGCTTTATAGGTTTAGCTCTATCAACTTACGTGCTGTTTCAGACGCGGCAGCGCATATTGCGCTTGAGAATTGAGGCTCCTCCGATTACCACCACTATTGAGTGTAAGAAGTGTGGCTTCAAAAGTGTCCGGGAGTTTCGGCGAGGCGACTATGTTTTCAAAGAGGTTGAGGCTTGCCAAAAATGCAACGAAAAAATGATTATAACAGCCATTTACAGGGAAGTCCATGAAAGGGGTAAAACATCCTCTTTTCCTCGGTAGGGTTAGGTTAGGACTAGGTATCCATCCTCAACTATTAGGACCGTGTGTTCTGCTTGGGCAACTGGTTTTCTACTGGCTTCTATGAAAACTGGATAGCTCATAATTGCCTTTGAAGTTAACAGCTCTTTGAAGGCTTCCCTATAATGTTCTTTTGGGACTACGTTTTGAAGCCAACGCTCAGTGAAGGGCAGCGTCTTAAAGTTTTCCTCGATGTATTTTAGAAGTCTTTTTGCATAAGCGTTTTTGAGCGGCTTCTGTTTTACAGAGCGGAATATTGTGGCTTCTGGGCTGTTTTCCACTTTGCCGATGGCGTTTTGAACTGTTACAAAGGGTTCTATAGCGTAGGCTTCTCCAACCTTAACTTTTGTAAAGGATAGGTGAGCAACGTTTGGCAATGATGTTCCAGCATGCACCAAGTACCTGCCGACGCTATGCCCGGTCAAGTTTGATATTGGCTTGAAGCCACGTGACCTTATTGTCTGTTCTATTAGTGCGCCAAGCCTTGATGTTGGTGTTTCTGGGCGTATGGCTTCCACAGCCTTTTTCAAGGCTTGCTCCGCTGCATTTACCATTTCACGGTATTCCGGGTTGAAGCATATTGTTACTGCCGTGTCTGTTACATAGCCGTCCACGTGGGCACCGATATCCACTTTCACGAGGGATTTTTCTGGAATTCTCCTCGTGTCGTTTGGCGGTGAGGTGTAGTGGGCTGCTATCTCGTTTATTGAGACGTTGCATGGGAAGGCTGGTTTTCCACCCTTACGCCTAATAAGCTCTTCGGCTTTTTCGCAAACTTCAATTATTGGCGTGTTTTCGCGGACAAAGCTTTTTAGCTCTTCTCTGGTTTCGCGGAGAATTCTCCCAGACAAGCGGAGCTTCTCAAAGGCTTCATCATCTAATTCTTTCATTTCTTGGCACTTCAATTTTTTAACTTTATAAACTAAACCGTATTAAGGTTTAAAGATTTACCTAAAAGGAGGTTTGGCTATTTGGCGAAGGTAACATGGTTTGGGCACGCCTCCTTCAAAATCGAGATAGGTGACAAAACAGTCTTAATTGACCCATGGCTTAATGGAAACCCGGCCTCACCCATAAAAGCTTCTGAAATTGACAAGGCTGACATTGTTTATGTTACCCATGACCATGGAGACCATCTTGGCGACGCAATAAACATTTGCCGGCGAACCAACGCCACTTTTGTTTCAACTTTTGAGCTTGGCAATCATGCGAGCGAAAACGGCATCAAAGACGTTGTTGGACTAAACATTGGTGGATGCGCGGAAGTTAAAGGCGTAAAGTTATACATGGTTCAAGCCTTCCACACATGCTCTAGAGGTGCACCAACAGGTGTTATTGTTGAGGCTGAAGGTAAGAGGGTTTATCATGCTGGGGATACTGGACTTTTTGGGGACATGAAGCTTATTGGGCAGCTCTACAAGCTTGACTTGGCACTACTGCCTGTAGGCGGATACTACACAATGGGCGCTTTGGAGGCGGCTGAAGCCGTCAGATTGTTGAAGCCTAAAGTTGTGATTCCGATGCATTTTAAGACTTTTCCAGTTTTAGCCCAATCAACAGAAGAGTTTGTCAAAAAAGTGAAGGGGAAGGCGCCGAAAGTTAAAGTGGTTGTTCTGAATCCTGGAGAAAGCTACCAGTTCTAGTTAGGCTCTGGGCTTGAAAATCTTGGGCTGGAGGGTTGCGAACTCGTCTCCGCCCAGATGAAAAATCATCTTCGCTTTTTCTAGGTCATAGCCTCTGCTTGTGAAGCATTCCTTGTTTGCATAGGCTTCGAGGATTTCGCCAACAAAAATTGTGTGGTCCCCCGTCTGGAATTGGCTGTGAAGCCTACACTCCAAGTGGGCGATGCACTCCTTAATTATTGGCGGCTTAACCTTTCTAGCTGGAAGAGGTGTTAATTCAGCTTCCTTAAACTTGTCGTGGTCTCTTCCGCTAACCCGCCCACAAAAGAATGTTGCATCCAGTATCTCCATTGTTGGGATGTTAACGACAAACTCTTTTATCTCTTGGATTAGGCTGTGGGAGTGTCTGCGGGGCGCAATGCTGACAGCTACAAGCGGCGGGCTGATGGAGGTTGGCATAGCCCAAGCCAAAGTAATAATGTTGGGTTTTCCATCTTTATCGACACATGAGACTAGAACCGTGTGCATTGGGTGGACAAGCCTATAAGCGTTTGAAGGACTTACATCAACAACATCTTTCCCATTCATTCTGGTTAAAGCCTCCTGCTTTTTCTAACGTTTTATGTGAAACTTGTCTAAAACGTTTCTGGCTTTTTCCCGTTTCCTCCTATGGTCTTCGAGAAAACTGTTAATTCTATTTGCCAATTCATTTTTGCATTCGCCACACAGAATCTCTCCAGCTTTACATCGCCTTTCCCTTTCGGCAAGCTTATCGTCGTCTTCCTCAAATATGAATAGGAAGTACTGGAATATTGTGCATATGGCTGGGTCTCCGCCCATTTTTCGCTGCTCCGCCACTGTCGGCTTGCCACCAGTAAAGGCGTTCCAAACCTTGCGCTTTACCACTTCTGGCGGGTCTATGGTGAATATGCATGTTTCAGGCTCTGAGGCACTCATTTTCCCGCCAACACCTAAACCAGGAAGAAGGCGACAGTGAATCTGCGCTGGCTTGTAATAGCCAAGTTTAGGCGCAACGTCACGGGTTATCCTCCAATACGGGTCTTGGTCTATAGCTGCAGGAATAAGCGCTGGAACATTCTCACCTGTTAATTTGGCGTGGATGAAGCACGGAGCCGCTTGAACGGCTGGCCAGAAAACCCACCCAATGTTTGTGCTTTCCTGAAAGCCAAAAGTCGCCCTAGCGGTTGAGTATGTTGTGCGTTTGGCAACTTCCAATGCTAAGTCGTACAGCAAATCTATGTCTTGCACGTCATATATTATGAAGGTGTTTTCCGGTTTGAAGCCTAGGGCTATGAGGTCTAAAGCATTTTCATAAGCAAAGTTTGTTGCCTCTTTGAGTTCCAACTCGTCTTTAACCAAGAATTTTTCATCGTCCGTCATCTGGAAGTAAAGCCTCGTCTTGAAATTGTCTTGCAAGTGCTTTGTGAAAATCCAAGGAACCAGATGTCCCAAATGAACAGGGCCGGATGGGCCCCGACCAGTGTAGAGCACAAATTTTTTACCTTTCTCGTAGAGGTCTAGGACAACGTCTAGGTCGCGATGCGAAAAGAAGAGACCTCTCCGCAGTTGGAGGTGAAGCCCTCCTGTGTGTTTTGCCAATTTTTGGATTAGTTCTACTGTTAAGGGTTGGGTCCCAAACTCACGTATTAGGCGTTCATAGTCGACTTTACCCCTAACCTCCCAAGGTGTGACAATCATTTCGTTTCTTTCTTCGCCGACCAATCTTTGCACTTTCCAAGCCTTTTTCGGCTTCCTTATACAATTCCTATGAAACGTATTAAATTTTGTGAAAAACTCATCTGGAATAAGCTATAAATATGGGGTTGACGTTTCCATTCAAATGTTGCTGGTGAAGGTATGTCCCGCCAATTTACATGAGAAGCGGCTTTGTTTTCGCTTTTAAAGGGCATAGTTTTAAAACTCTCCAACAACTCTTATGTAAGCATTACAACACGGTAAATAGCTTAAACCATTGCTTAGGTGTTTGAAGATGGCTGGTTTGCGGCTTCATGAAAGAAAAACTTTAATGGCACTGCATGGGCTGGGCGGAAAAGCCTCTGTTGAAGATATAGCTGAAAAAAGTAGTTTGGCACACGCCGCTGTTATGAGAGCCGCTTTAACGCTTTCTTCAAGGAACCTTGTGAAAATTCATGAGCGGAAATGGAACGTAGCCACATTAAACGAGGAAGGCGAAGGCTATGCTCAGTACGGCTTGCCAGAGCGGCGTCTTCTCCGCGCCTTGTTGAGGCTTGGCGGCGAGGCAAGTGTGGATGAAGCTGCCAGAGAGGCTGGTTTAGGTGCTGGTCTTGTGCCAATTGCTTTGGGCTGGCTGAAAAGGAAGCATTTGGGAGCAATAAAAGGCAAAAGGTGCACTTTAAACGTGAAAGCTGAGCCGCCGCTCGGGGATGATGAGAAGCTTCTAGCCACAATTTTCGAGAAACGCTCCATTATAGTTGATGATTTAAGCAGAGAGCTAAAAGAAGCCTTAGACATTCTCAGAAAGCGCAAGCTTGTGGAATTGGAGGAGAAGGCTTACCGCGAACTGGAGCTAACAGCGGAAGGCTGGAAAACCGTAAGGAAAGGTTTGGAAATGGTTGAGGAAGTGACGCAGCTAACCCCAGAGCTCATAATTTCTGGGCGTTGGAAAAGCATAAAACTCACAAGGTTTGATGTGGCTGCTCCCGGACCAGCGGTTTATCCGGGCAAGATGCATCCGTTACAGCAGATTATCAAGCGTGCCCGGGAAATCTTTTTGGAGATGGGCTTCACGGAGATTCGTGGACCATTGGTGGAGACAGCTTTCTGGAACTTTGACGCTCTGTTCCAGCCTCAAGACCACCCAGCCCGCGAAATGATGGACACATTTTATTTGGCTAACCCGCAGACCGGACGATTGTCATCAAAAAGGCTTGTGGAAGCTGTGGCGAAAACCCATGAAGACGGTTGGGTTACCGGCTCTAAGGGTTGGCGTTACAAGTGGAACCCAGAAGAAGCCAAGAGACTTGTTCTGCGAACCCACACAACAGCTGAAACAATAAAGTATCTGGCTAAGCATAAGAAGCCGCCGATTAAGGTTTTCTCGGTAGATAGGGTTTACAGAAACGAACAGGTTACATACAAACACTTGGCCGAGTTCCACCAAATTGAGGGCATAGTTGTCGACAAAAAGGTTACACTCCGTGATTTGATGGGAACCCTAAAAACCTTTTACACAAAGTTTGGAATTGAAAAAATAGAGTTTTGGCCAAGCTACTTTCCATACACGGAGCCCTCAGCTCAAGCTGTGGCTTACCATCCGAAGCTTAGGCGTTGGATAGAACTTTGTGGTATGGGAGTTTTCCGTCCAGAAGTTTTGGCGCCAGTAAGGGTTAAATGTCCAGTTTTGGCTTGGGGCGGCGGGCTGGAGCGTCTAGCCATGATTGAGCTTGGCTTGGATGATGTTAGGCTGTTGTATGCGAATAATTTGGGATGGTTGAGGAGGACACCCCTATGCCAGTAATAACGCTTCACGTAGAGCGTTTTTCGAAGTTTTTGGGCAAGCCCGTGGCTGTTGAAGACTTGACAAAGTGGCTTCCATGGATAGGCTTTGATTTGGAGGAGACAGGCGAAGACTATGTGAAGGCTGAGTACAACCCAAACCGTATAGACTTCTGCAGTTATGCTGGTGTGGCGCGAGCGTTAAAAGGTTTCTTGGAACTGGAGACCGGAATGCCAAGATACCATGCGGAAGAGTCTAAAACAACACTTAAAGTGGACAAAGCTGTTGCCACCGTTAGACCCTACATGCTTGCCGCCGTAGTCCGAGACGTAAGGTTGGACGAGGATGCTGTTGCTGAGCTTATGGATATGCAAGAAGACCTCCACTGGGGAATTGGCAGAGATCGCAAGAAAGCGTCTATCGGAATCCACAACTTAGATGTTGTTGAACAGCCTTTTACATACACGGCTGTCGAGCCGACAAGTGTCAAATTTACTCCACTTGGCAAGACAGAGGAAATGACGCCCAAAGAGATTCTTGAGAGACATGAAAAGGGCGTGGCTTACCGCCACTTAATTGACTGGGCACCCAAATATCCGCTACTAATCGACAAATATGGACGGGTTTTGTCGATGCCGCCGATAATAAATGGTGAACTCACAAGAGTGGACACCAATACGCGAAACTTTTTCTTAGATGTTACTGGACCGAGCTTTGAGGCTGTGGAAAAAAGCCTAAAAGTTTTAGCCACAGCGCTAGCCGACATGGGCGGCAAACTGGAAAAGGTCACCGTGCATTATCCAGACCGCATAGTGGTTTCACCAAATCTTGAGTCTGAAAAAATGGGGCTTAGGTTAAACTATGCCAACAGAATGCTGGGTTTAAGGCTTTCAGAGGCTGAAGCCGTGAAATGCCTGCAAAAGTGCCGACTGGACGCGGAAACCGTTGAGAAAGGGATTCTAGAAGTTGCCATTCCACCATACAGAATTGATATAATGCATGAAATAGACCTTGTCGAGGAAGTTGCCATAGGCTACGGCTATCATCGTTTAGAACCAACAATACCCGCCACTGTTACCGTTGGCGAAAAGCATCCAGCAAACAAGTTGGCGGACACCGTTCGCCAAATAATGTCTGGTTTAGGCTTCTTGGAGGTTATGAATTTCACCCTAACAAACGAGAGAATCCACTACGAGCTTATGAGGCTCACACCAGAAAACCCTGTGCGCCTTGCAAACCCAGTGTCAGCTGAATACACCATAATGAGGGAGACGCTCCTACCCGGACTTTTAAAGAACCTAGCTGAAAACAAGCATGAAAGCTACCCCCAAAAGCTTTTTGAAGTTTCAGACGTGGCGAAAATAAACCGTCGACTAGAAACTATGTGTGAGAGACGCTTACACTTGGCAGCGGTAACATGCCACTCAACAGCCAACTACACAGAAATAAAATCCACATGCGAGGCTCTCCTTGCCAACCTAGGCTTAACAAACTGGCAAATAAAAGAGGCGAAACATCCAAGCTTCTTGCAAGGCAGAACGGCAGCCATCAAAATAGGCAATAAACAAATTGGGGTTCTAGGCGAAGTCCACCCACAAGTCCTAAACAACTTTGAACTAGAAAACCCAACAGCAAGCCTCGAAATAGACCTAGAATGGCTACTACAAAGAAAAATCTAGAGGGGGCTATCAATTTTGCAGTTCCCCACCAACAACAAAATTGACATTTTAATAGGCAAAATTCTAGAGAGGAAGGGGGTAGAGAAAATAAGCCTAAAACCAGCCTTAAATTCCAAAAGCCTACGGCTTAAAGAATCATTAGCTCCATGGGTACAAGTTTTCCACTAACTGGGTCAACCTGCAACTCCAAAAGTTCAAGGGCTGTCACGCCCAAAAGGATGGACGTACCCTCATCTGCAATGGCAATAAGGGATGTTACACCCTCACCATTTATGGTTATGTAGGCTTCCGAAAATCAGCAACAAATATGACCTTCACCTTTTAAAACAGCAACATTTAATTCCGTAAAGGCTTAGACTAGAATTGGCGATGAACCTTTTGCGGAGCCTTAATCCCGCCGGGATAAATCCATGCCGACGGACCCAACAGAGCGGCAAGCGCAAAAACGCTTGTTGCCGTGAAGGCGGGTTTACCCAAACATGGGACACCGGCGGGCGCGGGCGCCAAACCTCCCACGCCGGAGAGAGCTTAACCAAGGGGAGCGCATGGCTCCACAATGAGGTTAAGTGATAGGTAACGTGGGAGACAATAAGCGCCCGCGAAACAACTTTTAAGTTTATGTTTGGCGTAAATGTAGAAGGCTTGACCAGTCTTGGACATAGAAACAAAAATAGACCTAATTAAGAGACCACCAACCGAGGAGATTCTCGTCGAAAGCGAGTTAAGGGAGCTTCTCGAAACTAACCCGCATCCTGGT
>JAVZNT010000018.1:0-17434 GCA_038882655.1 Bathyarchaeia archaeon | reverse complement strand
ATAATTTTAGGCGCGGTAATATACCAGTTTTTCTGGCAAGCCTCAGAAAGCGAGGTTAAGTTCTCGCTTAAAGCTGCAATAATCGACCAACTCAGCGAAGATTTCTACAATAAAACTTTTGTTGATGCTATGACCGACCTTTTGAAAGAACACAATTTTACAGTTGCATATTACAATTATACTCAGACCAAAGTTGAATTTTTCAAGGGACTGGCTAAAGGCAATTATGGCATAATAATTTTAAGAACTCATGCCGCACTGCGAAAAGACGGTTCAGCAGTAGACTTCTTCACATCTGAGAGGTATGATCGAATGAAATATGAAGAATTGCAAAATAAAGGGCTTCTGGTAAAAGGTGAGCTAAATATTTCCGGAACAATTAAGGAATATTTTGCCTTATCCCCAGATTTCGTAAAGGAGTTAGAGGGCACTTTTCCCAAGAGCATAGTTATTGCGATGGGATGTCAAACCCTGAACCAAACAGCGGGTATACATATGGCGGAAGCTTTTCGCAGTAAGGGTGCAACTGTTTACATAGGCTGGGATAGCTGGGTTTCAATAACGCATTCAGATTGGGAAATAATAAAACTGATACAACGCCTTTTCTATGGAAATAAAACTATAGGGCAAGCCGTTGGAGAGGCCTATCCGGACTGGTCGTTTAAAATTCCTCCACATCTCCGATTTTATCCTGACTCTCCACCTGTTCGCAACTTGAAAATATCGGACTTGATTAAAGAAGCGCAAAAATCAGAAGCGTCCTTAAAATCAGCATTGTCTAAGAATTTTTATGTGAGTGAGACTGCGTTTGTTAAACGCTTTAATTCTCTAGCTACCGTCATGTATAATTGGTTTCGAAGGCTTTCTCCTGTCAAGTTTGCCGTTTTTAATTTTCTCACTTCTTCAGCTAGTGCAGCGTCTTCCAGGACTTCGTTTATCCATTTTTCGAAGTCCCCGCGGTAGAGGTGGAACTCCAAAGATTTTACGTTAACCGCGTTTAATTTTTCCATAAACTCCTTCAGTGACGCGGCGCTTTCGCCAGTATAGTTCCCTATTGATGTGAAGAAGTAGAAGGCTTTCTCTCTCGGAACAGTTTTTAGGGCTTTTATTTCCGTTTCCTTTTTCACTTTTGTTTCTCCCTTCTTACTGTCTTATTGTTCTCTTTTGGTGTTAACTTTTTCGGGTCATTTACTATTAAAGGTTGGGTTTCCTTAAACTTTTTTGTAACTATTGATGTGCGGATTCGCAGAACTCCAGGGAGCGGCGCAACTGTTGTGGCTATGAACTCGTGGAGACTTTCCTGGTTTTCAGCTATGACCTTTGCTATTATTTGGAGTTCTTCTGAAAGAGATGTGTAGACTTCTGCGACTTGTGAGACCCTACAAAGGTTTTCAGCTACTTTCTCGCTTTCTTTTGGATCTGTAATTATTGTCATTATGGCTGTTACGTTTTTTGCTCCAGCTTTTTCAGCATCTACAAGCGCAGTATATTTCTTTATTATGCCGTTTTGCTCCATCCTTTTTATTCTGTCGTAGACTGTTGAGTGGGCTATTCCGAGGCGCTTACCAATGGTCGTGTAGGTCTGCCTTGCGTCTTCCTGCAGCATTTCCAATATTTTTATGTCCGTTAAATCAAGGCTTAACATGCTGTTTTTGACGCGCAATCCCAAGCCCTGCTAAGCGCTTCCTATTTAGAACACGTCTAAAATATATCGTTTGTTGTCGGAAAAATGTAGAAAAAACGGCTCAAAATCGGAAAGCGTTCGATTAAATAGCACTGGAAAGCGCAACAGAAACGCGCTGGTAATCGTGTGCGAGTCTTCCTTGTGCCCTTAAAATAATGCTCTCATGCGCCTTCTACATTTTTTCGGAAAATTGTCTGAAAAAATAGTTTTTAATCTACAATCTTTCAATTCTTATTTTTTAAAGCTACATTTTTGCAGATAAGCTGACAAATAAGTTTAAATCTGTGGGATAGAATATTTTTCTAGAAAATTCTAACAGAGAGGTTTGTGTTCAGAGATGAAAACTTCAAAGATTTGGGAAATTCTTAAAAAGTTTAAGGAAACTTGCAGTTTTCGCGGTTGGAAAACTTCTGAAAGCGAGGACTGGGTTGAAGCTGACCATAAATATCACAATTTCCTCTTAACTCGAAACATTCACCCGTCATCTTTTCGGAATATTGCCCAAAACAGAAAGTGTGTTGTTCGTGAAGGTCTATCTTATCGGGTTGTTGAAGCCTCTTACATGGCTTGGATTTTCTCCGAAACGCCGCCAGAAAGCCTCTTAAACTTTTTCCTTGAGAATCCAGCCTTTGCAAAAAAAGTTGCCCTCTACGATTTGAGTCCCCTCACCGAAGGGCGAAGCACATGTGTTAAACTGAATCTTACAGATAGCAAAGTTTTCCAAGAGTTTGAAAACTTTCTTGAGAAAGAGTTTAGAGTAAAAATTGAAGAGTACGCCAACCTAAAGCCAAGCCTTGAAGATTGCACACTTGCGGAGACTTTCTAAATTCCTAGTTTACCCAATCAAAGATTTGATAAGTAGAATACCACATATATTCTAGCTGTGAGCGGACATGTCTGAAGAGGCTGAAGAGATTAAGAGGCTTCTAGTCTTCAAAAAGAAACTTGAAAAGAGAGTTGAAAAGCTTGAGTTAGAGCTTAAAGAGCTAAAATCAATTTTGGAAGCCGTAAACTCTGTTCTTTTGGCTAAAGGGTTCAAACGAGCTGAAATTGCAAAAGCCCCAGCGCCGACACCACCAGCGGTGGCTGTGCCAATAAAAGAAGAGGAGATGGTGATTCAGCCACCAGCGCAGATGATAGAGTTTAAAGAAGTTATTCCCTTAAAAACCGCCGCTGGCGAACTACTCGCGACACTCTATGTTCATGATGACTTTCTAAAAATTGTCTTAACTGAAGACAAAAAATTTAACATTAATACTCCTCCGTTTAACCAGTTTCTAGTTGAAAGGGTTTTGGCGAAAATGCAACAAAAAGACGGCGAACTAGCCAAGGCTGGAAAGCTTAAGCCAGAAGAAATTTTTTCCTACAACATTGTTAGGGACGGCGAAATCATCCGCGAAATCCACGTCAGAAATTTTGATGCTGAACGCCTAAAAGAGCTTAAGTCGAGTGTCAAATGGACTTTGGAGAAAATGTACGAAAAAATGAGGAGCCAAAGCTAAAGTTGAAAGGCTTAAGGCCATTTTCTATCAAAGTATATGTTCTTGCCCTTTGCTGAAAGCGGTATTCCCATAGCGACTGTTGCTTCGGGCATTAGGTTTAACTTTAATGCTGCTGTGCCTATGCGGTACATTATGCGGTTGTCAATGTTTAAGATACTTGCAATTTTAACTGCTGAGCCTAGGGCTATTCCAAGGTCTAAAGCCTTAAAGAGGCATGTTGGACCAGTAAAGTCTTGTCCCGCCCGTTTTTGAGCTTCTTCAAATTCACTACAGTTTTTGTAGCCGCAGGCTCCACAGTTGATTCCTATGCTTTTGTTCCCCCTAACCCCTATTAGAACTACAACTTCTGATTCTTTCACGTTTTTTGCGTCTCGTTTAAATCCGTCGATTTTCCTCTGTTCGGCTATCTTTTCCATTTTTTCGGCTATAGCGTTTTTCTCCTCACCATAAACAATGAGGGTTAGAATGTCGTCTATCCCAGCTGTTTTTGGAGCTGTTCTTGCAGCGGCTAGCATAAGCTTTGCCACCTCAAAAATGGCTTCTTTCTCGCCACTTTCACTTTCAATTTTTGGGCTCATACATTCACCCTATCAAATGCACCGAATTATTAGGCTATAAAGTTAAGTGCTTTGCCGTTTTAGCTAGAAGGATGCAAAAGCTTTCTTTAAAAGCTCAATTATGGCGTTTAACTGTCCAGCGTATAAGCCTATGGCGAATAGGGATACACCTAAAAGTAGTAAGAGGGCGCCTACAACTCTGCGCTCATGCAAGTCCATGTCCCTTTTTCACTCCAAATATTTTTTGAGACGGGCTTCAACTTGGCTTTTTGGCACAAAGCCCACTATCCTATCAACTTCATCTCCAACCTTCAAGATTACAAGAGTTGGTATGCTAAAAACTTGGAAACGGTCGGCTGTCGCCGGATTTTCGTCCACATTAAGTTTTCCAACAAGAACTTTGCCAGCATACTCCTTTGCCAGTTCCTCTATCACTGGCGCCATCATTCGGCAAGGCATGCACCAATCCGCAAAAAAGTCAACAAGCACAAGCGGATTTTTGCTCACAATTTCCTTAAAATTTGAATCTGTAATATGGATTACTTGTCCACCCAAACTTTTCTTCTCCTCAAGCTCTTTCATTAACTCGCGCAGTTTTCTTTCTCTAATACGTCTCAGTTCAACGTCATTTCCTGATATAAACTTCACGCTCCCCCATTCATTTGGCAACTTCACCTGATAATAACTTTTGGCTTTCCAAACACTAGGAATGTGGCGGTAGAGAGATTAGAATTTACCGTTTTCAATGTTAAACAGCTGGTTTTCCGGCATGTCCGCTATTTTCCAGGCGAGGTCCTCGTTAGAAGCGCCTTTTGAAAGTTGTTCTTTCAGCATTTCTATCATCTGCTTGTTTACGTGAATTTTCAAAGTTTTGTTTTGACTTTTTAGTTTAAAAATTGCCACTACGCTTTCATCAGAACTTCTCACTTCGAGTTTTCTGTTCCCCACAGTGCATTGAGTAGTTGCCTGAATACCATCGAGGATGCATGAATAAGGAGTTATTAATGGGAGTTCCGCCACCACCTGCAAGTCCCATAGTTTGTTTCTGTCCACGTTTAGTATTTTCTTCGCTAACCTAGCCATTTTCACTCCTATAACCAAGAACGGTCCAAGATGCCCGTGAAAGTTTTCAGCGTTTTTAATCTCAAGTGTTAGGGCTTCTTTTTTATTACTCATTTGACTTCCTTCACCTTTGCCCTTTCAAGGGTCCCCATCACCGGTAAAGCAATTATTAGGCCTATTACTCCGCCTATCAAGTGCCACGCACCCCAAAATGTTAGTGCCCACTCCAAAGATCTTGCCATGAAAACTGTTCCAATAACCACACCTGCGAAATAGGCAGATACCATTGTTGTAATGGCTGTTACAGCAATATTATAGGGTTTAAATTTGATTTCGTGCTTACACAGCGTCATTAGGGCGTCGAAGAGGATGGCTGACGCTAGAAAACCTATCATTTGCGTTGATGCTGGTCTAATTGCTAACACTATTATGGCGCCTATTATGCCGACCATTGAAGGTATTCCAGTTCTGCCAGAAGCCCAAGTAGCCAAAAGCAAAGTAAAATAGACGGAGAAGTCGCAAAATATGGGCAAATGGAACAGCGTAAATCCTAAGGGTCCTATTGTCAAGTTTAATGTCACCCACATGGCTGAGAAGATGGCTATTATCGCTATGTCAACTGGTTTAAGGTGCATTTTCATCCATGTAATACTTTTTTCTAAAAACGTAATACTATTCTGCATAAAAACTTTATGATTAAAAACCCAAAATAAAAATGTGGTTCCTATGGCGAAAACTGAGAAAATAGTGCGTGTAAGCGTAACCTTTCCACCAGACCTTTTAAGGGACTTCGACGAGGTAATCCAAAAAATGGGCTATGAAAACCGCTCTAAGGCCGTTCAAGACGCTGTTAGACTTTTTGTTTCCGAGCGAAAGTGGCTTCAAGAGGAAAAAGGCCTTCAAGCCGGGGTTTTAATGCTTCTCTACGACCATGAGGTCAGGGGTTTAGAAGATGCCCTCACGGATGTACAGCACTGTTATGCTGGCATAATCTCTTCAACAATGCATATTCACTTGACAGAGCAGGATTGCTTAGAAGCCATAGCAGTTAAGGGTGACGCCGCTGAAATTCGGCGGTTAAGCGATGAACTTTCATCAAAGCGGGGTGTTAAGCTTCTCAAAACAATGATTGTCTCGCTTTGAAAAGATGAGAGCTTTTAATGCGTTATTTCAAACATTTTTTCCAGGGCTTTTCTAGCTTTGCTTGCTATTGGCTCTGGAACAGTGACCACCTGCTTCTCCTCTTTAAGGGATGTATAGATTCTTTCAAGAGTGTTAAGCTTCATGTTGGGGCAGACGGCGCCCTCGTATGCCAAAACAAAACGTTTGTCCGGATTGTCTTTATTCAAACGATGCAGAAGCCCCTCCTCTGTTGCCACAATAAATGTTTCAGCGTTGCTTTCCTTTGCGTATCGGCACATTTGGGACGTGCTCCCAATGAAGTCGGCTATTTTCCGCATTTCAGCCGTGCACTCCGGATGAACCATAACAATCGCATCTGGATAATCATCCTTTAGAACATGCACTTCTTCTGGTTGGAATAGGAGATGGGTTGGGCAAAAGCCGCGTTCTGGAATTGGAATAATTGTTTTTCCAGTTTTTTCCTGTACGTATTCCGCTAGGTTGTGGTCTGGTCCAAAAAGAACCGTTTCAGCGTCCAAGGCGTTTATCACTTCAACAGCGTTGGCTGATGTGCAGCATACATCACAGTAAGCCTTTGCAGAAGCCAAAGTGTTAACGTACAAAACTAGCGGCACAAGCGGGTAAAGAACACGCCACCTCTTAATCTCGTCAACGGTCAGCATCTGTGCCATAGGACAGCGGGCACCAGCAGAAGGCAGCAAAACCTTCTTTTCCGGGTTCAAAATGGCTGCGGATTCAGCCATGAAATCAACTGCTGCAAAAACAATTATTTCGGCTTCCTTCTCCTCCATGGCTTTTCTGCTGAGTTCTATGCTGTCCCCTACGTAGTCGGCGATGTCTTGAACCTCTGGTCTCTGATAGTTGTGAGCCAAAATGACCGCTTTCTTCTCCTTCTTTAACTGTAATATTTTTTCGGCGAGAGCCATTTCCATCTTCGCCTTTAAGCATCTTCAAAAGCACATCGCGAGATATATGCCTTTATGCCGGCTCACACTGTTTACAACAAACCATAGCAAAATCTAACAATTAAAAGTGACTGTGGTGCGGCGGGCCGGATTTGAACCGGCGAACCCCTACGGGAGAGGATGGCTCATAGGGGTTTAAAGCCTTTCTAAACGCCGACCTTGAGTCCTCCGCCTTTGACCTGGCTTGGCTACCGCCGCCCATTCTTTCAAAGAATGGATAATGAGATTTAAGCTTACCGACTGCGTTTTCGAAGCTGGGAAATAGAGTGGAGGAGCTTCTATTGAGTTTGGAAAAGCCCAATAAATGTTGGTTTTCTTAGCGGCGTGGGGCTTGAACATGGATTTTTCCACAAAAAAGTTTATTAGTGGGCTGTGCAGTTTTACGTGTTTAGCTTCAATATATTGGAGACTTTTTAAACTGGATGACCCAAAAGCGGAGGAAATTAAAAGTTTGAGGAAACCCGCACAACGTTCATTCCCTCATCGTCGATTTAAAGTGGAGATTGCGGGGTTGATTTAGTAATGGTTAAACTTTCAAAGGACGATGTTAACACGCTTTTGAAAGCTTTCTTTAAAGAGAAGGGACTGGTCCGCCAGCACCTAGACTCCTATAACGAGTTCATAGACCACGGCTTGCAAGAGGTTATAGACGAAGTTGGAGAAATTCCGATAGAAGTTCCAGAGTGCCCCTACACCGTTAAGCTTGGACAAGTTTGGATAATTGATCCCCAGACGAGGATAAGCGGTCCATATGCGACGGAGGTTGACGGCACAAAACACGAGATTTACCCAATAGAAGTTAGGCTTCGAAACCTAACATACGCGGCGCCAATAGCCCTTGAAATGACGCCTGTTGTGGACGGCAGAGAACAAGACACCGAACTCGTTTTTATTGGCAACATTCCAGTAATGCTGAAATCTAAACTTTGCTTCTTGTCCCAACTTTCCCGAGAAGAACTAATAGCCGTCGGGGAAGACCCAGACGATCCGGGCGGCTACTTCATTGTTAACGGCTCTGAACGCGTTATTGTGGCTATGGAGGATTTGGCTCCAAACCGAATAATCGTTGACATAGACGAGAAGGGCACGACACCAGTTTACCAAGCTAAGCTTTTCTCCACAACTGTTGGCTTCAGGGCGAGAATAGAGCTGAAAATGAAGTCTGACGGTGCCTTATACGTTACAATGCCGGGAGTGCCAACAGAAGTTCCCTTCGTCATTGTTATGCGCGCCTTGGGGCTTGAGTCTGATAAGGAGATTGCCGAAGCCGTTTCTGTTGATGAGGAAATCCAAAGCGAACTGGAACCATCCTTTGAAAAAGCCGTGGGCGTCGACACAGTTAAAGACGCAATATTGTTTATTGGAAACCGCGTAGCCCACGGACAGGTTGAAGAATACCGCATTCAAAAGGCTGAAGCAGCCATAGACAAAAACTTCCTACCGCATCTTGGAAGAACAAACCAGAGCCGCCGCGAAAAAGCCATATTCTTAGGTGAGATGGCATGCAGAGTCATCGAACTGAAGCTTGGAAGACGGAAACCAGACGACAAAGACCACTTCAAAAACAAGCGTCTGAGGCTTGCTGGACCGCTGCTGGCAGACTTATTCCGTGTAGCCTTCAGAAACCTCGTAAGAGACATAAAATACCAGCTTGAAAGGATAGGCGTCAAAGGACCAATAATTACTGTTTCGGCTGCTGTGCGTCCAGGCATAATAACTGAGAGGCTTCAGCATGCTCTTGCCACTGGAAACTGGGGAAGAGGGCGTGTTGGCGTAACCCAACTCCTTGATAGGACAAATTACCTTTCAACCTTAAGTCACTTGAGAAGGCTTCAGTCGCCTCTCAGCAGAAGCCAGCCGAATTTTGAGGCTAGGGACTTACACTCAACTCATTGGGGACGCCTATGCCCTAACGAAACCCCAGAAGGCTCAAACTGTGGTTTGGTCAAGAACCTTGCATTATCAGCCTCCATATCTGTCGGAGTAAACCCCGAAAAGATTAAGCAAATACTGTTCAGTATGAATGTTACACCAGTTTATGAAGCGAATGAAACGTTGAAGCGTTATGGTGCAAAAGTCTTTGTGGATGGAACAATAGTTGGCTACTGCGCTACGCCTGAAAAAGTGGTTCAAGAGTTTAGACAGCGCCGGCGCATGGGAGAAATCTCAACAGAAGTTAACATCGCCTACTTCTCAAAGGAGTATGAGGAAAGAGAGGAAATCTATGTTAACTGTGACGAGGGAAGGGTTAGACGTCCACTAATAATAGTTGAAAATGGCGTCCCAAGGCTTCAGCCGGAACATATAGAAAAGATTACCCGTGGCGAGTGGTCTTGGGAAGACCTCGTTAAAAATGGCATAATGGAATATTTGGATGCTGACGAAGAGGAAAACGCCTACGTCGCCATAAGCGCTGAGGAAATAACCCCCGAACATACCCACTTAGAAATTTCAACCCACACCATCCTTGGAATCTGTGCCTCAACAATACCTTATGCGGAGCACAACCAGTCACCCCGCAACTCTTATCAGGCGGCTATGGCTAAGCAGGCGCTAGGCGTCTTCGCCACAAACTTCCCATTACGTGTTGATTCAAGGTCTCATATACTGCATTACCCACAGGCACCGTTGGTTGAAACAGCCCTAATGGAGGTTATGGGCTATAAACTTCGCCCATCAGGGCAGAACTGTATAGTGGCGGTTCTGTCCTATGAGGGCTACAACATGGAAGACGCCCTAATATTCAACAAAGCCTCTATTGAAAGGGGCTTGGGGCGCTCTACCTTCTACCGCATATACGAGGCTGAATGCCGCCAATACATGGGCGGACTGAAAGATAAATTCGTCATTCCGGAGCCCGGCACAAGAGGCTTCAGGGGCGAACAGTATTATAGGCTTTTAGAGCCCGACGGCATAATAAGCCTAGAAGCCCAGGTTGCTGGCGGAGACGTTTTGATAGGAAGAACAAGCCCGCCAAGGTTCCTCGAAGAGTATAAGGAGTTTGAGGTTAAAGGCCCTTCAATGCGGGACACTTCTGTGGACATGCGTCCCTCAGAAACCGGGATCGTCGACGCTGTCTTCGTAACGGAGTCCGGTGAGGGGAGCAAACTTGTAAAGGTTAGAGTTAGAGACCAGAGAATCCCAGAGCTTGGCGACAAGTTTGCATCCCGCCACGGACAGAAGGGCGTTATTGGGCTTATTGTGCCCCAAGAGGATATGCCCTTCACGGAGGACGGCATAGTTCCAGACATTATTATAAATCCCCACGCCATTCCGTCAAGAATGACTATTGGACAGTTTATGGAGTCCATAGCTGGCAAAGTCGCAGCCATGAGAGGCAAACCAGTTGACGGAACACCGTTTTCAAACGAGAAGGCAGAAAACCTTAGAAAAGCCCTAATAAAGCTTGGATTCAGCCACACTGGAAAAGAGGTTTTCTATAACGGCGTGACAGGCGAAAAGTTTGTAGCAGACGTTTTCATAGGCATAGTCTACTACCAGAAGCTTCACCACATGGTTGCAGACAAAATCCACGCGAGAGCCAGAGGACAAGTGCAAATGTTAACGAGGCAACCGACAGAGGGAAGAGCCCGTGGAGGTGGATTGCGCTTCGGCGAGATGGAGAGAGACTGCTTAATTGGACACGGCGCTGCCATGCTTCTCCGCGACAGACTTTTAGAGGAATCGGATAAATACACCCTATATATTTGTGAAAACTGCGGTTACATAGCCTACTACGACCTAAAACAGAGGAAGTATGTCTGCAGAATATGCGAAGACAAAGCGAAAATCTCGCCTGTAATAGTCTCCTACGCTTTTAAGCTTCTTCTCCAAGAACTGATGAGCCTTTGTGTAGCGCCGAAGTTGAAGCTTAAGGAGAGGGCTTAACATGGCAGTTGAGGAAGTCGCCCATAAAGTTGTTGACGAAATCCGTTTCGGCTTATTTTCACCTCAAGAAATACGCAAATTATCAGTTGTTGAAATTCAGACGCCGGACACCTACGACGAGGATGGAGCCCCGATAACGGCTGGGCTGATGGATGGAAGGCTTGGGACTCTAGAACCAAGACAGAGATGCAAAACATGTGGCAACACGGCTATACGCTGCCCTGGACACTTCGGACACATAGAGCTAGCCGTCCCAATAATTCACATAGAATTCGCAAAAATAATATACGACCTTCTTAGGGTCACGTGCAGAAACTGCGGGCGAATTCTACTTCCAGAAGACGCCGTTAAAAAGTTGAGGGCGAGAGTCGAAAGGATCCGGCAACTGTTGGGCACGGTTCCGGACGATGTTTCCAAGAGGATAGTTCAAGAGATAAGGGTTAAAACATGTCCCCACTGCAACGCTCCCCAGTATAAGGTAACCTTTGAGAAACCTACAAAATTCAGCGAGGAAATTCCTGAAAGCGGCTCTCAACTTTTAACGCCTAGCATGGTTAGAGAGAGGCTTGAACGTATATCAAATGACGACTTGGAGCTTCTGGGTTTCGACCCTAAAACAGCCCGTCCAGAATGGATGATTCTTCAAGTTTTGCCTGTTCCACCAGTATACGTGCGTCCATCAATAACTTTGGAGTCTGGCATACGCTCCGAGGACGACTTAACCCACAAACTTGTGGACATAATTCGCATAAATCAGCGATTAAAAGAGAACATGGAGGCCGGGGCTCCAACCCTAATAATTCAAGACTTGTCAGAGCTTCTCCAATACCATGTGACAACATACTTCAACAATGAGGCTTCTGGCATTCCGCCAGCGAGACACCGTTCTGGAAGAGCCCTTAAAACACTTTCCCAGAGGCTTAAGGGCAAAGAGGGAAGGTTCAGAAGCAACCTCTCTGGGAAACGTGTTGACTTCTCAGCGCGCACAGTGATTTCTCCAGACCCAAACCTCGACATTAACGAGGTCGGCGTGCCCCTTGAAGTTGCTATGAGGCTTTCAGTTCCGGAAAAAGTAACCACATGGAACATTGAGGAAATGCGGAAACTGGTAATAAACGGACCCGCCAAATATCCTGGAGCCCTATACATTATCCGTCCAGACGGCAAAAGGATAAGGCTTGAGTTTGTCACTGATAGAGAAAAGATTGCTGAGTCTTTAGAGCCCGGCTACATTGTTGAGCGCCACCTACGAAATGGTGACATAGCCATTTTCAACCGCCAACCGTCTCTTCACAGAATGTCCATTATGGCGCATTATGTACGGGTCTTACCCTACAAGACTTTCCGCCTACACTTATGTGTCTGCCCACCATACAACGCAGATTTCGATGGAGACGAGATGAATCTTCACATACCGCAAAGCGAGGAAGCTCAAACAGAAGCCCGCTTGCTCATGCAGGTTCAAGACCAAATTTTATCTCCAAGATTCGGCGGCCCCATAATAGGGGCTATCAGAGACTTTATAACGGCGGCGTACCTCTTCACAAGGAAATCAAACCACCTAACAAAAGACGAAGTGAGCAGGCTTTTAATTGCCGCCGGTTACGAGGGGCCGCTTCCAAAACCACAGATTAAAGAACCTCAGTCCATGTGGAGTGGCAAACAAATTTTTAGCCTTTTCTTACCGAAAGACTTTAACTATGTTTTGAAGGCTAACACTTGTCGGGGGTGTCTCAAATGCCTAAAAGAGGAATGCCCCTACGACGCCTACGTGGTTGTCAAGAACGGGCAACTCATACGTGGAGTGATTGACAGGAAAGCCATAGGCGCCGAGCAGTCTGAAAGCCTCCTCCACAGAATAATTAAGGATTATGGAACGGCTGCTGGACGCGCGTTCATCAACAAGGTTACGAGGCTTTTGAAGCTTTTCATAACAATGCGAGGGTTCTCCTACTCATATGACGAGCTGGTACTTTCACCACAAGCAGAGGCAAAAATAAAGAGGGTAATGGAAAGGGTTGAAAAGAAAATTGAAGAGCTTATAAAGAGTTATCGCGACGGCACACTTCCTAGGCTTCCGGGACAAACTCTCGAAGATTCTTTTGAAATTTACGTCATGAATGAGCTGGCTAAAGCAAGAGATGAATCTGGGAAAATCGCTGACGAGGACTTCACTCTTGAAAACTCCGGTATAGTCATGACGAGGACAGGTGCTAGAGGCTCAAGCCTCAACATTGGGCAGATGAGCGCTTGTGTAGGACAACAGGCGGTGCGTGGAAAACGTATAATGCGTGGCTATTTGGGGAGAACACTGCCCCACTTTAAGTTCGGCGACCCTTCTCCAAAGGCGAGGGGCTTCGTTTACTCATCGTACCAGAGGGGCTTGGACGCCATTGAATTCTTCTTCCACGCTATGGGTGGACGTGAAGGACTTGTGGACACGGCTGTTAGGACGCAGCAGAGCGGTTACATGCAGAGACGCCTAATCAACGCTTTGGAGCATCTACGCCTAGAATATGATGGGACTGTTAGAAGCTCGACTGGCGACATAATTCAGTTTAAGTATGGCGAGGATGGTGTTGACCCGGCTAAAAGCGACCATGGAAAGGCTGTAAACGTCAGCCGTTTAGTCGAGCAGATAAGAATTGGAATAGAGAAGGGTAAGCCGGCGGCTCCAGAATATATTAAGGAAAGACTTAAGGAGGTTGAAGACCAACTTACGCCACTTCTGATAAGCGAGCTTAAGCAAGAGTTGACCGAAGCGAAGCTCAGCAAAGAAGGCGTTGACAAAGCCATAGAGTTGACGGTTGAACATTACAAACGCGCTTTAATGGAGCCAGGTGAAGCCGTTGGCATAGTTTCAGCTCAATCAATAGGCGAACCCGGAACGCAAATGACCCTTAGAACCTTCCACTATGCCGGTGTCAGGGAGCAGAACGTAACTTTAGGCTTGCCACGGCTTATAGAAATTGTTGATGCGAGGAGGATCCCGTCAACACCAATCATGGTTATTTACCTTGACGAGAAGCATCGTAAGAGTAGAGAAGCCGCTGTTAAGATAGCCAGAAACATACTTTACACAACCATAGAAAATATTGCACAAGCCATCTACCAAGACCCGGTGCGTGGAGAAATAGTTGTTGAACTGAATAAGTCTATGATGGAGGACAGGGGCGTAACAATGGATGAGCTTAAGGAAAAAATGAAAATTGCCAACTGCAATGTGAAGATAGCTGGGAACCGCATACACGTGAAGCCTAAAAAGCCGGAAGCCCTGAAGAAGCTTCTAGACAAGGTTTCCTCATTTTACATTAAGGGTGTTTCGGGAATAAGGCGGGTCCTTGTTACAGAGGAGCAGGGCGAATGGGTTATACGCACCGATGGCTCAAACCTTCCTAAAGTTTTGGAGGTTTATGGCGTTGACGCCACAAGAACAAGGACGAACAACGTGCATGAAATAGCTAAAACGTTAGGGATAGAAGCTGCCAGAAATGTCCTAATACAAGAGTCTAAAAGCGTTTTGGAGGAGCAAGGCTTGGATGTTGACGTCCGCCATGTCATGCTTGTTGCTGACATGATGACTGCAACTGGCGAGGTGCAGCAAATCGGCAGACACGGTGTCAGCGGCAAAAAGGCAAGCGTCTTGGCTAGGGCAGCCTTTGAGATTACTGTCCCAAACATTGTTGAGGCTGCCATAAGAGGGGAAAGCGACCCGTTGGAAGGCGTGACTGAAAACGTTATTGTTGGGCAGTCTATACCAGTCGGCACTGGGCTTGTGGAGTTGTTTATGTCCACTTCTGAGCTTAAGAGGGAGAATAAATGATAGACATAGACAAGGCAATTTCAACAGCTGTAAAAACTGGCAAAGTTTCCTTTGGCTCTAATTCGGCGATTCAGAGTGCAAAAACTGGAAAGGCGAAGATGATTATTGTGGCTTCGAACTGTCCAGCTGAGATTTGCAGTGACTTGGAGTATTACTGCAAGCTTTCGAATGTTCCGCTAATTGTTTACAGGGGTTCGTCAACGGATTTGGCTGCTGTTTGTGGAAAACCCTTCCTTGTTTCAGCGTTAACTATAAGAGAGCCCGGTGATTCAGAAATTCTTAGATTAATAGAGAAGCCCATGGAAGAAGCAGAGGAGTCTGAAGGAGGAAGCGAATGAGTAGCGGCATAAAAATCACCAGCACAGAAATGAAGTATATAGCCCTCTTCGAAAGTGTAAGCGGCGCCAACGTGAAAGACTGTATAGTTGACGAGGAGCAGGGACGCGTAATCATGGTCGTAAAAGAAGGCGACATAGGGGCAGCCATAGGCAAAGGTGGAAGAAACATTAGGCTTTTGGAGCGGATGACGGGTAAAAAACACGAGATTATAGAGTATTCTGAAGACCCCGTTCAGTTCATCAAGAACGCTTTGAAACCAGCCAACATCCAAGAGGTTAGGATAACCGAGAGACCAGACGGCAGAACAATAGCGGTCGTGTCGGTTCATCCAAGAGACAAAGGCGTAGCTATAGGAAAGAATGGGAGGAATGCTGAACGCCTCCGCATGCTGGTGAAACGCTACTTCCAAATACAAAACGTCAGCATAGTCTAAAACGCCAAAAAAGAAAAGAGAGGCGGAAACAAACGTGAATAAGAATCTAGCAACAATAATGGTTGTTCACATACTACTGCTAGTGTTCGCCCTCATAAACCGTGTTTACGCGGCAGAAGAATCTTTCCTAAGCCAGTTTTTAGGAAGCCCCCTCTTAGTTCTCACAGCAATAATTATAATTGACATAATAGCCTATCTCTACAGAAAAATCAGAAAATAGAATCAGCTATATTCTTAAATGGCTTCGTTTTTAACCAACTCTAACTCTCCGGTCACATAATACCAACACGTATCACACACATAGACATCGAACAAAATAAAACAAGTACGTGAAAAGGCTTCTTAAACAATAATTATTTAAAGTTTAATTTGGCATTTTATTTTGGGATTGGTGTTGTTCTGGGAGGAAGAAAGAAGACCAACTCCTAGCAAAATTCTGAAGAAAATGGTTTACGAAAGAGATAGGGGCATATGTCAAATTTGTGGGAAAAGAGTCGACCCTTTCAACTTTGAAATAGGTCACAACAGAGCCCACGCGAAAGGAGGAAAATTGACCTTAAGGAACGCCATCCTACTTTGTCCTACATGCAACAAGTCGATGAGAACTCTTTCATTAAAAGAAGTTAGGAAAAAGCTTGGTTTACCCGAGACACCAGAAAAAAGAGCCAAGAAACTTTTGCAAAAATTGAACTTGAGCGAGCTCAAATATCTTGCACAAAGGCACAGGATAAGGGTTAAAGGAAGAGTTTCTGAGGGCTTGTTCGGTGAAACAAGATCGCCTCCAACTAAGCGTCAATATGTCAATGCTCTAGCTAAAGAACTAACAATAGAACAAATTAATCGAGAAATAAATAATATGCCTAAACCAAAAACCAAACCTAAGAAGAAATGGCGGAAGAGCAGTGGTTGGCTCTTCTGATAGCTATCCTTTTTTAATAAGTCTGGGATTCTGCGTTGGTGTTTCGTCTCTTGATATTTGGCCTTAAATGGTCAAATGGTCTAAAGCTCAGCTAAAGACTGATTGCTTACAAGATTAGTGGGGAGAAGAAAACAGTTTAGTTTTTACTTGGATAAAATTAAGTCTATCAGTGCTTTTTGGTCTACTTCCGCTCTTGTTCTCCAGTCCAGGTACAGCTGTTCGTTTTCATCTTGGGTTAAATAGCCATAACGTATGTAGCGGTCTATGTTTAAGCCCACCTTCCAGCCCGGCAGCTTCTCGCGTAAAAGTTCTTCCACCTCTTTGCGGGGTGCTTTTCCCTTTTTCGAGATTATGTAGGCTATTGTTATGGCTAGTCCAGCCAAGTCGTCTATGCGCCAACCAACCATCTTAGCCTCTTTAGGCGTTAAATCACCCCTTAGGGTTATGTAAAACCTCGCCTTGTCCAATTCTTCCAGCGTTGGCTTTTCAGCGGCTGGCTTCTCCTCTTCAAAAACCATTTTAACCTGCAAGTCCAAAGGTTTCAAGTACTCATCCAAAATATTTAGGACTTTTGGGTAGTCTGAGCCCAAGGCTTTTCGGAGTTCCCAGCCTTTCACTCCGGGCTTTTTATGTCTTCGGTAGAAAAGCATGTGGACGGCGCGTTTCATTTTGCTGGCGTAGACGGCTTTCCTCCTACTCATTTTTGGTTTCCCCTCTTCCACTTTTCCCACTCCTCAACAGTTATGGCTATGGGTATCGAAACCAGCTGTTTTTTGGCTATGCGCCTCTGTTGCCTCTCAAAAGGCTTAACGAAGATTTCTTCCTCCAATGGGTGAACCTCAAGGGTTGCATAACCATAAGTTACAAGAAAACTTGTCATGAAAGCTCTGCGGGTTGTCTCCTCATAGGTTTCAGCACCAACAAAATCCCAGTATCGGATTCTGCCATTCTCGCCCTTCTCCCCAACCAGCCTTTTCAACTCATTCCAAAAGTTTTCCAATTCCTCTGTGAAGGCTTTATCCTGCAAAATCCTAAGCCTTATAAGCTCCTCTCGGGTGGCGGCTCCGCCAGCCTCTTCTGGTGGTGGGAACTCTTTCCACCTATCTTTTAGTGGCGGGA
>JAVZNT010000017.1:0-17899 GCA_038882655.1 Bathyarchaeia archaeon | reverse complement strand
AGTATATCCGACTCTCTATCGTATTCAACTTTCACCTAACTTTCACCCATGTTTTGCCCAGTTTTCTACCAATTATGCTTTGAGCATCTGATGTTATAAATGTTGTTACAACTTTGATCTCACTGTCTTCTTTAGAGTACGCCACCAATAGATGCTTCTTATTCAGTTTCTTAAAGACTATTGTTGTTCCAGTGCTTAGATCATAATAGGTTTGGGAAGGTTGCAATATCGCCTCCAAAATCATCGTTTCCGTTATACCCCTTTCAGCAACCCTCGACTTTGCATGTTTTGTAAATTTCATGCAACTACAACCTTTCTATTGGTTTGAAATTCTGCCTGGTTAGTTTATTATTGTTGTGGTTGCATTTGCCTTCCCTTTTAGAGACGGCCCTTTTGTAAATGTAAATTTTGAAATCTCTTTGTCTTCTACAACCGTCAGAACTCATGCACATGCCTGCGAATTTAGGACTTGTACCCTTTTGGGTTTAAATCCCGGGCCCGCTAAAAACATTATCTAGAATTTAATTTAACAGCAAAAAAGGGGGATTGTGGGTTGATACTTAACCGTTTCAGTCATCGCAGCATCCTAGTTTGCAGGGCAATCGTGGTATTGGTAGTGGTGTTGCCTTGAATTGGTAGTCTACCCATCCTTTGCGCGTTGTTGGGCTTATGACTAGTATGGTGTAATTTGGTTTCTTGGTGGGGACTATTTCTACGCCTGTTTCTGTTTTGTCACAGAGCCACATGTCAAACGGCACATATAGCGTCATTCCGTCTATTATGTAGACGTGGACGACTGTTACTTGGAAGTCTGCTTCTGGGTAGACTGGTGTTAGGGTTAGTTCTACTCCGCTTACGCTTGCGCTGGCTATGTACCAGCCTTCGTAGAGGGTTGCCCAGTCAGTCATGTAGCGGAATCCAACCAGTATATTCATTCCTGCGTAGGCTGTTAGGTTGAAGTCCATTGTTATCCAGTCTTCGCTCCAGCCTGTCAGTCCTGGTAGGTTGGCGACTATGGCTGGGTGGGCGTCTGGGTCGTGTTCATATGTTGTGTATTCGTTTTCTAGGGATGTCCATGTTTTTCCGCCGTCTGTTGATACTTGTACGAAGCCGAAGTCCCAGTAGTCTTCAATATCCCAGTATGTCGTCAGCACTAATGTTGGGTTTGCTGGTTTCACGTATGCCTTGCCGACTAAAAGCGTGTCCATTAAGTCTTCTGCACCTGACCACCAGACGCCTTCCTCTGCTATATACGTCCATCCATATTGGGCTGTGTCGTCTCCGTCAAAGTATATCGCGGCTGGTTTTGTCCAGTCTTTGAGGGCTATGTAGTCTGTTCCGAAGGGCCCTATTTTTGATACGCCTGTGTCATAGCCTAGTATTGTTATTGTGTTTCCGAAGTCTGTTCCCTTTGTCCATGGGACTGGTAGTCCGCTTATTTCGTATATTCTGACTGGTATTATTTCTGGGTCGTTGAGGTTTAGGCTCTTGTAGTTGTATTTCTTACATCCTGGGAAGTCTTTGCGGATTAGGTTTGCCAGTCGCCAGTCATGATACACGTCCTCGAATTTCACTTTGTATTTGAAGGCTTTGAGGGCGTTGTTTATGCCCTCTATTCCCGGGATGCCCGACTGCACGTAGTAGCGGATTAGGTTTGCTCCGCCGTAGTGGTCGCTTAGATAAACAACCCATAGGGCTGCTGCTCCATAGTCTGCTAGTATGTTTATGTCGCCTTGGTCTCCCCATTCAGTTAGCGAGTTGTCTGGCGTGGCGAAGTAGCTGTTTAGATAGGCTGCGTCTATGCCGTATCCGCATAGGAGTTCTGCGTACATGCTGCAACCTTCATTCATGAAGGTTTCGGCTTCAGGTTGGTAGTCGCGGTGGATCAAGTGCTGGTATTCGTGGGCGACTGTACTTTCGTAAACGTATGGGCGTGTTACTGGTACGCCTGGTATCCACTCGTAGCCTGGTGGGCCTACACGACGCTCCCACTGATAGCAGTCTATGGTTATCACGTTCCTATCAAAGTAGACTTCGTAGGCTGATGAGTAGAAACCAGCAATGTAGTACGGGTATGTTGGGTTGTAATAGTTCTCATCTCTAATGTTTGAGACTAGTATGACGTTTCTGCCGTTCTCCTCATAATAGTAGTCTGGTGGTAAGCCAATCAGACCGGGAAGATAGGCGTAGGAACCATCGTGAAAGTCTGGGGTGCCAAAATACTCGATTTCTATTGGATAGATTTTGTTATCAAACTCGTTCAGAATATACTGTATCTGTTCAGGCAAAATTGTTGGGTAGGGCCTAGGGTCTCCTGCAGGCCAAGCAAGGTTGACTTGCACCCATATCTCGACAGTGTTGCCAATAGCCTTTAGCTCGAACCATGTTATATAATATCGGCCACGGTAAAAGTCTGCCATAAGCCAGTAAGCCCTATCACCAATGTTCCAATATGAGTGGTGGCTTCGCGGCTCAATTGGTCCCTCGACCACAATTTCGTATTGTGGTGCATCTGCTATGTCTATAGGTGTGTAGTCTGGCAGTGGCGAAGCAGAAGTGGATTCCACATGTATCAAGCCGAAGGTGCTGACAACCAGAAAAGCCACAATTAAAATGGCTGCCAATTTAACTTTCATTTTTTCTCTCCTCTCCAATTTTCGGCAATAATAAAATTATCACGCAAACCTTTTTGAGCTTTGTGGAATCTTCTTCTATGCTACACTAAATGCGTAAAATTGGGCTAAAACCAGAAAATAATAAATCCAAGCGTAACCAATTAAACATTGAAGGGAGAAGATCTATGCAAAAAATCCTTCTAACCTTGATGGCAATAATACTCTTAACAATAACAGGCTTAACCGCAACAAACCAAAATCAAAAGCGTCTTCCCCTCGATAGAAATGATGCGATCAGCAATGCAGTGGAGGAATCTTCCGGAAAGATTAAAGAAAACACGCAATCCACTCAAACCAACACAAAGCCAAGCAGTGGCTGCCAAACACTTGATTTAGATGCGGAAGCAAACCAAAACCCCGCCGAAGAGTGCATCCCTCAAAAAGGCGACATCCAAACCCTTGAGAATTCAGCCCAAAACCAAAACAGCAATGATGGCAATTCCACTCCGCCAGATGGGCGCATCTACTACCCAACATCATCAGAAGAACCATACGCCTACACCCCAACGTACGCGCCCAAAGGGACAAACATGCCAATAATACCAACAATTCCACAAGATTAAGGAACAATATTCTTAAACTGCTTTTAGAAACCAATAAATGCCCACAGCCCCATCCTCTTAAAGTAAGGTGAAAATTGTTGGCTATATCAAAAGAGCAGCTAGCAAAAATGATAGATTCTACGCTTGTGAAGGCTACAGCAACCAAAACAGAAATTGAAAAATTATGCGCGGAAGCGGTTCAACATGGGTTTGGATGTGTTGTTGTAAATCCGTCCTATGTGAGGCTGGCAACATCGCTTCTTGAAGGCACAAACGTCAAAGTCTGCTCCACAGTAGGCTTTCCATTCGGCGTCGCCCTTCCAGAGGTTAAAGCGTTAGAAGCCATCAAAGCCATCGAAGACGGAGCATGCGAACTCGACATGGTCGTTAATTTGGGCGCATTAAAATCAGGAGATTATGGACTGATTAAGCAGGACATTAGGGCTGTTGTTGATGTAAAACGCCTATTTAAGGACATAATAGTTAAGGTAATTATTGAAACGCCCCTGCTAACCACTGAGGAGAAGATAACAGCTTGCAAAATTGTCAAAGAGGCAGGAGCCGACTTCGTTAAGACTTCGACTGGCTTGTTTGGTGGAGCTGCTACAGTGGAGGATGTCAGGCGCATGCGCCAAGTTGTTGGAAAAGACATGGGCGTGAAAGCCGCGGGCGGCATTAGGACTTATGCTGACGCATTAGCCATGATAGAGGCTGGAGCCAACCGCATAGGAACAAGCACAGCAAAAGCCATAATCCAAGAAGCACCTTAAAAGGCTACATTCTTTCTGGGGCATGTACACCAATAAGGTTTAGGGCATTCCTCAAAACAATTCTAACAGCGTCAACCAAAGCAAGCCTTGCATCGCTAAGCTCTGGCGGCTCAGCCCTAATAACGGGAAAAGCATTGTAAAAAGTGTTAAACTTATCAGCCAAAGCATTTGCATAATCAGCTATCATGTTAGGCTTGAGAAGGTCCGCCGCTTCAACAAAGACTTCTGGAAACTCCGCTAAGGCAAAGACAATTTCGTTTTCGAGCTTCTTTAATAGGCCGTAGTCCGGTTTTTCCGGTTTTCTCGAGGCTTTTCGTAGTATGCTGCAAGCCCTAGCATGAGTATACTGAATGTATGGAGCGCTGTTCTTCTCAAAGTTTATTACGCGTTCCCAGTTGAACTCGACAGGCTTTGAAGGATCAACTTCAACAAGCGCATAGCGGACAGCACCTATACCCACAAACTCTGCGACTTTACACTTTTCATCCTCCGGCAACTGAGGCGAGCGCTTAGCAACTTCCTCATATGCTCTGTTCACAGCCTCATCCATAACCTCGTCCAATGTTATGTAGCGACCCCTACGGCTGGACATTTTATAACCTGGAAGAGTCACGAGGTTGTAGGCAAAATGCATCAAGTTTTCAGCTTGTTTAGCATAGCCCAAAGCGTATAGGGCTATTTTAAGTTGCATCTGCGCCAGAGACTGCTCCATTCCAATAACGTTAATGCACCTTTCGGCTCTTTCAAACTTCCATAGGGTGTAGGCTATATCCCTAGTCGTATAAAGCGTTGTACCATCAGCCCGTACAAGCGTCAAAGAAGGCACAACATAATCCTTTCTTAATCCCAGCCTATCCCTCAAGTTAAGGTCTTCAACCACTTTTCCAGCATCAAACTCTAAAACGACGCCAAGTATGGAGACATAGGGCGTTTGCTTCAACCTTTGGAGAACCTCTGCCACAAGCCCGCTCCAAACTAGGTCACTCTCCCAATCCCAAGAATCATAAAAAACACCCGCGCGGCCCAAAGTTGCCTTAAAGCCTTCCAAGCAGAGTTGGCTAACCTCCCTAATGAGTCGCTTAGCCTTCCCATCGCCAGCTTCATAAGCCCTATTCAGCTCGCCAACAACCTTTTCTGGGTCTTCATCTTCACCTATTTTCTTGAGCAGTTTTTCAAAAAGCTCGGGATGCTTGCTCTTTAACTCGAAGGCGACGGACATCCAGTCGTCCAGTTCTCTATTAATTTTCACAATTTCCTCATCGGCTGAAACAGCCTTCGCCCGCTCGAGCTCCCTTTTTAGGCGGTTAATTTCCACGATACAGCTTGTTATGGTGTAAATTTTACCAATGAAGTGGTCTGGCTTCTCCGTTGGTTTAGGTTTTCCAAGCTTTTCATACCCATAAGCGATTACAGCAGTCTGCCTTCCAACATCATCCACATAATAATGACGCAAAACCACATGCCCCCTAGCCAAAAGCAAACGCGCAATGGCATCTCCAAGCATGGGATTTCTTGCCTGTCCAATGTGTATTGGGTGAAGCGGATTAACACTTGTATGCTCAACAATAATCTTCAAGGGCTTTTCAACTTTGACAAACCCATAAGCTTCACCTAAACGCATAATAGACTCTATGGTCAGCTCAGAAAACTTCGCAAAATTTGCATGAAAATTTATGTATCCTCCACCAGCTGCAGTGACATTGCCAATCAAGGAAAACTTTGACTTGTCTATAGCTTTTATGAGGCCTTCAGCAAGAATCAGCGGCTTTTCCCCAATCTGCTTGGCAAGTTCAAAACAGATGGAAGAAGCCAGTTGACCAAATTCCCAAACTGGCGGCTTTTCAAAGACCAATTTAAACGGTGTTTCAAGTGAAAGCTTTTTAATAGCCTTACTTAGTGCGGATTCGCATTCCCTTTTAAACTCTTCAAGGGGATTCTCTGAAACCATGAAATTTCCGCCTTTTCCACTTCAACAGTAAATGTGAATACTAATATATGTAACTGGTTAATTTAAGCTAAAAACGTAAACCGAGCTGGTGCGCAAGTGAAAAAGAAAATAATCTTTTTCGAAAAGTGTCTGGAGTACGGGCCTTGGCACATTGAAAACCCCCAGAGAATTAGAAGAGCCTACGAAATCCTAAAAGAGCGAGGATACGAGTTTATAACGCCAGAACCAGCTAGGGAAGAGGATCTCCTAAAAGTCCACGACTCAGAATACATTGAACTGCTCAAGAGGGGAGCCATAGAAGATCCAGATACACCAGCCTATGAAAACATATATGAATACGCGAGGCTTTCAGCCGGAGCCGCAATCCTAGCCGCAAGAATCCAAGGGTTCTCACTTATGAGACCGCCGGGGCATCACGCAGGCAAATATGGCGTCGCGCTAGGCGCTTATACAAAGGGCTTCTGTTACATAAACAACGTTGCAGTGGCCGTTAAACACCTGAACAAGCCGACACTAATCTTGGACATCGATGGGCATCATGGAAATGGAACACAAGAAATCTTCCAAGGAGATCCAAAAGTGGTTTACGTTTCGTTGCATAGGCACCCCCACTATCCAGGCACGGGCTATTATTCTGAGGATAACTGCCTAAACTATCCGCTGCCAGCGGACTGCGGCGAGGAAGTTTACTTAAAAACCCTTCAAGAAGCCTTAAAAAAAGTCAACATGCAAAAGATTGAAGTGATAGCCGTTTCAGCGGGTTTTGATGCTTATGCTGGGGATTTGGCTTCTCTTGGATTAACTGAAAGAACCTATTCTGAGATTGGCAAAATGCTTGCAGCCTTGCAAAAGCCAACCTTCTTTGTCCTCGAAGGCGGATACAAGGGTGAAAATATTGGAAAAGCCATAGACGCCCTTCTCAAAAACTTCGGATAATAAGCCTTTAATGCTAAAGCTTATGAACCTTTAAGGTTCATTTAGTGTCATGACGCAAGTAAACAATAGAGAGGCCGGAGCCCTAATATTTGTAGGGGCAACCCAATTCATTCTATGCATGCTGATCGCTGAATGCATATATCCGGACTACAGCGTCTCTGGAAATTACATAAGCGACCTTGGAAAACTAGGTCTAACGTCAGCGCTGATTTTTAATCCTTCGGTTTTTGTTCTTGGTTTGACCGTGGTGGCTGGCGCCTATTTTCTGAGGCAAACCATCACCGACAAGGTCTTTCTGTGTCTTCTAATTTTATGCGGCGTTGGGGCCATGGGTGTTGGAATATTCCCAGAAGACTTCGGCCCAATACACTCAGCAGTCTCGTTAATGGCTTTTCTGTTTGGGGCATTGTCAGCCATAGCCTCCTACAAGTTACAAAAGGCTCCGTTATCCTACTTGGCGGTTGTTTTAGGCGCGATTTCGCTGGTGGCGCTCATACTCTTTGGACTAAAAATAGACCTTGGCTTGGGTATTGGAGGAATGGAGCGCATAATCGCCTACCCAATCCTGCTGTGGGCAATAGGATTCGGCGGATACCTAATGAAAAGAGTAAAAGCACAATAGTCGCATAAAAACCATAAAGGTATCAGTATAAAGGGGACATAGCTCGTGATTTAAGAGGCAGACTAGTGAAGGTTGGCAAGAAACTATATGATCATAGACCTTATGGTTAAAATAGGGCAAATAAGCGCACGAATCCTCAGAAAAACGTAGTCAGCGACGACGTCAGATTAATTGGCAGCGTTATAGACCTAGAAGTAGTAGAACTATTACTCACATGGGGAATAACCCACATACATGTAAGTTTAACAGAAGAAACAACAAGAGAACTTGGATATAAGAAGCTGTTTCTCGAATCAGTGGAAGTATTGATACCGTGTCCATAGTGAAAGCTGTTGGAGACCCAATCTCGCTGGACAAGAAAACCGCAGAACTTAAAGACATGGTGGAACCTACCAAGAAATAAGCAAACGTCTAAGTGAACTTGTCTTTAGCGGGCCCGCTGGGATTTGAACCCAGGATCTCCGGCTCCGCAGGCCAGCGTCCTAATCCATACTAGACTACGGGCCCAGTTTATGATAGAAAAGAAATGGCATAAAAGGGTTTTTAGGTTTGGTTTAAGGTGCGTTGTAGGGCGTTTATTACGTTTTGTTTGCCCATGGCTGTTATGTACGGACCTAGCCTAGGTCCTTGTGGTGCACCTATTAGTATAGTGTATAGGACCTTGAAGAATTCTGGTGGTGGTATGCCATATTTTTTGGCGATGTTGAATATGGCGTTTTGTATTTTTTCCGCTTCTGCTTCTATTTTTAGGGATTCTATAAGTTCTTTTATGGCGTTTTTCTCTTCTGGTTTTAGAGTTATTATGTTCTCTCGGATTTCTTCGAAGTCCTTAACCCAGTTGAGGGCGTATTCTATTCGCCTTTTTAGGTTTTGGTCTGGTCGTTGTCCTTGTTGTAAGTAGCCGTAGCTTTGGAGTTTCTCTGTTATGAACTCTGTTTCTTTGCTTTTCGGCGCAATTTTTGCCAGAAAAGTTAACATATTGTATGGTACATGCATGCTTGGTTGTTTGGGTGGTTTTAAGACCCAGCAGTACTCGTATAAGCCCTTGAGTTTTGCTTGTTCCTTTTTGTCTGAAATTGTCTTTTTCCCAAAGTACACGTCTTCTAAATAATCCAGTTCGTTCATGTATGCGGGTATGTCCGTCACATCTAATGTGCGGGTCCCAACAAACCTCTTTAGCATAAGTAGCATTAATGATTGAGGTGAGCCGTACTTGAACCACACTTGCGGTGTGAAGACGTTGCCCGTTGACTTCGAAATTTTTCTTCCGCTTTTGTCAAGAAACATTTCGTATTTTGCGTGGGCTGGCGGTTCACAACCCAGCACTTCGCGGCATATCCTGTCGTTTACACGGACCGAGTCTGCTATATCTTTGCCGTAGGCCTCAAACCTTATGTCGAGGGCTTTCCATCTGGCCGCAAATTCGCCTTTCCAGCTTAGTTTTCCTTCACCCTTTGTAACGTCGACTTCGTCCTTGTGTCCGCAACCTTCAATCCATCTACCCTTAATTTCCATGCCTTCACAGACGTAGAGCACTTTGTTCTCTTCTGGGAGGTATTTCATCGCCTTTGTTGTGTATATTCTCCCACAGTTTCCGCAAACTGGGAAGTATGGCAAAACCTCAATGTATCTTTCTTGTCCCACCTCTTCTTTGACTACTTCTCCGATTTTTTTCGCATTTAACAGCAAGGCTCTGATTTCATTGTTTAGTAAGCCATTTTTGTAGGCTTCTTTAGCCGATATATAATGGTATTCTATGCCACATTTGTCTAAAGCTTCAAGTAGAAGATGGCTCATGTGTCTGCCATAGCTGTCGTGGCATTTAAATGGATCTGGAATGTCTGTAACAGGAAATCCCAAATATTTTTCTAGGGTTTTTGGCAGCCCCGCTGGAACTTTGCGCAAGCCGTCCTTGTCGTCACAGAAGGCTATTAGCTCTGAACGGTAGCCTTGTTCTCTCAGGGCTAATGTGACAGCATAGGCACGGGCAGCGTCGCCTAAACTTCCAATGTGGGGAAAACCTGAAGCGCCTAAACCCATTTCAGTTCTTATCATGTCTAGGCTTCTGCCCAGCTTTCGCTCTCTCTCGATTATTTTTAGAGCCATTTTGTCGTACCATGTTCCCCTTCCAATAATTTCGCCGCTCATTGTGCCTTTCAAACCTCTACGACACTATCCATAATCACGTAATATGTAGATAAAAAATGTTTAGAAAAAAGCTTGGCTTAAGTCTAAAATATTCCAAATTTAGCTGTTGGTATATCCCCCTTTACGACTGTTCCTGTTGCTCCATCCAGCCACAAATTGTAAATTTCGCCCTTATATTCATATTTTATGAACCATATTGGCGCGTGGAGGTAGACCGTTTGACCAACTTTTATCTCGTTTTTCATTTCAATGATTCTGTCGACATCCTGTTGTGCCAAGTAGCGATGATGCTCTAGAATTTGCTGTTTTGCTATTTCAACAGCCTCATCTCTGTCGATTTCGCTGTTTAATATTTTGGCGAAGTCCTCGACTTTTCTAAAATCGTAGGGAACCTTGCCTTCTAACGGTACATCGTATTCCTTTGTTGGGAATTGTGTGGCTTTTCTTGCAAGGACAAGCCAATCATACTTTTTGGCAATCTTGCCCTTTTTCACCATAGGCGGGCTTATCCTTTCAAAAACGCCCTTGTAAGTGCTCTCGGCTTCCACCGATATAATCCAGAAGGGAAGATACGTCAACATCTTCTCAGTTATTTTTGATTTTTTGGCTAGGTCTGCTGGCTTTAAGAATCCAGAGCTCATCCAACCTCTAACGGGTTCTTCTACTTGCACCAAGTTATATTTGTTTAGCAACATTGAATGCTCAAAAGTGAAGGCTTTCCCAGTTTCAATCACCACAGTGTAGCCGCAGTACTTGCATGTAGCTATAATTTCGCCCGGCCTAAAAGAGATGGGTGCACCACAGTAGGAGCAGCTTAACTCCTTAACTATTGACATTTCCCCTAACCTTCTGTTTTTCACGCCGTAGAATTTCCCTTGCAACTATAACGCCTGACGCTGATGCTTGTATAAGTCCCCTAGTTACTCCGGCGCCGTCGCCTATTGTAAATAGGTTCCTTATTTTCGTTTCAAGGGCACTGCTTAACTCCAGCCTTGAAGAGTAGAATTTCACCTCAACACCGTATAATAGTGTGTCTCTTGAATGTATTCCCGGAGCTATCTTGTCTAAAGCCTCAAGCATCTCCCTTATATCCGCAAGATAACGGTATGGCAAAACGAAGCTTAGGTCGCCGGGCGTGGCGTTCTTCAATGTTGGTGCTACGACGCTTCTTGCGATTCTTTCTGGTGTTGAGCGTCTTCCAGCTTCCAAGTCGCCTAACCGCTGTATGAGTATGCCTCCGCTGAGGAGATTTGAAAGTCTCGCCAAATATTTTCCATAGGCTATTGGTTCCTTGAAGGGCTCTGTGAATGATGTGCTAACCAGAATGGCGAAGTTTGTGTTTTCTGTTTTCCGCTCTGCGTAGCTTTGCCCATTAACTGTTAAGACGCCATTGTAGGATTCGGATATAACCTCGCCGTAGGGCGCTACACAGAAGGTTCTAACTTGGTCGTCGAAAAACTTTGAATAGTAAATGAATTTCGGTTCATAAAGAATGTTTGTTAACTCTTCCATTGCTGCGGCTAAAACTTCCACTCTGACGCCCACGTCCACGGGGTTGTTAAGTGTTTTTAAGCCTAATGCTTGGGCTTCTGTTTGAAGCCATTCTGCTCCGCCCCTTCCCGGCGCCACGATAACGTATTTGCCGAAGAATTTTTCTCCGTCAACTGTTTCAACGCCTTCAACGGCGCCGTTTTTCACTATGAGCCCTTTAACATCTTTCCCCATTCTGATGTCAACTTTTCCGTCTAGTTCTTGGCGCATTTTCCGCAGAGTTTGGGCGCAGCGTTCTGTACCCATGTGCCTAATCTTCTGGTGGACGAGTTTTAGTCCGGCTAATGACGCCTTTCTTTCGATTTCCTCAACCTTCTCTACGTCTTCGCCATAAACGCGGTTTGGGGCGCCAAAATTGATGTAAACGCTGTCCACATAATTTATCAGCTCGTTCAGCTCCTTTTCTGAAACGTATTGGTTTAGCCAGCCGCCAACTTCTGTGGATATGGTTAGTTTGCCGTCGCTGAAGGCTCCAGCTCCACCCCAACCGCATAGAAGCCCGCATGGCTCGCAGTTTACACATCCGAAGCCTCTGCTTGCTGGACATTTTCTCCGCTCCAAATCCGGACCCTTATCCAGCATTAATATGTTGAGGTTTGCTCTCCTAACTATTTCAAGGGCTGAAAATATCCCGGCTGGACCAGCGCCGACAATTATTACATCGTATTTCAAAGCGCTATACCTCTTGAAGCCCAAAACTAGATGTTACAACAAGCATATATTTTTAGCGAATCCCAAAACCACAAAGATGGCTTAGACTAAATCCAAAGTCTTATTTGGATTTATTGTGATGAGGAACAAGACAAAGGAACTTCACAGCCTTGTTCCCGTCATTTCTAAACTGATGCTTCTCATTGGGTGGTACAAAAATCACATCACCGGGCTTAAACCTTCTCTCCCCATTGGTACCGACAACAATGCCTTCGCCTTCTAAAATGAAGACTTCGTGCTCCCATGGATGGGTGTGCAGTGGACTGTATCCTCCCGGCTCCATTTCAAAAAGCCTCATGGCAAAATTCTCGGCACCCATATTCCTCGTGATAAGCCACCTAACCCTCAGCTTTGAGGCTCCCTCTTCTTGGGCTTCCTTAGCCTTAACTTCGCTATAATGGAAAACCTTCATGGCAAATACAACCCCTATCACAAGCGTGATTTAGTATCAAGCATTTTAATCTTTTATGGCTTCAAGTATGCTCATAACGTTCCAAAGTTTTACACGTGTGTAAGGTGGCATGTTCGGATCCTGCAGAATCTCGTCTAGTATTGATATGGCGTTTGAAGCCCTAACGGCGGGCGTAAACTCCGTCGTCTGTAAGGCGTCCATCGAGTCCTTAGCCGCCCTCCTAATGTTGCGGGGAGTTGTTGTGTCTTCTGAAACTTCAGCAAGCACAGTCATAGCTTGTTTTATTCGCTCCTCATATTCCTCAAGTTTCTTCTTTCTAACCATAAGCGTGTCACCACACCAATTTCAGATAATCAAGTTATATAGGCTTTTATGCCTATCTATTTTCGAGGCTTGAGATAATGTCGCAAAACACGAGGGAAACGGATACAAAAGCGGCTGAAGACCAGTATATTAAGCGTATGGCTGACTTACTTCGCCAAGGTCAAACCCTAACAGAGCTGGCTTGCCCGGTTTGTGCTTCTCCTCTGTTTAGGCTAAAGAGTGGAGAACTATGGTGTGCAAGATGCGAGAAAAAGGTAATTGTTGTTAAGGAAGAGACTGAATTGACAAAGGTGACAAGCGCTTTAAGCCTTGAAACCCTTGAGGCTACTTTGCTGGCGAAAATACAGGAAATTCAGGAGAAGATGCAGCGTGAAACAAATGTTGAGGAGCTTCAGAAGCTTGGCTCGGCGCTTTCTGGGCTTTTGGAAAATTTGGAGAAGGTGAGAAAAGCCAAAAGAATCTAACCTTTTAGACGAGGGCGAAGGCATGCTTGGTTTTTACGAGAATTTTCCCGTAAACGTGCAGAAGTTTAGGCGCTTCGCCACGACCGTTTCCAGTAAAACGCTTCAAAGGACTGTGATTAAGTGCTTAAAGAAGCTTAACAACGAAAACCTGCGCCTAGAAGATGTCACAAGCCCTTCCACATCCGACTGCACGGTCACCTTCGAGTTTGGAATAGCTGATGGCGACACATTCAACTATCTGGACTTGGAGGAGACCCAGAAAGCTTTGACAGAAATCCACAAAGCTCCACTCAGATTATTAGATTTTTTCTGTGCAATACGATACTATAAAGAGCATAATGGAAAGAGGTCTCCGCTTAAGTTTGACTACTACATGCTCCGCCTAATATTTAACACGGGCTACGTGGAAGCACTAATATTTCATGAGAGAGGACCGAGACACTTGCCACCAGAAGATCTCGTCAACCTAATTATGGAAAGGGTTAACCAACTTTTTCCAAGAAGAGTTTTGAGAATTGTCTAGCCGCCTTTTAAGCAATTTAAAACTGTGGACAAAACTTCTTTGGCAACTTCCCTCTTAGATTTGTTTCCATTCACCTTTACAAGTTCACCGTTTTCAACAAATTTCATGTAGACTTCTCGAACCTTACGTTGGGTTTCAAGGTTTTCCATGACGGATTTTTTTGGTTTTAGCCTCTTAATGACCGTGTTTGGCTCGACGTCTATGAAAATCGCCAAATCAGGCGGTATTGCATGCTCGTTTATCCTTCTAATCCAGTCTAAATTTAGCCCAGCAGCCCCTTGGTAAGCCAAGGAGGAATAAAGATAGCGGTCGGAAACCACTATTTTTCCATTTTTCAAAGCGGGAATTATTTCGGTTTCTACGTGTTCGTATCGGTCAGCCGCAAAAAGTAATGCTTCAATTATACTTGAGACACGTTTGCCGCCATGAAGGCAGTACCTCTTTATGAACCTTCCAATTTTTCCACAACTGGGTTCAGCCGTGTAAACTGCATCATAGCCGATCCTCCGCAGTTTTTTCACTAGGATTTTGGCTTGAGTTGTTTTTCCGCAGCCATCCAAGCCTTCGACACATATGAAGAAACCCCGTTTTCCCAATATGTTGTCCTCCATCCAGCATTAGACATTATAAGAAGAGTATGCATTAATAATTGTTAAGCCGCAATCTCCGGAGAATTGGCAATGCCGAAAAACTATTGGGGCGAGATAAAGGATCCTGTGCATGGGTACGTCTACGTAACAGAGGAAGAGAAAGAAATCATTGACTCTTATCCCGTGCAGAGGCTCCGTAGGCTGAGGCAGTTGGCTGGCGCTGAATATGTTTATCCTGGAGCTAATCACACACGCTTTGAACATTCTATAGGCGTTATGTACTTGGTTGGTAAGGTGGCTGAAAATCCAAACATTTCCCAGCTGATAAGCGAAGAGGAGGCGGAGGCAGTGCGAATTGCCGGTTTACTTCATGATGTTGGGCATGGTCCTTTCTCCCATGTTTTTGAACATTTGTTGACGAAGAAGCTTAACAAAACTCATGAGGACATAACTGCGTGGATAATTAAACACAGTGAACTTAAAGATGTGCTTGCTAGTTCTGGATATAAAGCCGAAGATATTGCTGAGCTTGCTGTGGGCTCCTTGGCTATATATGAAAAAGCGTTTCTAAACCAAATAATAAGAAGTTCCATAGATGTCGACAAGTTGGATTTTGTTGTTAGGGACACTTACCACACTGGCGCGGAGTATGGTTTCGTGGACGTTTTCCGTCTAATCCACACTTTCGACGTTTTGGATGGGAACTTAGCCGTTGATATTGGGGCACTTTCAACCCTTGAATCCTTCATAATAGCCCGGATAGAATCCTTCAAAAGTATATACTTTCACCGTGTTGGAAGGGCAGCCCAAATAATGCTAGCAACAGCCCTTGAAAAGGCGGATGAAGAGTTAGGTTTGTCCGCCTTTAAGACGCCAGAGGAGTATTTGACGATGGATGACTACACGGTTTGGACTATGTTAAAAAACTGCAAGAAATCCAGCCCGATTATAAGAAATCTTGAAAGGCGGAAAATGCTGAAATGCGCCTACGAGCAGACCTTCTACGTTAAGGACAAAACTGTTTCAAGTATTTTCAGTGCTGAAGAGTTCCGCAACCAGATAAGAAACAAGATTGCCAAAGACGCCAAAGTAGACCCTGAAACCATAATAATTGACGTGCCAACAGTGCCTTCTGTTCCATATCACCATTCCATGTTCATGGAGCCTATGGAAATTCCGGTTTTTGGAAAAACCCGCGATGGAGAGAAGGAGGTTAAGAGACTTAGCGAAATTTCCGGAATATTCGAAGTCCTAAAAGGTTTCATAAACATTTTGAGGGTTTACACGGATGAAAAAAATCGTGGAAGGGTGGCGGAAGCTGCCTCAAAAATCCTCGGCGAAATTCCATCGTCAGCCAAAATATCCTATTGAAGGCGCCTAAAATGGCAAAGTACACAATTTTGCGCGGGCGTGGAATTGTGGAGGGATATTGTAAAGCAGAGGCACTTGTCTCTGTTAAACCCATAAGTTTCCTTGGAGACGTAGACGCAGAAACTGGAAAGATTATTGAAAGGAGGCACGACTTGTACGGCGAATCCGTAAAAGATAAGGTTTTATGCTTTCCACATGGACACGGCTCAACCGTCGGCAGCTACGTCTTATACTCACTGGCGAAAAAGGGTTTGGCGCCAAAAGCCATAATAAACCAAAAGGCTGACCCAGTCATTGTTGTTGGCGCAGTTATAGCCGGCATTCCCATGGTAGACCAAATAAACATAGGCAGAATTAGCAGTGGAGACTTGGTTGAGGTTGACGCCTACAAAGGAACCGTTAAAATCCTAAAATCAGCGGAGGGTTAAAGGCACGTATTTAACAAAAGAGGAAGAGCGCATCTACGACGGCGAATATGGCTGGGCAAAGCAAGTCTGCATGAAAATACTTGTCAAACTTGGAGAGCTTTTCGACGCATCTAGGCTTATACCAATTGACTCCGCCCACGTCTCTGGAGTTTCATACAAAACCCTCGGCGAGGCGCCCATAGACTTTCTAGAAACTTTGGCAGATGCCGGCGAAAAAGTCGCTGTGGAAGCCACTCTTAACCCTCAAAGTTTGGATCCAAAACACTTAGCAATAAGGCTGCCGAAAAATCTTGTTGAAATGCAGCTGAAACTCTGCGAAATTTTCGATAAATTTGGCTTCCAAAAGTCTTTCACATGCACACCCTACTACATTAAAAAGCCAAGAAAAGGCATTCACTTGGCATGGGCTGAATCCTCAGCTGTCGTTTACGTCAACTCTGTTTTAGAGGCTTGGACAAACCGTGAAGGGGGTCCAAGTGCTCTAGCAGCAGCCATGATCGGCAAAACACCCGACTGCGGAATGCATAGGGCTGAAAACCGCAAGCCAAAAGTTGTCGCCGAAGTTAAGGCTTCTCTTGAAGACGAGGTTGATTATGGAGCTTTGGGAATATTCCTTGGCAAAATTTTGGAAGACAAAATCCCACTAATCAAAGGCTTGAAAAAACCGTCGCCCGAAAACTTGAAGCAGTTGGGCGCCGCGCTCGCCTCTGCCGGAATGGTGAACATGTTCCATTATAAAGAAAGAGCTAAAGCAGAAAGAGGGATTGAAAAGATAACAATAGAACAAAAACACATCAAAGAAACCGTGGCAGAGCTAACAACAGCCCCAACACGAAAACCAGACCTAGTCTTTGTTGGATGTCCCCACTGTTCCCTCCGTGAAATCAAGGAAATCGCAAGCGCCATCAGAAACCGAAAAGTAAGAAGCGACATTGAATTTTGGATTTGCACCTCACGCCTAATAAAAGAAAAGGCTAAAGCATATGTGAACAAGATTGAGGCAAGCGGCGCCAAAATTCTAACAGACACATGTGCCGTGGTCACATGGACGGACAAACTCGGAATAAAAACAATAATGACAAACTCGGCTAAAACAGCCCATTATGCGCCTACCTTGAACAAGGCAGAAACCATTTTGGCGCCACTAAAAGAATGCTTAAAAACAGCCCTAAAAGAATAAGGTTTAAACGAAACCGCAAATATTTGCATGATGCCAAATATAAATAGGGCCAATGGCGCTCCGGTAGTATAGCCCGGTCAAGTATTCCGGCCTTTCGAGCCGGAGACGCGGGTTCAAATCCCGCCCGGAGCATTAAATTTTAAGCTCATTTTAGGCTTATTTTAACTAAAAAAGACTTATTTGAGTCATTTTAGAAATTTCATTTCCAACACCTATTGTTAAATCGATTGTCGTGGTCACCCGTAAACTCGCAGCAGTCCAAGACAAATAAGCATGCGCTCTTTAACTGCTGGTTTGTGGGTTATCTCTTAAATTCTCAATTGACCTCAGCGCTGTTGCCGGAATCAAATCAAGAACCGATTTCAATAATAAACGAGTAGCACATATGAAGTATTTTAGAGATACGCTTCGGTTACGTATCTGTGCATCATTCTGTGGCTGTTGAAGTGACACGCAATTTTCCCTATCGAGTTTTTCATTATCCTTATCCACTCATTTTTACGCTCATAATACAAAGGAATAATTAAATACTCCAATTTTCCATAAAAGTCCTCAAGCTCCATAGCCCTTCGCTCTTCAGATGAAACGTGTTCTCCAGGCTCTGGCCCTATCGCCCATCCTGTAACGCCTTCTATCCATCCTTCAATCCACCAACCATCCAATACGCTGAAGTTTATTACGCCATTGTGAGCCGCCTTCATTCC
>JAVZNT010000016.1:0-21687 GCA_038882655.1 Bathyarchaeia archaeon | reverse complement strand
CAGCTTGTGCCATTTCGGCGAAAAGCTTCTGGAAGTCATCGTTTAGGGCGCATTGGAAAGGTTTTAGTGCACATTTTTCGAAGCATAGTTCACATGGTTTAATGTTTAACTCTGCCATCTGAACAATTTTCGTTTCATGGGAGGAAACACCCTTTAACATTTCCTTTAGCAGAAGATAGGAGTTCCCATCCTTTCTATTAGAGCCAACAACGCCTAAAATCCTCATAACCCACCACAACTAAAACTCATTTTCTTGATTGTTATAGAAAAATTTTCCTAAGTTTTTTATTTTTAATCGACTAACTACCTTATGTAGGGAGGCTAAAAGATTTGGAAGCCTATATTTTGATAAATGCTGAGGCTGGCATGATTTGGGAGGTTGCGGAGGCAGCCCTAAAAATTGAAGGTGTTAAGATGGCTCATGCTGTGACTGGACAGTTTGACGCTGTTGTCTATGTTGAGTTTGCCAAGGTTGAGGAGCTTGGAAAAATAATTGAGAGAGTTCAGCAGATTAGGGGTGTTCGCCGCACACAAACCCTGATTGCTGTTCCACCACCCATAAGAAAGTAGTCAGCCTTCGCCTAACTTAAATTATCCCAATCCAGCCGCCGATGGCTTCTCCAAAATATGCGAGGACAGCGAAAACTATCAGCCTAGGCGTAAAGCTCAAAACAAGAAAGGTCTTGATGCTTGCTTTCAACAATCCGCAGACCAGTGCTAAGAACTCCACTGGCAGAAACGGAACTAAACCAAAAAGCGTGTATAGAATCCAGCCCCAACGGCTCCATAAAAGTGTAACTTCTTCAAGTTTTTCAGCGCCCAACCTTTTGGCTACAAACGGCCTTCCTAGGTGGTAAGCCAAAAAATAGTTTATTGTCATGCCTATTGTGAACCCGATTGTTGCTGCAACCACGAGTGGCAATGGGGGGATTCCTAAGGACGCTGCTGCCACTACGAGTGCTGGGCTTCCCAGAGGGATGACTGTTCCGGCAAGTATGGTGGCGAAGAAAACGCCTAAAACGCCATAATCCCTTGCAAAAGCTTTCATGTCCGAAATTATTTGGAAATCGCCAATGTTCACGACTTTGAAGATAAATATTGCGGCTACCCCTGTCACAAGGAAAATTAATCCCACGATTAGGGTGGACTTAACCCACGAAGTCTTAATCACATCTGAAAAATTTTGCTTTGCTTTTTGCTCCGCATTCTGCGTCATCATCTTCAAAACTCTATTCCTTCCCGCGCTTGGCAGCCCCTCTTAAAAGGGTGTTTAACTTCCCGCATTTCCGTGACAAGGTCCGCAACATCAATAATTTCTTTTGGTGCATATCGTCCAGTTAAAACAAGCTCTACATGTTTGGGCTTGCCCTTTATAAGCTCCAACACTTTTTCTAGGCTTATGAGTTTAAGGTTTAAAGCCACATTAATCTCGTCGAGTATGACTAAGTCGTATTCCCCGCTTTTGATAGTTTTTTCCGCCAGCTTTAGGGCTTCTTCCGCAAGCTTGACATCCTCTTCTGATGGGGGTTGCGTTGTCACAAATTTTCCCCTTCCAAAGGCTTTCAATGTGAGATTCGGCAGCCTATCAACAACGTAGAGTTCACCATAATCAAATCCGCCCTTAATAAACTGTATAATGTGGACCTTTAACCCTCTGCCTATAGCCCTTAAAGCTAGCCCAAAAGCTGCCGAAGTTTTGCCCTTCCCGTCTCCAGTGTAGACTTGCACAAGGCCTTTTTCAAGTTTCGGCATTGGTTTCCAGCCTTCTACTCTAACATTTGGTTTAGAAGTTTTTCCGCAGCCGAAGCCGGGTCTATTTCTCGTTCAACAATCCGCTTTAAAATTTTCTCGAAGCGTTTTTCCCTCTTTAGTTTCTCAATTATCGAGCTTGTCACCTTATCCTTTATGGCTTCAACAAGCTCTGCCTCAGCCTTTTCCATGCTTCTTTTGTGTAATAGTCCTTTCTGGAGGAACTGCCAGTGCTCCTCTATCTTCTCAATGAGTTGTGGAACGCCTTCGCCGGTGAGGGCAACAGTCTTTATTATTGGCGGTGTCCAAGCCTTCTCCTTATTATCCAGTTGCAGCATAGCTTGAATATCCATCATGGCTTTGTCGGCGTTTTCGCGGTCAGCCTTGTTAACAACGAATATGTCGGCAATCTCCATTATCCCAGCCTTTATGGCTTGAATCTCGTCGCCAAGCCCCGGAGCATGAATAACAATTATTGTTTGCGCCACCTTGATTATCTCCACTTCTGACTGTCCAGCACCAACAGTTTCAACAATTATCACGTCTTTTCCAGAGGCGTCCAATATTTTTACGGCGTCCTTTGTGGCTTTTGCTATTCCTCCTGGATTGTTTCTTGTTGCCATGCTGCGAATAAAAACTCCATTGTCCGTGCTCAACTCTTGCATTCGGATTCTATCGCCTAGGAAGGCTCCGCCAGTGAAGGGGCTTGTTGGGTCGACGGCTATTACGCCAACAGTCTTGCCCTTCCGCCTATATTCGCGGATCATTTTTTCTATTAAGGTGCTTTTTCCAGAGCCTCCCGGGCCGGTCAAGCCTATTATGTGGGCTTTTCCAGTGTGGGGGTAAACCGCTGCGATAAGGCTTTGGGCTTCTTCTGGGCTGTTCTCAGCCATGGTTATGGCTTTCGCTATGCCTCTTTTGTCCCCGGCGAGTACGCCTTTGGCTATTTCCTCAATTTTCTGCAATGGCTTTTACCGGCTTTTCCTATCTTCTCTTTGGAGCATTCTCCAACACATACTTAATAATTGTTTCAGTCGGGGTTCCTGGTCCAAAAACCTCTCTAATCCCGATTTTTTTAAGTTCTGGAATGTCCTCCTCTGGGATTATGCCACCGGCAAACACTAGAACGTCTGTTAAGCCCTTCTCTTTTAGCAACTCCATTATCCTTGGGAAAAGTGCCAAGTGCGCCCCTGACAAAATGCTTAACCCAATGACGTCAACATCCTCCTGCAAGGCTGTTTCAACAATTTGCTCCGGCGTCTGCCTCAATCCGGTGTAGATTACCTCCATTCCAGCGTCGCGAAGGGCTCTTGCAACAACTTTTGCTCCTCTGTCGTGGCTATCCAGTCCCGGCTTGGCTATTAAAACCCTTATTTTTCTTCCCCTTTCACTCATTTTTGCTACCCCATTTTAGATTACTATTAATTCTTTATATTCTCCGTAAACTTTTCGCAGGACATCCATTATCTCGCCTAGAGTGGCGTAAGCCTTAACAGCTTCAATAATGGCTGGCATTAGATTCTCGTCCTTTTCGGCTGCATAGTGAAGTTTTTCTAGCGCTTCCTTAACCTTTCTGTCGTCGCGTTCTCTTCGCAGTTTCTGCAATCTCTCTATCTGCTTTTTCTCAACGCTTGGGTCAACCCTCAAAAGCTTAACTGGGATTTCTTCACCTTCTATTGCGTATTCGTTCACGCCCACCAATATGCGTTTTTTCTCTTCTATCTCCCGCTGGTATCGGTAGGCGCTGTCGGCTATTTCTTTCTGTAAGAAGCCCTTCTCTATGGCTGGGATTACCCCTCCCATGTCATCGATTTTCTGAATGTATTCCATGGCTTTCTCCTCCATCTCGTTAGTTAAAGCCTCAACATAATAGGAGCCAGCAAGCGGGTCAACAGTATTTGCCACTCCGCTTTCATAGGCTATTATCTGCTGTGTTCTTAGCGCTACTCTAACGGATTCTTCTGTTGGCAAGCACAAAGCCTCATCGAAGGAGTTTGTGTGCAGCGACTGGGTTCCGCCAAGAGCAGCGGCTAGGGCTTGAATGGTTGTGCGGACAATGTTGTTTAGGGGCTGCTGTGATGTTAAGGTGCAGCCGGAAGTTTGGACGTGCATGCGCATCCACATGGAACGCGGGTTTTTGGCGTGGAACCTCTCCTTCATTATCCTAGCCCATAGGCGTCTTGCAGCGCGGAACTTGGCTATTTCTTCGAAGAAGTCGTTGTGGGAGGCGAAGAAGAAGGACAAGCGAGGCGCGAATTCGTCCACTTTCAAGCCTCTTTTAAGGGTTTCCTCAACGTAGGCTATTCCATCGTAAAGGGTGAAAGCCAACTCCTGAAGCGCAGTGGCACCCGCCTCTCGAATGTGGTATCCGCTTATACTTATTGGGTTCCATTTCGGCAAGTGTCTAGCACAGTATTCTATCACATCGACTGAAAGCTTCAGCGAAGGCTTAGGCGGGAAAATACAAAGTTTCTGCGCGAAGAACTCTTTTAAATTGTCGTTTTGCGTCGTGCCTCCGAGCTTTTCACGTGGGACGCCTTGCTTGTCGCCCACGGCAATATACATGGCAAGCAAAACGGAGGCTGGACCGTTAATTGTCATGGAAGTTGTAACATTGTCCAGTGGTATGCCGTCAAATAGGACTTCCATATCTTGCAGCGATGATATGGCTACTCCGCATACGCCCACCTCGCCACTTGCCATTGGGTGGTCAGAATCATAACCCATAATTGTCGGATAGTCAAAAGCCGTGCTCAGTCCGGTTTCGCCTTCACTTAATAGGTATTTGAAGCGTTTGTTGGTGTCTTCTGCTGTGCCGTAGCCAGCAAACATCCTCATTGTCCATAGTCGTCCCCGATACATGGTGGCGTGCAAACCCCGCGTGAAGGGATATTCGCCCGGAAGCCCCAAGTCCCGCATGTAATCCATTTCTTTGATGTCTTCTGGCGTGTACAACCCTTTAATCTTCATGCCGGAATGGTTCTTGAACTCTTTTTGCCGTTCTGGACATTGCTTAATCCAGTTTGGCAGTGTTGATTTTTCCCAGCGTTCCCTTTCCTTAGCTATTTCCTCAATCTTCTGCCTATCAAACATGAGTGCTAAACTCCTATACAAGGCGGTTTTGTCTAAAATATTGGCGTCAAGCCTAAAAAGTTATTTCTTAAACAAGCCATGAAACAATGGTTTAAAAGGTGAGGTAAATGGCTTCGAAACGAGCTGGCTTTTCAACAAGGGCTGTTCATGGCGGAGAAAAACCAGACGCCGTTGGGGCGGTTGCCACGCCAATTTATGAAACCTCAGTTTTCGCCTTCACAAGCACTAAAGAGCTAATTGACGTCATAAGCGGAAAGGCTGAGGGCTACCTATACACAAGATTTGACAACCCAACGGTGCGGGCTGTTGAAAAGAAAATGGCAATCTTGGAAGGTTCGGAGGATGCGTGTGCCTTCGCTTCTGGAATGGCGGCTATAACAACGGCTATATTCACAATGGTTTCGAAAGGCGACCATGTTGTGGTTTCAAGAGACCTTTACGGCGGAACCTTAACCTTCTTCCAAGAGTTTCTGCTAAGATTCGGAGTTGAAGTAACCCTTGTAGACGCCACCGACATTGGCGAAGTGGAAAAAGCCATAAAAAAGAACACAAGGCTAGTCTACGCCGAAACTCTCACAAATCCGACATTGAAAATTGTGGATTTGCCGAGCTTATCAGCCCTTGCCAAAAAGCACGGCATAACAACAGTTGTTGACAGCACCCTTGCAACACCATACAATTTAACACCAATAAAGTTTGGCATAGACGTGGTACTCCACAGCGCCACAAAATATTTGGGCGGACACAACGATGTAACCGCCGGCATTGTCTGCAGCTCAAAAGAATTCATCCAAAATTTAAAGCGAAACAGAAAAATTTTGGGCGGAACCCTCGACCCTATGGCGGCTTGGCTTCTGCTAAGAGGCTTGAAAACGCTTACATTAAGAATGAAGAGACACAACAAAAATGGAATGCAAATAGCCAAATTCTTGGAAAAGCATCCAAAAGTCGCAAAAGTTTATTATCCTGGTTTGCCGAGCCACCCGCAACACAGCCTAGCCAAAAAACAGATGCGAGGCTTCGGCGGAGTTGTAAGCTTCGAAATAAAGGGAGACTTTGAAAAAACGGTGCGGTTTGTGGAAAGCCTAAAACTATGCCTTTTAGCAGCAAGCCTAGGCGGAACAGAAACCCTGGCAACACAGCCAGCCACATCATCCCACTACTTCATAACCCAGGAACAGCGCCAAAGGCTTGGCATAACAGACCAGCTCGTACGCCTAGCCCTAGGAATAGAAGACCCAAAAGACATAATAGCAGACCTAAAACAAGCCCTAAACAAAATCTAGTAAGGACAGAAATCTGTTATGTTTGCTTTTTAACGAAAAATGGTTATTGGGGGGTTGGTTGTAGTATAGCTCTGGGTTTTATTAGCGTTTTTATAATGAAAGCTATGGCCATGCCTAAGCCTATCGTGATTGCCACGAAGACGTATACTAGAAGGGTCATGTTGTCGTAGGCTGCTTGAAGCGTTTTAAGCTGATTTTGCAGCTCGTTGATTATATCCTCTTGTTCCTCTATCTGGTCTTGCAACTCCTCGTTTATAATCCTTTGCTGCTCGTATTGTTGTTTGTATGGCGATTCAATGTATGGATAGATTTCAGTTGTCAGGTTGTCTGATTGATACCATCTTTGTGCCACCTCGTTCCATATCTCGGTTCGCGCTCTCACCAAGATATGCGCATACCCTGGGGCAACGTTTGCGGGTAGGACAAATGGAATATAGAAAGTTTGCGACTGCCCTTGAGGTATTTCTGTTGGGAGAGTTGCGTTTGTGAAGAAGGTTTGCAGGTACTGTGTTCCATCAGCGTAAAAGTAGTTTATGGTTGCCGTTATCTCGTAGACCCGTATTTTAGCATCCTTATCATTGTATACTGTTAGCGTTATATATCCAGTTTCGCCTTGGTAATACACTGTTCTATCAAGGGTGCATGAAGTTATTGTTGCGGCGTTCGCATCAGACAGCAAGATAGAGAAGACAATTAGTGCAGTTACTATCAAACAGATTCTCTTACAATTTATCATTTTGGTTCGCTTTTTTATTAAAAAATACTAAACTTTAAATAAGAGTTATGAATGCTGAATAAAGATTATCGCAGCTGCTTTAATCGTAATTATATTGGTAGGTGATCTCTACCATTGTGGTTTTTCGACATCTCTTCTTTTGACGGTGAGGGATACGTTTACATAGAAAGAATCCACCTACAACCGTATAATTGGAAACAACATAATTGACAACAACTGGACCGGCCTCCACATCGGATGCGAATCTAGTTACAACACTTTCTACCATAATAACTTCATGGGCAACAAGAAACACGTGGAAAGCTGCGACTCAATAAACTTTTGGAGTGGCGGTTAAGCCACGGCAAAAGAGTTGAATTTCGACGATAAAAAGAGGGTAGGATGTAAGCTATTCGACCGGTTTGAAGTAGGCTATGTCGTTTATTGAGGCTTTTCTCTCGCTGGGCGGTTTAAAAACTGCTTCTACCTTCATTCCAATGCAGACTTTTTCTGTTTCGCCTATTTTGTGAATTAGTCCGCCGTGGGCGCCCTCAAACTTTATTAGCGCATATATTTGTGGCTTTTCGAGTTTTTTGCCGTCGATGTCTATTGTGGCTATTGTGTACGTGTAGACCTCACCTCTTTTGCCAACGTCAACCCACTCTTCAAGCTTTGCGAAACATTTCTCGCAGTAAAGCCGTGGCGGAACAAAGACAACGCCGCATTTTGGGCATTTAGCCCCCATTATGCGGGCGTTTTCCTTAATCTCTTTCAAGAAGCGTTCTCCGGCAACGCCGAGCGTGTAGCGGTAATCCGCCTCCATGTGACCTATCCAATGGCGAGCATTAAACGGGTTAGTTATCTTTTCAAGACTCATGGCTTTTCACTCCTTTATGGGTTTGAAGTATTTTATGTCTGTGATGGCTCCTGTGCGCTCTTCTGGCGGCTTCCAGACGGCTTTGACTCGCATGCCGATTTTGATTTCCTTCCAGTCGCCATACTCTTCTATGCGGTGGACTATTCCCATGCCCTCTGAGGCGCCGTCCAAATTTATGATAGCCACCACTATGGGCTCCTTCAACCTAGAAGCATCAGCCGCTAAGAACGAGACTGAGAATGTGTTGATTACGCCGGTATCCTTTACATAGGTCCAACCGTCCGTCGGCTTGAAGCACTTTTCGCAATAAATTCGTGGCGGAACCATTATGCGCTTGCACTTACTGCATGTGGTGGCAATAATTCGGCCGTTCTTAAGCTCTTCTAGGAATCGGCTTATGGCTATGCCAGCACTCCAAGCGTACTTGGCTTTTGGATGAAAACTCTCGAAGAGTACTTTTCCCTCGCGGAAGTCTTTTGTCTCAATCTCCTCGCCCGGAAAATGCTTAATCTTAACGCTCATATTCTTCTCGCCTCCTTTTTCAGCGTCTTAACACTATTACGGAGCCGTACTGCATTAGGTCACCCCACGCTTGTGCCACGCCGGTTCTTGGGTCTCCGGGCACCTGTCTCTTGCCAGCTTCGCCTCGCAGTTGCCAGAAGATTTCGCAAACTTTCATCATGCCAGCCGCTGCTATAGGGTTGCCGCATCCCAGAAGTCCGCCAGAGGGGCATGTTGGCAAGTCTCCGTCCCTTTGGGTTACGCCTTCCCTTGTTAGTTTTGGCGCTTCACCCTTCTTGCACAAGAGTAAGCCCTCCATGTGATGCAACTCCTTATAGTCAAAGGGGTCGTAAGGCTCCGCCACATCAATCTCTTTGGGCGGGTTTTTGATTCCAGCCATTTTGTAAGCCATGCGAGCTGCATACTCCACATAGTCCGGATAATACAAGTCGCGGTCAGTCCAATGGGTTGAGTCTATACACCAGCCAACACCATCAATCCACACGGGGTTGTCTGTAACCTCTTTTGCAACGTCTTCGGAGACAAGCACTGCTGCGGCGGCTCCGTCACTTGTTGGGCTAACATCTAAGCGTTGGACTGGCCAAGCCATTATTTCAGAGTTTAAGACTTCTTCCACCGTTATGTTGGCGGCCAACTGGGCTATGGGGTTGTCTAGGGCGTTCCGTTTGTTTTTAACGGAGACTAAGGCTATGTCCTCCTTCTTTATGTTGTGCTTGTGCATGTAACGGTTCATTTCCAAGGCGAAAATCCATATGAGGTTCATGCCAATGGGGCGTTCAAGAATCGGGTCAAATATTGTTGTGAAGGCGTACTGTGGATGCGGATAACATGAAGACATCTTCTCCTCGCAGACAACAAGGCACGTGTCAAATTGTCCAGAGGCTACATGCCACCATCCAGCCAAAGGCGTAAAAACACCTGTTCCGCCGCCAACATAAACCCTTGTGTATGGTTTGTGGTAGGCTCCAGCCCCATCCGCCAAATATTCGCCTTTCATGTGAACTCCGTCAAAGGCGTCTGGCGCTGTTCCCATGACGACGCTTTGGATGTCGCGGAGCTCCATTCCCGCTTGTTCCAAAGCCATTTTAGCCGCGTGGTACGACAGCTCCTTTCCAGTCTCTTTCAAATTTCTTCTGAATAGGGTTACGCCTGCACCAACTATGGCTACCCTCTTCTTCCCAAACATGCCACATTCACCTCCACTACTTAACGTTGCTTAAAACTGCCACTGCACCTGTTGCCGTTGGGATTCCACGCCATGTGTGGGCTAACCCCGCTTCTGCGTCTTCAACTTGCCTTGCACCAGCCTCGCCCCTGAGCTGTAAAACGACTTCAAGCACTTTCTGTAGTCCAGAAGCCTCCAGCCCATAACCCATTCCAAGCAACCCTCCAGACGGGTTTACTGGGAACTCACCGTCTAGGGCTGTTAGACCTTCCTCTGTTAGTTTGCCAGCCATGCCATAATCACACAGTTTTAGAGCTTCCATGTGCTGCAACTCTTTGTAGGTGAACATGTCGTGGATTTCTGCGAAGTCTATATCACGCCAAGGATTGGTGATTTTAGCCTCCTTGTAGGCCATTTCAGCCGCCAGCCTCGTGTAAACAGCCCTTGTCCAATCTCTTGTTTCTAGGCTTGGGGTTTCAGTGCACCATCCCACACCCTTAACCCAGACGGGCTTGTCGGTAAGCTTTTCAGCAACCTTTTCAGAGGCTAGAACCAAGACTATGCAGCCGTCTGCCGGTGTGCTTATCTCCAACTTTTTCAGTGGATGGAAAAGCTTCTCTGAATGCATGACTTGGTCTAGAGTTATGTCTGCACCATAAGCTGCATACGGGTTCAGTATGGCGTTTCTCCTGTTTTTGACGACAACTTGGGCGCACTGCTTCTCAGTCGTGCCAGTATCATGCAAATAACGGTTCATCTCCAAACCAGCAATGTAGTAGGGATGCCCGCCTAAAGGCCTGTTAAAAATCGGGTCAAGTCCGAACTGCACAATGTCCATGTATGTTAGTATGTCGGAGGCTTTGCTGTGGGCTTCCACCACAACAGTGTCAAAATAGCCGGTCTTTATTAGCATGTAAGCCGTTGCCAGTCCAAGCATGCCGTCGCCGGAAACCGTGAACAGGTGGCGTAGGGCTGCGCCAAGCTGGTCTGGGACGAACTCGTCGAATATGCTGAAGCCTTCCAAATAGTCTTCGGCGCATGTTACGAAGACGTCTATGTCCTTTCTCGGGTTTATTCCGCCGGCATCCTCATAGGCTTTAACAGCCGCCTCAAACATCAACTCCTTATAGGAAAGCTCTGGTGTTATTGGTCTGAAGCCGACACATCCAACACCAACAATTGCCACTTCGCTCATAATTTTCTCCTTCCCTTTTCTCCATTTTAGAGGCTATAGTTTAAACTGGTGTTCACATAAAACTTTTCGTGGAAAACAAGCGGAAGTGTTGAAGAAACTTAAATACTTGTTCGTAACTATGGATTTTCTCACAAGGCTAACTCTGGGAGAAGTTTAACTTGAAGGGAAAACCCCTAGCCTCAATAGTTTCTGCAGGCTTATCAAAGTTCGGAAAACTTGAAGGCTTATACGCCCGCGAGATTTTCGCCCAAGCGGCAAAGGAGGCTTATGAACGCTGCCCGAAACTAGACCCTAAAAAAGATATAAAAGCCCTTTTTATTGGGCATATGGGTGAATCCTATGAGCATCAAGGGCACACTGGCGCCACAGCGGCAGACTGGGCTGGCTTAATGCATATACCGGCAACGAGAACTGAGGCGGCTTGCAGCTCTTCTGGCGCAGCCTTAAGGGCAGCCGTATTTGCGGTTGCTTCGGGCTTGTGTGATGTTGTTATGGCTGGCGGTGTTGAGAAGATGACTCATCGAAGTACTCCCGAAGTCACAGAGTTTTTGGCTATGGCTTCAGATTTCCCCTTCGAACAGTGGCATGGCATAACCTTTCCAGGATTATTCGCATTGATGGCTACGGCCCACATGCACAAGTATGGCACCACAGAAGCGCAGTTAGCTCATGTTGCCGTGAAAAACCATTATAATGGAAGCCTAAACCCGAAGGCGCACATGCAGAAGGAAATAACCCTAGAACAGGCCCTATCCTCGCGGGTTATTGCTTGGCCTCTAAAACTCTACGATTGTTCACTCATAACTGACGGGGCAAGCTGCCTCATACTGACAAAGCCTGAAATAGCCAAAAAGTACACAGACACGCCAGTCCACATAATTGGAAGCGGACAGGCGAGCGACACGATAGGCATCTACGAAAGAGATGATTTCACATCGCTTAGAGCCGCCAAACTAGCCGCAAAACAAGCCTACGAAATGGCTGGTGTAACGCCAGAAGATATAGAAGTGGCTGAGGTGCATGACTGCTTCACTATAGCTGAGATAATAGCCTACGAAGACCTGGGCTTCTGCAAGCCGGGCGAAGGCGGACGCATAGCAGAAAAAGGCGAAACAACATTGAAGGGCAGAATTCCAGTCAACACAAGCGGAGGGCTAAAAGCAAAGGGTCATCCAGTAGGCGCCACGGGAACAGCCCAAGCTTACGAGATATACTTGCAGCTTACCGGGCAAGCTGACAGGCGGCAAGTGGCAGACGCGGAGATAGGCTTAACCCATAATGTTGGGGGTTCAGGAGCCACAGCTACAGTTCACATCTACAGGAGAGGATAAAGTATGGCGGAACGGCCACCAGCCTTCACCATAGAACAGTTCTACAAAAACATAAGTCAGAAAAAGCTCATTGGCGGAAAATGTCGAAAATGCGGAAAAATCCACCTGCCGCCAAGACCCTTATGCGACAAGTGCCTATCAATAGAGTTCGAATGGGTTGAAATGCCAAAAACTGGCAAGCTCTTAACATACACGATAATTCATGTGGCTCCAACCCAATTCCAGAATATGGCGCCATACGCGGTAGGCATAATCCAGCTAGAAAACGGAGTAAAAATTCCAGGAATAATAAGAAACGTGCCCCTAGACAAAATAAGGGTTGGAATGCCTCTAAAAATGAAGTTTGAGGAAACTCAGCAGACTCAACAATGGCCCCAATGGCCAAGATATTATTTTGTGCCTTAGTGAATTGTAGGCTGTAACTTTTTTCCATAAAATTTTTAAAGAGTTTACGAAGCAACATTATTCGTTGAAAGGAGAGGTTAACTTTCTATACACATTGATGAGGCTTCTAAATTTGCCTCTGGTGGATGGAAGGCCTCATGTGAAGATGTTGTGTAGGATGTGAAGCCTCTTCTTGAAAAGGAAAAATAAAGCTAAAGAGGGATGGTGGAGAGGAGTGATGTTTAAAATGATTTGGAGGCGGATGGTTTGTTTAATAATCATCTGCATTGTGACTATGTTTATCTTTGTTAGGGAATCTGCTGCTATTCAACCTCCAGTGGACACATCGACACTTTATGTTGGGCATAATAATGTTGGAGGGGGTTGGCGCTCTCCGTCGTACAGAGCCAGCAATTTAGTAAACTATCAACAACTTGTGGAAGAAGTTCCGTGGGGGGTTAGACGTGTCAATTCCCTGTTTGTTCATTGGTTAACGAAAGGTGCTTGTGTTGACGTGGCTGTTATTGATGCTGGTTTTGAATGGAATCATCCAGAACTAATTGATAATTATAGAGGTGGATGGGACTTCATCAACAATGATAGAGAGCCTGAATGGGATTGGGTTAGGAGAGACGGGATGCTAGTACCAGATGATCATGGAACAATGGTGGCTGGTGTAATTGCTGCTAGAGACAACAATTATGGAATAGTTGGGGTAGCACCCAGAGTGAACCTATACCTCTTAAAGGCAAATAATCCTGCTACTGACGTTCAAGCTATAAATTGGGCTATAGAACATGAAATAGACATAATATGCATGAGCTTCGTTGCCACGCGGGATCAGAATTTATGGAATGCGTTAACTCAGGCTTGGGACGAAGGAATTTTGCTTATCGCCTCCGTAGCTAATAATGTAAGCAAAAATCCGCCGGACGACTGGCCTCTTCCTTGGAGTCATCCAGACGTTATAGCTGTTACTTGTGTTGATGAAAACAATAATTATGTTCCACCCACATATACTGGTTGGAAAGTCGAACTGTCAGCTCCTGGACAGAATATAAAATCTACAACTATAGGGGGTGGTTTCAATGTAGCGGGTGGTACTTCATTTGCTGCTCCTCACGTTGCTGGAGTTGCTGCACTATTATGGTCTATGGATCCGTTCCTCACTAATGCCCAGATAAGAGAAATCCTATTTGAAACGGCTAGGGATCTTGGCGACCCAGGGTATGACGACAAATATGGATATGGACTTGTAGACGCTCTGGCAGCCGTTAACTTCATAGCCCACATGCCTATGAGGGCTGATCCAGTAGCAGCTTACGATGCGGCAAGCCGAGAAATAATATTTAACGTCTACGAAACCTTAATCAAAATGAACAGAGAAAAATATTGGGAATTTTCTCCGGGACTAGCTGATACTTGGACTGGAAGAATAGACTTGTATAAAACCATATGGTCAACAGACGTAAACCTCTATGATCCACGTGGCTCATGGTGGAGTGATGGATCACTGTGTCTAGGATGGTTTGATAAATATCCAGATAGATGGTTATCTAGAGGCGATGTTCTCTACATGCTTGAACCTGACGGCAAATACCGCACATGGTTAGTACAAGACTGCATGGATTATGGGGGTGGCCTAATTGAGATTGAACTCTTAAGAAGCTACTTCGACTTCTGGATTAGAGAAGACGCTATACCCTTTGTTGACGAAAGTGGCAGGGTGGTCGGCTTCTTTGACATTTTTGACGTTGAATACTCATTTGAAAGAGGAATGGTTCAAGACCAGTATGGCAGTCCAATGTGGATGTTTTACGAAGCACTTTTCAGCCAAATGAGCAGCGACTTCTGGCTTACGGGAAATCCTGAGGATGTATGGACACTTTCACACTTGATAGACGACAGTTTCGAAATAATATGGGATTGGGGGTATAGGCCGGTGTTTCGAATAAATTTGGGCATTCCATTTCAAGAAACATATTTCCTATGGATTATGTCCCAAACATGGTCTTCTATTGTTGATAAAGAATTCTCAATCAGCATCGGTTGTTGGGATGGTAACTTATACAACGATGCGGATGGCGATGGCTACCCAGACTGGTTTGAAACATGGCGTCACATACTCTTTTCTCCATACGATTTGAATGATCGTTATGTTGGCACGGGGCCCTACAGGGTTGCCCATTTCGACCCATATTCGCGAGTAGTAGTGTTAATTTACAACCCAAACTACTGGCAAAGCTTGCCTACTTTACACAATATTGTGATATGCTATATATCGGATTGGGAATCAATGGAAGTTATGTTTATTGTTGGCGATATAGACGTAGCAGATGTGCCTAGACTTTACATGTACGATCTACTGCAATTACCAAGTCCAACCAGCGATCCAATATGGCCAGACATGAAAGTTATCCGGATATGGCAACTATACCATTTCAAATGGATGAAATACTGGGTTAAAGGATGGTACTATAACCTATACTACCCATCAGACTATTACTATCACTTATTCAAAATGGACACATGCTGGGCAGATGTAACAGGAATTATCCCTGGAATACCTGATGGGATTGTGAACGGTAGGGACGTAACGTGGGTCGTTATACACTGCATGGCAAAAGCACCAGATCCCCAAACACAGGATCCATCAAATATTCCTCCACAGGATCCAAAATGGATAAGTACATATGGTTTCGGTGGATGTGATTTAACTGGTGATAGAATAGTCAACGCAAGAGACGTGGTCTACGCAATACTCCACTTCAACCACAGAAACCAACCATAAAAAACTCGTCTAAATCCTCCTTTTTCTAAACATTAATTTCATAATTTTCCAGCTACAGAACCAGAACTGTTTTGAATCTCTTCACTGTTTTAGCATTATAAATAACTAGGGTTTTCTTTTCCAACAGCTTCTTGGACGACTATGCTTTGTTTAAGATTCTCAAACACTTTTGGAAGTGTTGATTTGTTCTATTAGAGTTGGTATGTCTGTTATCGTTGTTATTATGTAGTTTGCTCCAGCGTCTGCTAACTCTTTTTGTGTTGACATACCTGTTGGTAGGGCTACGGTTATTGCGCCAAGCTCTTTTGCACATTTCATGTCCGATGAGCTGTCTCCAACCACCAAAGTCTCTTTTGGGTCTACTTTCAGTGCCTTTAATGTAGCTTCTAGGTGCTCTGTGTTGGGCTTAACATTTTTAACAGCGTCTCGCGGGGTTACAGCTTCAAAGAACCCGCCTATCCCGAATTTTTTGAGGATGTGGTCTACTGATTTTTGGCTGTTGACCGTGCAGACGCCAATCTTTAAGCCCATGTCCTTCAAGGCTTTTAGAATTTCTTTTACGCCGGGCTGGAGGCTTGTGGTTTTTGCCGCTTCCAACTCGTGTTTTTCCGCTATTGTTAAGGCTTTTCTCCTAACCTCTTCTATTTTGTTGGCTGGTTTTCCGTTGTTTTTCATGAAAATTTCCATTTTCTTCAACATTTCAAAAATGCTTTCGTTTATGGATAAAACTGAGGCTGGCACCCCTTCTTTTATTAGGAGGCTTCTAACCTCTGCTCTTACCGCTCTAAAGTCAATATTGAATTTTACTATTGTTCCGTCAAGGTCGAAGACAACAGCTCTAATCATGGCTAGCCCTTTTTGAATTTGTAACCTAACAGAATCGTTAAAGATAAACTTTACCCGAAAGCCTTTAGGCGACCGTTTTGCCTCGCAAAACCTTATTTTTCAAGCGCAGAGCATATCACACTTTGTGGTGTTTGTGGGATGGATGTGTTTGAAGCTGTTCAAGCGAGGCGTTCAGTAAGGGCTTATCAGCCAACACCAGTGCCGAAAGAAAAACTTCTGCAGGTTTTGGAGGCGGGTAGGCTTGCACCTTCAGCAGGCAACATTCAGCCATGGCACTTCATCGTTGTCACAAATGCTGAGAAGCGGGAGAGACTTGCCCAGGGCATGTTTGCAAAATTCCTTAAAGAGGCGCCCGTCGTTATTGTTGGCTGCGGCGACCAGAGGGCCTCGTCTAAATGGTTTATGGTAGATGTTGCCATAGCCATGCAGAACATGGTTCTAACAGCCACAAGCATGGGGCTTGGAACCTGCTGGGTCGGAAGCTTCGAAGAAAACCAAGTGCGCGAATTACTAAGAATTCCGGAAAACTATCGTGTTGTGGCACTGTTGGCGCTGGGCTACCCCAAAAGGAAATTTGATTTAACGGGCAAAGTGCTTCATTTAATTAGGCGCCGGAAACCCCTTGAAAAAATTGTAAGCCTCGAAGAGTTTGGGAAAAAGCTTCAAGACATTGGTGGCTCTTGAGAGTAAATTGAATAACCAACTTTAACGAATATTCTTTACGATGGGTTATGAACTTTGAAGAATACTCCAAAGAAAAGCTTTGGTCAATACTTGTGGAGACGGTTCACGCGATGGTTATGTATCCCCATCATAAAGCTTACACAAGGGATGTTGTGCTCCACGAAAATCCTGATATTACGCCTTCTGAGCTTGCATCTAGGCTTGGCATCCCCCTAGGCGAAGCATTAGTGATTCTATATGAGCTTAAAAACGATAGAAGAAGCGTTAGCTCCTAAGGTTCTGTTACCATGCGGACTGTTGCCAAAATTAGGATTGCGCCAAGCAGCACTTTTAAAATTTCCTTTTCTACAACTCCTGCGTAGGATGCGCCTATAAAAGCGCCCAACACAGAACCTAAGCCCATGGCGATTGCTATTATTGTGGCGTTTCTGTTCATGTGTCCCATGTTCTGATGCTTCAAAAAGCCAGAAGCCACAGTCGGTATTGAAACGAGGAGGCTGGCTGTTCCGGCTGCGACTATGTCTAGGCTGAAAATGTAGATTAGGGCTGGTATTCTGAACTCACCGCCCGCAACTCCGAGGGTTCCGGAAATAATGCCTATCACCGAGCCAGTTAGGGCTGCTAGGAAGGATTCCTCCCAAAAACCAAGAACGAAAGTGAACGTGAAAGGGATATGGATGAAGGGTTCAAGCCCTATTTTTAAGCCCACAATTATGAGGAAGGCAGCCAAAAGCCTTTTCAATGGCTTTTCTGGAATTTTGTCCGTTAAAAGCGCCCCAACATAGGCTCCGATAATTGATGTCGCAGACATTATTAGGGCGATGTTGACGCTGTGCGCATTTAGCAAGCCAAGCTGGAAGCGCCTAAAAAATGAGACCGCGACTGTCAGTAAGCCGACAAGTAGGTTTACGGCTATGGCTGTCAATACTGGAAGCCCAATAATGTAGAGCAGTATTGGCGTTCTGAACTCGCCTCCCCCAACGCCTATTAGTCCCGCAGCTGCGCCTAAAAGAATGCCAAAGACTAGGGCTGCTGAAATCTTGCTTGTGGACAGCGGCGTTTCTTTATTTATGGTGTTTGCCTCCTCGTTGTGCTTTCGTATTCATATCGAATAAGCTTATAAACCTAACGTAGCAAATATCAAAAACAAAATGCAAAACCAGAAAAAACACAAGCTGTCCTTCAAAATATGGCTGGAACACCGTGGAAAACCGCTTATAGGGAAGGGTGGAGCCCAAATCCTAGAACAAATAGAAAGAGAACACTCCATATCGAGAGCTGCAAAAAGGCTTGGCATGTCGTATCGCTATGTTTGGAGTTACATAAAGAGGGTTGAGAAGACGCTGGGCAAGCCATTATTAGAGACTTATAGGGGAGGGCGAAAGGGCGGAGGTGGCGCAACGCTCACAACTTTTGGAAAAGCGCTATTAGAAGAGTATAGGCATGTGGAAAGCCTATTAAACAAGGCGCTTGCAGAAGCCAAACAATAAGCCTATTCGCCTATTCCACCACGTATCTATAGGCTACATGTTCGCCTGCTGTTGGGCTTTTTCTTATTATGCGCAGTATGTCGCCTGGTTTTGCGCCTATGGCTTTTGCTGCTGGGTCTGAAGCTTTTATTTGTGGCAGCTGGTATGGTTTTACCCTATACTGGATTAGGACTTTTTCTCGTTCTTCTGGCGTTAAAATTTCATGTTTTGGCACGAGCTTGTGTTCGAATATGTCGAAGACTGGGAAGGTTTTTGGTAGAAGCTCTATGTGCTTTTTCTTTGCTGTTTGTTTTGCGGCATTGGTGTAGCGTCCGCTTGCTATAAGAATTCCATGTTCTATTTCGGCTTCTTTCATGGCTTTTGCCATGCGGTTTATGGTTAGTATGCCAACAGTCTCTTCTGAAACACACCAGATTAGGATTTTCTTTTTCTCCTCTTTTGGAGCTTCAACAATGTAGCTTGCCGTGTCTTTAACCTTCTCTTTCTTGATGAGTTTGTAGCCCCTAAGCTTGATTAGAATTTTCGCTTTACGTTCTTCTAGGGTTTCCTCCTCAACACTCAAACCATTAAACCTCATGCGCTGAATCTGGCATTCGAATCCTTAACATGATGTAAACCTTTAAACTTTACGCTTTTGCCAAAGCTTAAAACCAAACCTCACATATTTAACTGCTCTAGACCGAATGAGGAGTGTCGTGGGATGGCTGTTGATTTTGGAAAACTAGCCCTTGAAGAGGCTAGCAAGAGGGGTGCATCCTACGCTGACATTAGAATAAGCGAAATCCTAAATGAAAACTTGACGGCGAAGAACGGTGAACCAGAAATCATATCCTACTCGCAAACGGGGGGCTTCGGCGTAAGAGTCGTCGTTGATGGTGCGTGGGGTTTTGCCGGTTCAGTAGATATTACTAGAGATGAGGTTAAACGCTGCGTCGAGAAGGCTGTTAACATAGCCAAAGCCAGCGCCATGCTTAAGAAGAGGGACGTAACCCTAGTGAAGGAGAAGACTTACCGCGAGAAGTACGCCACAAGTTTCAGGAAGGACCCGTTTAAGGTGCCATTGGAGGAAAAGCTGAAAGTTCTTGTTGAAGCCAGCCGCTTTTTGAAGGAGTTTTCACCTTTAGTGAATGTTTCCTATGCCCACTATAGGGGTTACCGCGAAAACAAGCTTTTCATGAGTAGCGAAGGCGCAGAAATAGATCAACAGATAACATGGTGTGGCGGCGGAATCTCAGCAATAGCCATTAAAGGCTCAGAAGTCCAAATAAGGTCTTATCCGTCTGCTTTTAGGGGGGATTTCGCCACAAGCGGCTACGAGTTCTTTGAGTCTTTAGCCTTAATGGATCATGCAAAAACTGTTGGGGAAGAGCTTATTCATCTTTTTGAGGCTGAGAAGTGCCCATCCGACAAGATGGACTTGATTTTGTGCGGTGACCAGTTGGCTTTGCAGATTCACGAGAGTTGTGGACACCCCACGGAGCTTGACCGTGTATTGGGAACAGAGGCGGATTATGCTGGGACAAGTTTCCTAACGCCTGAAAAGCGTGGAAAATTCCGTTACGGCTCTGAGAAAGTGAATATTGTGGCTGACGCCACTGTGCCGCTGGGGCTTGGAACCTTTGGCTTTGACGATGAGGGAACGAAGGCTAAAAAGGTTTACCTCGTAAGAAGAGGGATTTTTGTAGGCTATCAAAGTTCAAGGGAGACCGCTGCTCAGCTTGGGCTTAAGGAAAGCAGCGGAGGCATGAGGGCTGACTCGCCCATGGCTTTGCCCCTAATACGAATGACTAACATTAACCTGCTTCCAGGCGACTACAAGGTTAAAGAAATAATTGAAGACACTCGCAATGGCGTTTTGATGACGACGAATCGCTCGTGGAGTATAGATGACAAGCGCATAAACTTCCAATTCGGCACAGAAATAGGCTGGCTAATAAAGAACGGTAGCCGCGAGAAAATGGTTAAGAATCCAACATATATGGGTGTGACGCCCCAGTTCTGGGGTTCGTGCGACGCTGTGAGCAAGGACGACTGGAAGATGTGGGGAACACCAAACTGTGGAAAGGGTGTGCCGGGACAAGTCATGTATGTTGGGCATGGATGTGGCACTGCCCGCTTCAGAAAAGTCCATGTTGGACTGATAAGGTAGGAGGGAACGGCGAATGGATGTTGAAAGGTTGAGGGAAATAGCTGAAAAGACTGCTGAGTACGCATTAAAATTTAAGGTTAGCCAAGCTCAAGCCGTGGCGTTCATGGTGGACAATGCCTTAACACGTTTTGCAAACTCTCAGATTCACCAGAACGTTGCCCAAAAAATGGGCGGAGTATCCATCAAGGTTGTTTTAGACCAGCGGATAAGCACTGTTCAGGCTAACACGCTTGAGGAAAAGGGCATAAGGGAGGCTGTGGAGCAAGCCGTCAAAATCGCGAAGGCTTCATCGCCCAACAAGGAGTTTAAGAGCCTTCCAGAACCAGAAGCCTGGAAACCTGTTAAGGGTGCCTTTGACAAGGCTACGGCTGAGTGCACGCCGAAGTTTAGGGCTGAAAGGGTTAGGGAAGCCATAAACAAAGCCCACGCCAAGTCGCCTAAAGTGGCTGCCGTCGCCGGATACCTTTCAACCGGTTCGATGGGTTATGCTGTTGCCAACTCGCTGGGTGTTTCAGCATGGGCTCAGCTTTCATTGGCTTACATGAAAACAACAGTTATATCAAAAAATGGAGAATCCGAAGGCTTCGGCGCAGCACAGCAATATTCTAGAAGGGTTAAAGAAATTGAGCCTTCGGCTTTGGCTGACGACGCCGCAGAAAAATCTGTTCGAAGCCTACATCCGGTGAAGGTTGAACCAGGCGAGTTTGAGGTTGTTTTGTCGCCTTTGGCTGTGTCGGTTATTTTGGACTATATGGGTTATGTGGGCTTTTCAGCCAAATCCTACCAGGACGGGCAGTCATTTGTTAAATACGTGGCAGACCAGCAAGTCTTCGACAGCAAACTAAACGTTGTTGACGACGCCAGAAACCCAAAAACATTGTATGCTGTGCCAGTTGACGGCGAAGGGGTTCCCAAGAAACCATTAGAGCTCATAACCAATGGCGTGGTTTCTGAGAAGAACATATGCTACAACTCTTTCACAGCGGGCAGAGAAGGCAAGAAAAGCACCGGGCATGCACTTCCACCCCTGGGCGACTATTTTGGCGAGATGCCCCTACCCTACAACATGTTAATGAAGCCCGGAGACGCCACATTGGAAGAGGCAATTGCGGAAACAAAGCATGGAATATTCGTCACGACCTTCCACTACGTCAACCCAGTTGAACCCACAAAACTCATATTGACCGGGCTAACGCGGGACGGAACCTTCCTCATCGAAAAAGGCGAAATAATAAAGCCTATTGTTAATTTGCGCTTTACAGACAGCATGCTCTCAGCCCTTAAAAAGATTCTGATGATTGGAAAAGAGCTTGTAACCCTTGAAACCTCGACAGTGCCAATGGTTAAGCTGAAAAAACTGCGCTTTGTAGGCGTATCAGCCTATTAGCAACATCCCCTTTTTCTTGATGG
>JAVZNT010000015.1:0-22489 GCA_038882655.1 Bathyarchaeia archaeon | reverse complement strand
TGTTTTTGTTAGGCTTGGCGTTTTTGCCCATTCCAGCACACTCTAAGCTAGAGTGTTTTCTTAAGAGGTGATAGGTAAACTTTTGTTTACATGAGGAAAAAGCAGACTTTTATTAGGCGTGCAAGTATTTCATATACCGTACAGATTTAAACATGTTTGTTAATAAGAACGACTTAATGTTTTTTAGGAAGCGAAAATAAAATACAGAAATGTATCTGGGTAATCCAAAAAGTAGCCGGGGTAGCCTAGCCTGGAATGGGCGCCAGACTCATAATCTGGAGTCGAATGGGGCTAAGCGCCCAACGCCAGAAGTCGCGGGCTCGAATCCCGCCCCCGGCACCACTTTTACGAGGTTAAGCGCGTCTATGAAGACTTAACTTAATCTTAATCGCCTTTTTCCTTTTCTTCGTCAACTGGTTTTGTGGAAATTTCTCTTATCAATGGTTTTTGCTTGCCACCTTCTATTTCTATCTGTGCTCCCGGATACTGCTGTTGAAGTCTTTTTCTAAGCGTGTTTACATCCACGTCTTTTCCTACTTTCGCCTTAACCTTTGTGCCTTCTGGTGTTTGAGTTACACTTATCGAGTAGCCGCTGGCGGTTTCGCCTTCTGGAAACTCTTTGAAAAGCTCATCTATTTTGTCGAATAGGGAGCATCCGAATAACTCGTCTATTATGCTTTCCCTACGCCTTTTCTCAGACGCCATAAGGGCTTCACCTTCAAAATGAAAACATGATGGCAGTGGCTTAAAAATTTAATTAGCCACTTTGGCCATTTAGGGGCTTGTAAGGCGGAAGAGGAAGATGGCGGGGAAAGTCGTCATAATTATGGGTTCTGAACGGGACTTGGAATTCGCTAAGGAAACAGCCAAACATTTGAAGGCTTTCGGTTTGGAGTTTAAGCTTCGAGCGGCTTCAGCCCACAAAACTCCTAAAAAAGTCCTTGAAATTCTAAGGGAGTATGAAAATGAAAATGTTGTTTACATAACTGTGGCTGGAAGGTCAAACGCTCTAAGCGCCTTTGTGGACGCCAACACCATAAAACCCGTTATTGCCTGTCCACCCTACTCGGAAAAGTTTGCCGGCGTAGATATTTTCTCTTCGCTTAGGGTTCCAAGTGGCATAGGTTCCGTTGTGACAATCGAGCCTGAAGGTGCTGCCATAGCCGCAGCAAAAATCTTAGCCTTAGAGGATAAGAGGCTTGAAGAGCGTATAAGAGCTTATCAAAAAGAAAAAAGGGGAGAAGTTGAAAAGGCGGACGAGTCTGTTAAAAAATTGAAGGTATAGGCGTGTGCCTTTATGGGCAGCGTTAAAGACCTTGAGGTGGTGAAAAAGCCGACGAAAACGCGGATGGGCGTTGGCAGATTCCACTTTTCAGACCGTTACTCAGTTTTTGATTGGGGTGAAATGCCAGATCACATTGAAGGAAAGGGCGCAGCCCTATGCCTAATGGGGGCTTACTGCTTCGAAAGGCTTGAAGATAAAGGCATCAGAACCCACTACTGCGGAGTAGTAGACGAGAAGGGCAAAGTTGTGCGTTTCAACGAGTTGAAAAAGCCAACAAATATCATGGAGTTTCATCTAGTGAACGTTTACAAGCCGAAAGCCTACGTGGAAGGGGGAAAACTAAAATACGATTATAGCTTTTACACGCCCAAGCTCCGGAACTTCCTAATCCCATTGGAAATTATATACCGCAATGGCTTGCCAGAAGGCTCATCAGTTTTTAAAAGGCTTGAGCAAGGCTTAGTGACGCTTGAAGATTTAGGCTTAGACCATTATCCAAAGCCCGGTGAGAGGCTAGCCAAACCAATCTTTGATGTTAGCACAAAGTTTGAGGAGAGTGACCGCTACATAACATGGCGGGAAGCCCAGCAACTGACAGGCTTAACAGACAGTGAACTGGAAGAGGTTAAAGCTACACTCTTAAAAGCTGACGAGACAATTACGGAGATGGCTGCCAAAGCCAACTTGGTAAACGAAGATGGAAAAATAGAGTTAGCCTTCGACGATAAAAGGAGGCTTATGGTGGCAGACGTGGTTGGCACGTTGGACGAGTGCAGATTCACCTACCAAGGCTTACATGTAAGCAAGGAAGTAGCCCGCATATACTATAGGCAGACGGAATGGGCAAAGGAAGTGGAACAAGTAAAGCAAAAAGCAAAAGAACAGGGCATAAAGAACTGGCGAACAATTGTTAAAGCGAAACCCCCAAACCTGGAACCAAAACTGAAATTGTTAATAAGCCAAATGTACATGGCGGCGGCAAACGAGATGACTGGGAAAAAAATGTTTGACGTCCCAAAACTAGCATATATAGTTAAGGAATTTGAAAGCGTCAACTTGTAGAGAGTGGGAGCCCAAGCAACCAGTAAGCATGGTTAACTTTAAAATGGTCTTTGCTAATTCTATGTTGGTGTTTAAATAGTGGTTGATGTACAGACGGTTTCTGTGGTTGTTGCTTCCACGAGTGTCATGATTGCCGCCATCTACTATGTTTTCCAGGTTAGGCATCAAAGAAGAAGTAGAGACATAGACCTTGTTATGAGGTTGTACTCCACATTCTCAAAAAAGAAGTTTCAGCAAGAGATGCAGCAAATCATGAACGACTGCCAAATAGGAAGCACATTCGCTGAATTAGCCAAAAAATATGGCGCAATAGCGCCAGAGTCAGGCTTATTCTTTGAAGGACTTGGAGTCCTTTTGCACAGAAAACTTATTGACATAGGTTTGGTGGACGACCTCTTCAGCGGCATGATAATAAGATATTGGGAAGCTTGCAAACCTTTTATTGAAGATGCTAGAAAACAGCTTAATTATCCACAATATGCAGAGTGGTTTGAATATCTCTATAACGAAATAAAGAAAAGGCAACAGCAACTAGAAACTGCGTAAAATGTCAAAATAATTTCGAGTTGTTAAAACGCTTAAAACCGTTGTAAAAAATGGGATGTATCACAGTTGTTTATGTTACTATTTCGTGAAGTTGTTTTGTTTTCAATGCACGCCTAATTTCTAGGGCTATGCGGTCTCCTGTGCTCATGGGCTTCTTGTACTTGGCGTTGGCGTATTGGGAGCCTAAGCCCATGTGGACATTTGTTCCTCCTCCATGGCGTAGCGCCACATCCTGCGTCACTGGTATGTGCATGTATGGGTCTCGGGCTTCTGGTGCATCGTATAAGCCATAGTCTGCGGCTGTTTTGGCTTCTATGCCGCTTGTGTAGTCCAGCTTAACCATTGGTTTCAGCTCGTATTTTGACACGCGGTCCCAAGTGATTAGCGTCTGCAAGCACCATGCGCCAATTATGCCTGGTGGTTCGTGTTCTCTGCACGCCAACAAAAAGCGGTCTGCGTAGCGTTGCACATCCTTCAGCAGTGATTCTCTTAGGCTTAGCATGGCGTGGGCTGTAACCTCGAAGGATGGAACACGCTTAAGCTTCTGCTGAACTTCCAATGGAAGTCTCTTTAAACCGTCTAGGATTGTTTCTCTCCGCTCGTCTATGGATAAGAATTGGTTGGCTAGGCATATTCTAGCCTCTTCGATGGTTACGTTGTAAAGTTTGGAGAACCAGTCTTCCACGTCGCCCCAATCGCTTTTCGCGTCCAGCGGCGAGAAATAGAAGTTAAAGTTGGCGTGAGGTCCGAGGACTATTTGCTCTACGCGTGCATTGCGTAAAGACTCCTCATCTAGGTTTCCAGCTTTAACCTCTTTTTCGATTTTTTCCTCCAAATCCTTTGAGTCCGCCGCGAATATGAATTCTCTTTCGAATTTTCTGTGGGCGTGTTCAGCCTTCAAAAGCATTGGCTCGTCAATAAACTCTTTAAACCGTATTCCGCCCTTTCGAATCTCAAAATTATAGGATTTTGGATAGGGAATGCCAGCCTGCTCCGCAAACCAGTAATAGTCCTTCTTAATCTCACCACGGTTCTCAATTTTTAGAAGGGTTCTTGAGCCAACAATTGGGACGGCGAACTGGTTTTCAATCACGCTGCAGTATTCGTCGCCACCAACATAAACCGAGAAAGCCCGATTCGGAATTTGCAAACACTCCAAATCAACAAGCTCATCAACATACTTAACAATGTCAGAGTAGCGGTCAAGAATTAAGATTACACTCTTCCAATCACCGTCCTTCTTAATGTCCTTCGGATCGTTTACCACGCGGACGTCCCGCCTCACAAGACTTGGCAAGTCCTCAATAAGCTCGTCGGGTTTCCCAACCATTGGATTTTGGAGATATATACGCGCCCTTCCAGGCGTTGTATATATTATGCTTCTTAAACCGTAGTTGCGTTGTCCCTGCCATGCGTCTAAAGCCGAGTGGGAGCCCAAATTCAGTCCCATGGGTTCTTTGTATTTTTTGGCTATTTCCTGCATTTCCTCTCTGCTTATAACCATCTGAACACCGTGGCTAAATTCCAGAAAGCCGGTTTTAAACCTTTTCAACAAGACCGTTAAAACTGTTCATGCACCTTTTCTTCTAGAAGATTCTTCCATACATGGTTATTAAATGGTTAGCCTTCTCTTCTCAATTGAGAAAGGGGAGAAGGGAGAGAAAGCCTTTGGCTGAGGCATATGGCTGGCTTTTTGTTGACTTTGTTCCGCTTCTTTATGAGAAGAGGCGGGTTGCTAGACAACTTCAAGTGGAGACTTGGTTGGATTTAACCCAACTTTTAAACGAGTTAAAACTTGAATTAGTTGACAACAGAAACATCGGGCAAAATGCTAACGTAAAAGCTAAAATTGACTATGTTGCCTAGAGAACGCAAACCGACAATAGTGCCTCAAAGTTTTGGCGGCTTCCATCAGCCTTATACCGCCTTAAAGCCTCAATAATGGTTTTTTTATCTCTTTCACCAAGTTTTTTGGCTATTTTTTCGGCTACTTTGCCGCTTATGAAGAGGAACTGCGTAATCGAAGTAACATTTGATGGTTTACGATTTGTGCTGGCGGTTTCAAAGTCCAATATGAAGGGCTTGTCTTGGCTATCTACAATTATGTGCTTTGGAGCGTGGCTCAACTCGCCATGGTCCAATCCGATCTTGTCAAGACGCCAACACTGCTCTAGAACATCTCTCAAAACATTTTTTAGGCGTGTTTTGCTAGGGCGTTTTTCTAGCCATTCTGGAAGTAAATCGCCTTTTACAAACTGCATCAGCAAAAAGTTTTTGCTCACGTCTAAAAGCCTTGGTCCAACATTAACGGAGTTGGCTATCTTAATCATTTCAGCCTCATGCAACATTGTGACACGATCTGCATCCACCCTTCGGATTTTTAGGGCTATTGCCTCGCCGCCTCTATAAGCTTTTACAACTATGCCGACGCATCCCTTGCCTAAGACTTTCAAGTTTGAAACTTGTTTTTCTCCGCAGAATTCCAGTGCTGTTACTCCTAATTTTTCTAGCTCTTTTATGCGTTTTCCAAGCTCAGCTTTGGCTGGTTTTGGATAGCATAGCACTGAGGCGAATGGTTCCTCATGGAGACGTGTGAGAAAGACCTTTAGGCTTTCGGTTTCCATTTTCACCCTTAAAATGTTAAGTTTAGTGCTTAAAAGACTATGCTGAAAAGTTAGAAAAGAGAAGAAGAATAGCAGCGTTACTCTTCTTCGCAGAATTCTTCTGGTCTCGGTGGTGTTGGTGGCAAGCCTTTTCTTTCGCGTATCTGTTTTATGACTTCTGCTTGCATTGATTCTGGCACCGGTGCCCAACGGCTGAACTGGGTTGCCCAGAAGGCTCTTCCCTGTGTTGAAGAGCGCAGTTCGTCGGCTATTCCGAAGGATTCCGCCACCGGCAGTTCCGCTTTCACAATGACCATGTCTTCCTCGTTAACCATGTCTAGGATTCTGCCTCTTCGCTTCTGCAAAAGCGTAATGACCGGACTTACAAAGTCGTTGGGAACCTTACATTCAAAGCTTAGAATTGGCTCCAGAAGTTTTGGTTCGCTTAGGAGGAAGGAGCCCCAAATGGGACGCCAAGTCATGGGTAAAATTTGGGCTGGTCCGCGGTGAACCGGATCCTCGTGAATGAGGATGTCTTCAAGGTTTACTTTAAGCCCGTACATGGGTTCCTTTGCCAAAACACCCGTGGCAACGGCGTCTCTAAAGCCTGACCTAACATGGTCCAAAACTTCTTCCACGTACTGCCTACCCTTAATCCTGTTGACAAGGATGCTTGTGCCTTCTATGGCAATTACGTTGCGCGCATCTTCGGTGGACCAGCTGAACTCCTTCATCAGGATTTTCTGGCGTTCATCACGAGTTTGCATTTCATTAATCTTTCCCGTCTTAATAGCTTCTATAACTTCTGACTGCAGTCTTTCAACGGTTACCCAAAGCTTATTATGCTTGTTGGGACTCTTACCCATCACTGCTGGTCCTTTGTAGTCGCGACTTATTGTTTCCCGGTAAATCACTATGGGTTTGCTCATTCTAACTTTTAAGCCGGCTTCCTGCATGCGGTAGGCTGTAACCTCCAAGTGGAGTTCGCCCATACCGCTGAGCAGGTATTGCCCACTTTCCTTGTCTATCTTAAAGTGGAGATTCGGGTCTTCAAGGGTTAGCTTATGAATAACCTTATCGAAAAGTGGCAGGTCTTTAACATCTTCTGGTTCAACAGCTACTGTGACAACGGGGTCTGAAACATACTTTAAGGCTTCGAAGGGTGCTGTTTCAACGCCTTCCTCCGCTATTGTTTCGCCCACGTGGATAGATGGCAAGCCTGAAAGTGCTGCAATGTTCCCAGCCGGAATCTTTTCCACTATGACTCTGTCCGTTGCCATACTCATGTAAACCTGCTGTATGCTCCCCTTCTGGCGGCTTGTCACAAGGCGAACAGTTTTACCCTTCTCAACAGTGCCGCTGAAAACCCTGCCTATGGCTACAACACCGCTGTGAGGGTCAACCTCAATAAAGGTTATGCACATCAGAAGCGGCCCATTTGGGTCAACCTTAGCCATAGCCTTGCCAACGGGACTGTTTGGGTCTCCCGGCCAGATTTGGCTCTGCCTATAATGCTGCGCCTCTAACGGGTTTGGTAAATGCTCACAGAACATGTCCAGAACTGGCTCGTAGAGGGGTATGCGTTTGCTTAGGGCTTCAACCTTCTGCCTAATTTCTTCAGGCTCGCCGGTGTAAGCATCAATAATGTCTTTGAAGGTTATGCCTTTAGCCTTCATGTGGGGTAGGTTTAAGCCCCATTTATGAAGGGCAGAGCCGAAAGCAACACGTCCGTCTTCGACTTTAACCTGCCAGTCCTTCTTGTGCTCTGGCGGCGCATACTTCTCAATGATGCTGTTTATCCTCGTGATTATTCTTGCAAACTTCTTCTGCATCTCTTCTGGAGTTAGCTTCAACTCTCGGATTAAACGGTCAACCTTATTAATGAAGAGTATGGGTTTTACTCGTTCGCGGAGGGCTTGCATCAAAACGGTTTCAGTCTGGGTCATGGGGCCTTCAACAGCGTCAACCACCACCAAGGCGCCGTCAACAGCTCTTAAACTTCTGGTTACGTTTCCGCTAAAGTCTATATGTCCCGGCGTGTCTATGAGGTTTATGAGGTAGTCCGCGCCGTTGAAAGTGTGGACTAAGCTAATGTTGGAAGCGAAAACCGTCATCTGTCTCTTCTGCTCAAGCTCCCAAGAGTCTAGGAAAAGCTTCTGTCCAGCCACTTGCTCGCTGATTATGCCAGCAGCAGCCAAGAGGCTGTCTGAAAGCGTTGTCTTGCCATGGTCAACATGAGCAATTATGCTTGTGTTCCTTATCCTTTCAGTGTTATTCATCAGTTTAACTATATCCTCTATTTGCCTATAACGACCCATGGTTAAACATACCCCACGCTAACAAAACGTTTAAAGATCGAATAGTTTTATGCTGTTTCCTTGCAAGCATAATGGTTTCACTTGCTAGGCTAGGCTACATGGAAGTGAAAAATGAACCATATTAACTTTTTGCACGTAATCCACAAGACTTTTAAGATTACACAAAACCTTGTCTCTTAACTTATAAAGTATCGTAAAACAGTGCTTGGTGATTCTCCCCCTTGCCAAAGTTTAGGCAAACCGCAGAAATTCTAAAGCTGATGCATAGGAAGGAGAATATTCGCAATATTGGCATAATAGCCCACATAGACCATGGAAAAACAACCATGACTGATTCTCTTTTGGCTGAGGCTGGTTTGCTTTCGCCTAGAATAGCCGGGGAGGCTCGAGCTCTGGACTATTTAGAGGAGGAACAGAAACGCGGAATAACAATTAAAACTGCCAATATTTCACTTTTACACGAGATTGGCGGTCGCCCTTACGTCATAAACTTGGTTGACACGCCTGGGCATGTGGACTTTACGGGTAAGGTTACAAGGGCTTTGAGGGCTATTGACGGCGCAGTGGTAGTTGTAGACGCTGTTGAGGAGGTCATGGTTCAAACAGAAACCGTGACTCGCCAAGCCCTAGAAGAAAGGGTGCGCCCCGTCTTATTCATTAATAAGGTTGACCGATTAGTAAAGGAGTTGAGACTTACTCCAAGCGAGATCCAAGACAAGTTTATGCGTATTATCAGAGACTTCAACAATTTAGTAGAGCTTTATGGGGAGCAGGAATTCAAGGACAAGTGGAAGGTTGACCCCCATAGGGAGACTGTGGCTTTTGGTTCTGCGCTGCACCGTTGGGGCTTCACCCTAAAAATCGCCCAAGAGAAAGGAGTCAAATTCAGCGACATAATAGAGGCTTACACTCGAGGCGAGCATCAAAAACTTGCCCGGTTGATTCCGCTTCACAACGCCATTCTAGACATGGTGGTGAAAAACATTTCAAACCCTATAGAAGCCCAAAAGTATAGATTACCGAGAATATGGAAAGGCGACTTGGCATCTGAGATTGGGCAAGCCATGCTGAACTGCGACGACAACGGACCAACAGTGATGTGTATAACAATGGCACAGATGGATCCCCACGCGGGTTTAGTGGCGACCGGAAGGCTTTTCTCAGGCTCTGTTAAGGAAGGCGACCAGGTTTACCTTGTGGGTGCACGCAAAGATTACCGCGTCCAGCAGGTTTCCATGTATATGAGTGCCTTCAGAGAAGTTGTTGACAAGATAACGGCTGGAAATATTGCGGCGCTTTTGGGCTTAGATTTGGCTAGGGCTGGAGAAACCCTTGTAGATTTAGCCCACAAAGACGTGATGGTTCCCTTTGAACGGATAAGGTACCTTTCAGAACCCGTCATAACAATAGCCCTTGAACCAAAACACCCCCAAGATTTGCCACGTCTAGTAGACGCCATGAACAGACTTTCCATTGAAGACCCAAACCTTGTAACCATTATAAACAAGGAGACAGGCGAATACTTGCTGAGCGGCATGGGTGAACTCCACCTTGAAATTGCCGTGAAATTCCTTCGGGATTATGGCGGCGGATTGGAAATCATAACTTCCACGCCAATAGTGGTTTATAGGGAAAGCGTCGCTGGCAAAGGTGTAATAACCATGGCTAAAAGCCCCAATACGCACAATAGATTCTGGGTTCAAGTCGAACCGTTAGAGGAGAAGATCATAAACCTAGTAGAAGCAAGTGAAATCGCCGAAGAAATGGGGAAAAAACAGATTGGCAATGTTCTCTTCAAAGAGGCTGAATGGCCGGCTGAAGAAGTGCGGAACATTTTGGCTATAGATGAGCACCGCAACATACTTGTAGATGCGACTAAGGGTGTCCAATACTTGCGAGAAGCAAGGGAAATGATCATTGCTGGTTTTAGGTGGGCTTGTAGGGCTGGACCACTGTGCGAGGAGCCCTTCCGAGGAGTGAAAGTTAAGCTTATAGACGCCCAGCTTCACGAGGATCCGGTTCACCGCGGACCAGCCCAGATTCTGCCGGCGATTCGCCGCGCAATTTTTGGGTCTTTTTTGACGGCTAAACCGGTGCTTCTTGAACCCGTTTATAAGATTGGGGTTTCTGTTCCAGCTCAATGGGTCGGGGATTGCATAAGCATAATAACACGAAAAGGAGGGAGGATACTGGCTTCGGAGCAGAGGGGCATTCTAACAATGATTACTGGCTATATTCCAGTGGCTGAGACTTTCGGCTTGTCGGCTGAAATGCGTTCCGCTACTTCTGGACATGCCTTTTGGCAGTGCACCTTCGACCATTGGGAGAAAGTTCCGGAAAACATAGCTTCAGAAGTTATTAGTTGGATACGCGAAAGGAAAGGATTGCCTCAAGAGAAGCCAACACCAGACATGTTTATAGACGAAGAGTAAAGCGCTTATGAGAAGTGAAGTTGGATGAAGATTGTTTTGGAGCCCTCGCAGCCTTTCAACCTGGATTTAACATTGTGTTGTGGTCAAGCCTTCAGATGGGAAAAATTTGGCAAATGGTGGTATGGCGTAGTTAAGGATACGCCCCTAAAGATTAGGCAGATTAGCAATGTGCTCGAATTTGAGAATGCCAACTCTTGCCTTGTCAAAAACTATTTTGGGCTCGGCGACGACCTGCCATTAATCCTATCAGAAATAGCAAAGGACAAGCATGTTGAAGAAGCTGTTAAAACCCTTAAAGGTTTGCGGATTCTACGCCAAGACCCTTGGGAGTGCCTTATTTCCTACATATGTGCCACCTACAAAAACATACCGGCCATAAAAAGGATACTCCACAACATTTCCAAGCGTTTCGGAGAGAAAACAGCGCTAGAAGGCTACATTCTTTACGTTTTCCCCACAGCCGAAAAACTGGTAAAAGCAAGTCCGCAACAATTAGCTGAGTGTGGTTTAGGCTATAGAGCCAAATACGTTTATGAAGCCGCCAAAAGAGTCGCCAGCGGCAAGCTTGAAATTGAAGAGTTGAAAAAGGAAGGCTATGAAAGAGCGAGAGAAAATCTGCTGACCTTGAAAGGTGTAGGTTTGAAAGTGGCAGACTGCGTGGCACTTTTCTCCCTAGGAAAGCTGGAAGCTTTTCCAGTGGACGTTTGGATGAAACGGGCAATTGCAAGGCATTATGCAAACTACTTCGAAGAAGAGTTTATCAGAAAAATTTCACGTGAAAAATCGTTAACAAGGGCGAATTATGAAAGGCTAAGCTCCTTTGGGCGGAGTTATTTCGGCGTCTACGCTGGTTATGCCCAAGAATACCTATTCCACTTTGAAAGGGTGACGGCGAGGCAAACCACAAGCTAGCTAAATTAGGTTTTTCTCTTTAAGGATTTGCACAGCCCAATTTCCATGGGTTGTAGCCATAGATATAGCTTCTGAAATGAATCTTTGAACAATGGTGTAGTTGTGCTGTCTCACTTGTTCGACAGCTTTTTGAAGTTTTGAGGTTATATCTCTAAAACCCTCAACTTGGGACGTATTAGCCGCAATGTTAACCTCGCCAATTAAGGCGTTAAGGTATGCCGCCAAAAGCTTTTCCGCGCCCGCCATTTCTGCTTCCTCTTTTATCCCGCCTAAAAACTCTAGGAGACTTGAAGCCATGATGAGGTTTGTCTTAATCTTCTCCGCATAGTTGAAGACGACTACTGCTTTTTTAACATCCTCCAAGATTTTCATCTCTCTTTTGGAGTTTCTAAAGAGGCTCTAGCACGCCACTTCTCAAGTCTTCTCCGCACTTCCTCCTCAAGTTTCTCCTTGGAGATGAGATGCCCAACCACAATGACTTCATCGCCTAACGTTATACTCGGAGCGCTAATAATTTGGTGGGCAAGTCCCTCGGCTAGGCCCTCCCTCGTGTTCATATCAACTTCCCGGTATGCCAAGCCGAGTTTTTTTGCCACTTCAAAGGCTATTTGTTTCGCTGCCGAGCAGCTTGAGCATGTCGGCATCGTGAAAACTTTAAGTTCTAGAGCCTTAACGCCAAATTCATCCATAATCCTAAATTACCAGCACAACATCTTTAAAATTGTTTTGATAAACCAATAAACTGGAAATGCTTAAATCGAATGGCCTAAACGAATACTAAGTAGGCTTAATGTTGGGCCCGTAGCTCAGCTAGGTTAGAGCGACAGGCTCATAACCTGATGACTGAGAGACCTGTTGGTCGCCGGTTCAAATCCGGCCGGGCCCACCATTTTATACTGGCAAAATTTAAGTCTTCAGCCGTTTGACCAGAGTTGCGGTTCTTTTTCCAAGTTCGCGGCAATATTCAAGCTCTTTTTTGTCGGGTTTTTCCACAGCAGCCGCACCATAATGTTTGTCGTCTGCTCTTCCTTGAACTATCATTCCATGAATTAGCATGGCGTTTAGTATGGACAAAAGTGTTGTTTCCGCTCCGGTGGCTGTTCCGCCAGAACTTGTGAAGGCTGCACCTGCCTTCCCTTCAAGTTTCCCATGAATTTTCACAGATTCATCTATTAACGCCTTAAGCTTAGCGGACATTTGCCCATAATATGTTGGAGAGCCCATTATGATACCATCTGCCGTCAACAAGTCTTCAAGGCTTGTCTGGTCAACTTTCTTAACGGTTACCTCGACGCCTTCCACTTGTCTTGCGCCATCAGCCACAGCGAAAGCCATTTTCTCAGTGTTCCCGGTTTTGGAGTCATAAACAATAAAGATTTTCGCCATACAACGACACCATCCAACCATGCAAACTCTCATTTGAAAAGGCGTCAGCTTTAAATTTTGCCCCTTTTCAACGGGCTTTGAGTAGCTGGCGTGGCAAATAGAAGATTCTTCCACAAGCTATAAGAAGCTAAAGTATGTTAATTTCTGGGGAGAATGGTGGAGCCTTTTTAGAGGGGAGAAAGGAGAGAAGGGAGAAAATCAGAACCCCACCATTCTCTCCAACATCCTTCATGCGTATCTCTGACGTTGCTTTTAAACTTTTCCTTCCATTTCGGATTAAACCCTTTCACTTAAAAGATCCCAGATGCTGCTTGTCTTATTTCAGCCTTAAACCTTTCCGCATCCATGAAGAAGGTATGGATCGGCTTAGCGTTCACAACAAGCCACCAGTTTCCCCGCTTTATCGATTCTTCCGGCTTTTCCCACTCGTTTATCATTTCTATTTTTATGTTGGGCAGCGTCTCCCTTATCATGGCTTCAATCTTTTTCGCAAACGGATAAGAATACTGACACTTTTGACCATAAAATATTACTGCTTTATCAGCATCTTCTTCCAGCGGTTCATACTTCGCTTTGGGAACGGGCTCGTATTTGCCCTCTATTGGAAGATACATTGTGCTCCCTTCGCCCGTGGAAATAAAACCATATTTCTTGTAAAAGTCAGGCATTGGGAGAAGCTCACCTGTGTTGAAGGCATTTGCCAAAATGAATTTACATGGTTTATTGCCCAAACATGATTTTCTCTGTCTAGCGTCTTGAATCACGCTTTGCAACAACATCTTACCCAGCCCGAGTTTCTGCGCCTCCGGTGTTGGATTATAAATGCAGTTTAAAACGAGGACACCTTCACGTCTAAACGCCTTGGCTTTGTCAGCCACCTCTGGATAGTATAAGATTTGGGCTGCTGGTTTGCCATTGTGGTAGGCGACTTTTGCACAAGAACCATAATTGTCAAGCATCTCCTTAAGCCAAAGCCTCTTAAGCCTAACACCCTCTTGATGAATAGGATCGCCGAACCTCTTTGAAGAGCAGACATAAATAACGTCGTCTATGTTTAAATCTTGAAGATCTTCAACTCCCATTTTATTTTGCATGGCTTTTGCCTTGCCTTCTGCTCTTCGCCATCTCCCTTATAATCTCGTCAACATTCATTATTTTTGCATTGTAAACATATTCTAAATACTTCAAACCTTGCTCGTGATCCTCTTGCGTGAAAGATTCCACGCCATCCTTTGCCACAATTATTTTGTAGCCTCTGAAGAAGGCGTCTGCAGCCGTGTGCCTAACACATATGTGCGTGTGCAAACCGCCTAAAACAACAGTTTTTACACCTTCGCCATTGTATAGGCTTCTCAAAAGCGGATCCAAACCAGTCTCATAAAAGCCGCTGTAGGTTCTCTTCTCTACAACAAAGTCCTTATCGGTGGGCTTAAGCTCTGGTATAACCTCAGCGCCCTTCGTGCCTTTTATGGCGTGTTTCCCCCAACGGTGGACAACCTCGGGGTCGTTGGGATAATGTGCATCATTGCTGTAAATTACGGGAATGCCATATTTGCGGGCTGCCTCAACAAGCCTCTTAAGATTTGGGATTATGTGCTGGGCTCTTTCACACCTCAAATCGCCAGTGATAAAATCATTAAGCATATCAATTATTATAACACACATTCTCTCCGACATACCTAACACTTCTCACTAGTTATAGCTTTATCATTTTCTCTTTCTAAAGATTTTGTAACAAAACTGCTAGGCATAATATATGCACCTATTCATCTTCAACGATTGAAGCTCGTTTAGCATGTGGCGTTCGGCAAAATTAAATATTTCAATTTTTGATTAAATTATCGGTGGTAGTAATGCTAATTGAAGTTTTTGTTCGCTCAGCTTCACCATCCGTGGACATAGGCTTTTACAGAGAAATGTCACAGCATACGTTTTGCGGACCTGAAATGGTTAACTGGGCTTACCGGGATTTAGCATCCAAATTTAAAGGGCGCATATTACGACAGGAGGACTACATAGTTTTGGAGCAGGCTTTGCGAATGGTGAAAGAAACTGACGATGAATTGCTGGTTTATGATGTTTCCCGTTTAGCCGACAAACTAAAGGCTTTGAAGAAAGGGGTTAAGAAAACGCCTATAGTTATAATTGATGGTAAAAAGTACGAAGACGCGACAGAAATCCTCAAAGTTTTAAAGGCCGTCTCTAGTATGGCAAATCGGTAAGCATCCTCTACTCAATTTTTATGGCTTATAGAGTATACCATCCATTAGTCAATTTTTCTCCACACTGCGTCTTCACGAGTACCGTGTCTTCTACGCGGATGCCTCCAAACTCCACAATGTATATGCCAGGCTCGATGGTCACAACATTTCCTACCACTAATTTATCCCTGCTTTGAGGGCCAACAATTGGGGGTTCATGCACTTCTAGGCCTACGCCGTGGCCTAAGCTGTGAACAAAGTATTCGCCGTATCCAGTTTCTTCGATAACTTTTCTTGCCACCGCGTCTATGTCTTTCGCTTTCGCCTTCGCCTTTAAGGCTTGAATAGCCTTCTGTTGGGCGATTTTCACGATTTCGTATAGGCGTTTCTGTTTTTCTGAAGGCTTTCCAGCCACCATCGTCCTTGTCATGTCTGAGCGGTAATAGCGATAAGATGCGCCTATGTCCACAACAACCAAGTCGCCTTCGCGAATTTCCCTGTCTGTGCATCCTCCATGAGGAAAAGCGGAGCGCACGCCAGAAGCCACTATGGTGTCGAAGGCTGTTCCCCATGAGCCTTTATTTCTCATGGCGTATTCTATTTCGGCTGCAGCCTCGTATTCGCGTATGCCAGGACGTATAACTTCGTAGGCTGCCTTCATTCCCTCACATGTGAGCTCTCCGGCTTTGCGCATCAGCTCCAGCTCTTCAGCGTCTTTCACTTTGCGGAGTTCCCAGACAAGCTTGCCTTGAGGCTTAAGTTTAGCCTTACCCCGAAGAAACTTTGTGAAACCGCGATAATTTTCAAATGTTAATGTGTCGAAGGCGAGTTTTTTAATGCTTAAACCCTTTATTTGGGCGGCAACCCTTGCCGCTAGGTTTTCGTCGCGTTTTACAAGCTCAACCTTGAACCCTTTTCCCTCGGCTTTTGCCTGCTCATAATTCACGCCATAGACATAAAGCAAGTTCTCGCCATTTTTTGGGAATAGGAGGCATGCGGCTCCTGGGAAGCCGGCAAAATAGAGCATGTTTGCCTCGTTTGTTATTAGGAAGCCATCAAAACCCTTCTCTTCAAAGGCTTTCTGTTTTAAGGCGTCCATTCTTTTCAAAGCTTTTCACCTTTTGAAGAGAATATGTGCTGTGTGTTTGGCTTATAAAATGTTCCGTAATTTGAGATTTAAACTAAGAACTTTTAGCCACCGCTAACAATTGACATAAGGATTACGTGGTCTCCATGTTTAAGTTTTGTTTCCACACCGCCGCTCAGCTGGTTAAGGAGGTAGCCATTAACTGTTATTATGAAGCTTTGCTTAATATCTGATCCGCCTGGTTCGTAGACTGCTTTATGGAAGGGCTCGCCATATTTTTCAGCAAGCATAGAAAGCAAATCTGCAAGTGAAGCGCCTTCAGAGATCTCAAGCTCTTCTTCTCTACCGCTGCGGATTATCTCTTTAATGTGCCCAATGTATTCAACTTTAACCTTCAATTTCGTTAGCCCCACCTTCAAGATTAAATGAGTTAGAATTTCTTATATTTGTTTCTTGCAACCTCTTCGAAATAACCATTTATATTCTTTCCATCAATGTAGTCTTTGGTGCACCCGCTTTGTTTGACAAGGAACAGCTGGGAAAAATTAAACGTGAAAAGGAGCGTTGGGAAAGGGAGACTGTAGCTAAAAGTATTGAGAGGCTTCCAGAACGGGGTGAGTTTTCCACAAGTTCAGACATACCAGTGAAACGCCTTTACACGCCAGAAGACATCGCTAACCTCAACTATTTTGGGAATTTAGGTTTTCCTGGTGAGTATCCCTTTACACGCGGCGTTTACCCCACAATGTATCGGGCTCGTTTTTGGACTATGAGGCAGTATGCTGGCTTTGGCACTGCTGAGCAGACGAACCAGCGTTTCAAATACTTGTTAAGTCAAGGGCAGACCGGGTTGAGCGTGGCTTTTGACTTTCCCACTCAGGTGGGCTATGACTGTGACCATCCCATGGCGAGAGGAGAAGTGGGCAAGGCTGGCGTAAGCGTAAGCACTTTGCGAGATATGGAAATTGTTTTTGATGACATACCATTGGATAAGATTACAACGTCTATGACGATTAATGCCCCTGCGGCTGTTTTGCTTGCCATGTACATTGTTGTGGGCGAGAAGCAGGGTGTTCCGCAAAACGTGCTTGATGGCACTGTTCAGAACGACATTTTGAAAGAGTATGTTGCCAGAGGCATGTATATTTTTCCGCCGAAGCCTTCCATGCGTCTAGTCACAGACATTTTCGAGTACTGCGCCAAAAATGTGCCGAAGTGGAACACCATAAGCATAAGCGGCTATCACATTCGAGAGGCTGGCGCCACGGCGGTTCAAGAAGTAGCCTTCACCTTTGCTAATGCCATAGCCTATGTGCAAGCCGCGATTGAAAGAGGCTTAGATGTTGACAAATTCGCTGGTAGACTTTCCTTCTTTTTTGCAGCGCATAATAACCTTTTCGAGGAAGTTGCAAAGTTTAGAGCTGCCAGACGCTTGTGGGCACATATTACGCGGAAGCGCTTCGGCGCCAAAAATCCAGCCTCTTGGATGCTGCGCTTTCACACGCAAACTTCTGGGGTTTCGCTTACAGCTCAGCAGCCCCTAAACAACATTGTCCGCACAACAATTCAGGCCTTAGCCGCCGTCCTCGGCGGAACCCAGTCATTACACACAAACTCTTTTGACGAGGCGTATGCCTTGCCAAGTGAGCAGGCGGTCACAATTGCACTTAGAACTCAGCAGATAATAGCTTACGAAAGCGAAGTAGCAGATACCATTGACCCGCTTGGCGGCTCCTATTATGTAGAGTACTTGACAAGCCAGATTGAGGAGAAAGCAGCAAAATACATTGAGCAGATAGATGAGATGGGCGGGGCTGTTGCCGCCATAGAAAAAGGCTTCATGCAGAGGGAAATAATGGAAAGTGCCTACCGCTACCAGAAGGAGATAGAAAGCAAAAAGCGCATAGTTGTCGGCGTCAATGAGTTCACAAGCAAAGAGAAAACGCCAATCAAAATTTTGCGGATAGACCCGGAAATTGAAAAAACGTTGATAAAACGCTTAAAGGAGGTGAAACGCCAAAGAAATAACACAAAAGTTAAGGAAGCCTTAGACAGTTTGCAGAACGCTGCAGAGAATGAAGATGTAAACCTAATGCCTTTCATAATTCAGGCTGTTAAAGAATACGCCACGCTTGGTGAAATATGCGACACCCTCCGCCAAGTTTTCGGAGAATACAAGCCTCCATCCATATTCTAGCCTTAGCCTATAACAAATAGGGGGTCCCCGTCACTCACAGAGGCGCCTTCGGAAACTAGAATTTCACGGATCGTTCCAGCCACCGGCGCCGTAATCTCATTTTCCATCTTCATGGCTTCCAAAATGCATAACACTTGTCCAGCCTTAACCTGTTCGCCCCTCCCAACTTTTATGGATACTATTTTGCCAGTCATAGGAGCCGTAACAGTTCCAGAAATCACTTGTTTAGGCTTTACTGTTTTTAATATAGGTGCCTGTAGTGCTTGCTTCATGGATGGTGAAACAGCCAGTCGCGCCAGTGTGGGAGTTTTCAGTTCCGCCTTGAAGGATGCCTCTTCAACCCTAATCGTGAAAGGTTTTATCTTGCTAACTCCCTGGAAAGCCACAGCATATGCCTTATCGCCCATTTTTATTTGGAACTGTTTTTTAGGCTGAAACTTATCGTCTGGAATTTCCACGTTGAGGGATTTGTCTCCAAGCTTGACTGAGAAAGTCTTTTCGCCAGTTTTTGAAATTTCAATTCGCCATGGTTTTCCGTTTATGAAAATCTCGTAAGTTGGCACTTTAAACACCATGCTCTGCTAGGCTTTGTCTTCCAGAAAGAACCCAAGGCGACATTCCACGCCTAGCTCTTTGGAGGGTTAGGGCTTTCACCTCGCCTAGGCTTACCATGTAGGCAGCGACAGCTGCGGAAACAGCTGCCACCTGCTCCAGTTCCGCCATTTTTTCGGATAATATGCCTTTTTTGGCTTCCTCCTGTTTTGCTTTCCGTTTCTTGAAGAATTCTGGGGCTATGGTTGGAAACAAGGCGTATGTGAGCATGTCCTCCTCGCTTTCAATGTAGGGTTTAACATCCTCCGGAATCTTGTATAGAGCTGGTTCAAGAAGGTCTGCTGGACGGCAAGTTATGGGCTCCTCATCACCAACTATGAGCTTCTTAACTTCCTCATCTATTGGGGCTGAAGGTCGCCCATAAAACCCTTTAACATAGTCCTTTATTTCCTTTGGCACTATACTGTAGCGTTTTCCAGACAAAACATTGAGTACAGCTTGGATGCCCACAAGCTGGCTTGTAGGCGTAACAAGCGGCGGATAGCCAAGCTCCCTTCTAACCCTTGGAACTTCTTCAAGAACCTCCTTAAGCCTGTGCACAGCGTTCTGCTCCCTCAACTGCTCGAGGAGGTTGGAGAACATCCCGCCCGGAATCTGGTGAATCATTATAGAAGGGTCGACTTTTTCAGCTTTTGGGTCTATGAGCCCCAACGGGTCATAGTATTTCTCTCTGAGCCCTCTAAAGTATTCGGCAATCTCCTGTAAAAGCTCCATGTTAAGTACGGGGTCGTAGGGCGTCCCTTTCAGGGCTGCGACTATGGATTCTACTGGCGGTTGGGATGTGCCCCATGCCAGCGGCGAAAAAGCCGTGTCTATTATGTCTACTCCGGCTTCGCATGCCCGCAGATAGGTCATCATAGCCATTCCGCTGGTGCAGTGACAATGCAGGTGCACCGGCAAGCCCACCTCCCTTTTTAGAGCTGTTATAAGTTCGTAGGCTGGTTGGGGTGCCAACATCCCAGCCATGTCCTTTATGCATATGGAGTTGCAGCCAAGCTCAGCCAACTTTTTGGCGACATCCACATAATAGCCTATTGTGTGGACTGGGCTTATGGTATAGCACATCGTGCCCTGCGCGTGTCTTCCCACTCGCTTGACGGTTTTTATGGCGATTTCCATGTTACGGACATCGTTTAAGGCGTCGAAAACACGGAATATGTCTATGCCGTTTTCAGCGGCTTTTTCAACAAATTTTATGACAACATCGTCTGGATAGTTCCTGTAACCAACAACATTCTGTCCCCTCAAAAGCATCTGCAGTGGCGTGTGCCTAATATGCCTCTTAAGTTTGCGGATTCTATCCCAAGGGTCTTCCGCTAGATAGCGTATGCAAACGTCGAAGGTGGCGCCTCCCCAAACCTCCATGGAGAAGAAGCCTACACTGTCCATTTTCTCAGCTATTGGAAGCATGGATTCCGTGCGCATTCTGGTCGCCATAAGCGACTGGTGGGCGTCTCGAAACGTTGTATCCGTAATCTTAACTGGTTTGGTGCTCAAACTTATTCACTTCGAAGGGGTAATAGAAGGGAAACTTGGGAAACGCACTTATTTATCTATAATGGAATGTTTGCATGTTTTTTTGATGGCCTAGCCTCGCGTTTTGTCATAAGCATTTCAAGAGCGCTAATCAGCTTTGGTCTCGTTTCAGCAGGCTCAATAACTTCATCAACGTAGCCCTTCTGGGCAACTACATAGGGGTTAGCAAACTTCCGCCGGTAGTCACTAACAAGTTTTAAGCGTTTCTGCTCAGGCTCTGGAGCTTCAGCAATCTCCTTCCGGAAGATTATGTTTATGGCGCCTTGAGGTCCCATGACGGCTATTTCAGCTGTTGGCCAAGCATAGTTTATATCTCCGCCAGAATGCTTGCTTCCCATAACGTCGTAGGCTCCGCCGTAAGCCTTGCGCAGTATAACCGTTATTTTTGGAACTGTGGCTTCGCAGTAGGCATAAAGCAGTTTTGAGCCATGGCGTATTATGCCTCCGTGCTCCTGCTCTATGCCTGGCAGGAAGCCTGGCACATCTACGAAAGTTATTATTGGTATGTTGAAGCAGTCGCAGAACCGCACAAATCTTCCGGCTTTTGTAGACGAGTTTATGTCTAGAGCTCCAGCATAATAGGCGGGTTGGTTTGCCACCATGCCAATTGGGTGCCCATTCAGCCTTGCGAAGCCTATAACTATATTTGGCGCCCATAAAGGCTGAACTTCGAAGAATTCGCCGTTGTCTACCACGCGTTGGATGACCTCTTTAACGTCGTAAGGCTTGTCTGGGTCATCCGGCATTATGCGAGCCAGTTCCTCGTCTGTGCGGTTTGGGTCGTCGCCCGTTTCCACATAGGGCGGGTCTTCAAGGTAGTTGCTTGGCAAATAGCTCAAAAGCCTCTTAATTATTTGGATGCAGTGCTCCTCGTCTTTGGCTATGAAGTGGGCTACACCGCTGGTTTGGCTGTGAACCATGGCTCCGCCAAGCTCTTCAAAAGTTACTTCTTGCCCCAGAACTGTTTTGACAACATCTGGTCCCGTGATAAACATGTAGCTTGTCTTGTCCACCATTATGATGAAGTCTGTGAGAGCTGGCGAGTAAACGGCTCCGCCCGCACAGGGTCCCATTATGGCGGATATTTGGGGAATTACGCCAGAAGCCATTACATTGCGGAAGAATATGTCGCCATAACCCGCAAGGCTCGCAACACCTTCTTGAATGCGCGCTCCGCCAGAATCGTTTAAGCCTATGACCGGCGCGCCAGTTTTCATCGCCAAGTCCATGAGTTTGCAGACTTTTCTCGCGAACATTTCACCCAGCGAGCCGCCGAAAACCGTGAAATCTTGCGAGAAAACGTAGACGAGTCTTCCGTTTATTGTTCCGTAGCCTGTCACGACGCCGTCGCCCAAATATTTGCGCTCCGCCATGCCGAAGTCTGTGCACTGGTGAACCACAAACTGGTCAAGCTCGTTGAAGCTTCCTGGGTCTAGGAGGAGGTCTATGCGTTCTCTGGCGGTCAGCTTGCCTTTGGCGTGCTGCTCTTCTATGCGTTTAAGCCCGCCGCCAAGTTTGGCTTGTTCCCGCATTTCGCGTAAACGCCTAATCTTCTCCTCAACAGTTGGCTCCCTAATCTCCACCATAACTCAAACACCTTCAGTTTGCTAGAATATGTAGAGGCAATCAGTATTTAGAATATATGCAGCTTTTGCTTGGAAAATTACATTTCTCATGACAGCTTAATCAAGAGTCCAAAAGGAGAATATTATTACCGCCAAAAAACTTTAATTGGATAAAGAAACAAAGAGAGACGTGCGCATGAAAAGAAAGACAAAGTTCTGGATTTATTCTTTCTTTGGAACAGTCATTTTCACACCATTTTTCATCGTTTCGGTACTAACTAAGCTATTTGTTTTCGCAGCTATGCACGTGGCTTGGTTTCTAATGTTCTGCTATCTAAACTATCAATTCGTCTATAAAAAGGCGAAAGCCAAATACCCTCTTGCGCCGCCGGAGGGACGAACGGACGTCTATTTCCCAAGGACTAACATTCCGAGACCAATACATGATGACGTAAGGAGATATCCAGAAGCCTTTGGAAAGAAACGAAAACTCAACAGAAAAGCGCAGAAAACGCGAAATATTAGAAAGAAGAAGACGTAGCCTATCATTAATGCCTTGATTTTATGGAGAGATCTCCAACAAAAACACGCTTAAAAGAACCATCTTTAAGCCTTAAAGCCTCACCGAAAAACCTTTATATTCATTTTCGACTTTTACCAGTTTCCAAGGCGATGAAGCTCGCCTTTAACCGCCCTCGCTTCTTTGTGCGCGAGGGCTGATAGCTTCTACCCAGTGTTAAAATGCGT
>JAVZNT010000014.1:0-23961 GCA_038882655.1 Bathyarchaeia archaeon | reverse complement strand
CACTATATCCAGCAGAAAAAATGGTGATTTTATGGAAATTTCTTTTGCAGACACAGTGTGGGCATGTCAAAAGAGGTTTTAGAAAAACTTTGGACGCCCTTTTTCACAACAAAGGCTAAGGGTTTGGGATTAGGCTTGCCCATATGCAAACGCATTATTGAAGCACATGATGGCAGAATCACCGTGGAAAGCGCCCCTAACAGGTGCACAACATTCACAGTGACGGTTCCAGTTAAGCCGCAAAAGGAAAGAGAAGAGGAGGAAAAAGTATGGGTGAAAGTGCCAGAATCCTCGTTGTCGACGACGATGAGAGTGTAAGAAAGATTTTGAAGACAGTCCTTGAATATGTTGGCTACACCGTTAACACGGCAAAAACAGGAGAAGAAGCCCTAAAAATAGCCAAGGTAAGACACCCCAACCTTACCCTCGTAGATTACTCCCTACCAGACATGGAATTAACGGTTTTTCTAAAAAAGATTAGTAGAATGGCGCCTTCAACCCAGGTCATTGTTATTGCTGACAAGCCTTCACTTAGAAAAGTCATGGAGATGGTTAGCAAAGTTAGTAAGAGGCCCTATCCCTACTTGCTAAAGCCCTTTGATATGGAAACAGCAATAGACATAATTAGGGAGCAGCTTAAAAGGCAGCGGTGGAGGAAAAGAGGAAAAAGCGTGACCATAGAGTTTGTTAAGCCCATTGAAAAGCGCGTTTAAAGTCGCCTATGGAGGGGTATATTTAAAAGCCTAAACTTTTACAAAAATATTTAGAAAACTATCGGCGTTAAATTGGGAGAGTTTATGGTTGAGGAAAATGACATAGTTGAGTTTCTCAAAGCCCACGGCGGACAAGCTTCCCTAAGCGAGATTGCAGAGGGCTTAGGCATACCAAAGTATGGACCAAAATCCGCCTATGCACTTCTGCAGTCCCTTAAGAATAAGGGGGTTGTGGAGCGTCGAGGCGAGCTATGGGCGCTCACAGTTGAAGAGGCAAAGCCAAAACTGATAGAGAAGCCAGCAGAAGCCCCAGCAAAGCCTCCGGAAGCCGTGGTGCAGCCGAAACCCGAAGCCGTCGCTCCAGAAATTGAGAGCCTTGTTAGGGCTATGGCTCAAACGCTTGCAGAAGCCATGAAAAGTGTCAGGGCGCCAGCAGACGAGTGGGAGCTTGCCACAAAACCTATGACAACAAGAATTGAGGAGGGCAAAGAGAAGCTAAGCACACTCGTGCTTAAGCCAGACGAGGCGATAGAGGCAAAAAAGCCTCTACTAGGCTTTCCGACAGGCACCTTCCTAGACCAGCTCTTCCTAACACCAGACGGAAAAAGCCTTGGAGGAATCCCAATATGTGGACAATTCGCCATTACCGGTTTGCCCGGGGCTGGAAAATCCATACTTGTTGAAGAGATAGCTGTGAGGGTGGCTGCCTCGGGCAGAAAGGTTCTTTACGCAACGGCTGAGGACACGTGGAAGAGCGCCACTCCACGTTTTGATTTGCAGTCTAGGCTTAAGCAGAAAGCTGACATTTTGGGCTTGGATTGGAGTAAGATACGTGAAAATCTCTTTGTTTTGGATACTGTGGCTTATCCTGAGCTCCGCGACTGGAACACTTTCGCGGAGACATATCGCTATGTAGCCGAAAAAGAGAAGATTGAACTAGCCATAATAGACTCCGTCACTGTGCTGGAAGCCTACCGTGGAGCCCTAAAATACCGTGTCATGGAGTTAGCCCGCTACAATCAAGTGCATGGCATAACAGCCCTCTACGTGAACCAGCGCAGTTCAGAAGTCTGGGACAGCTACGACATGGCGGGCGGAATAGGCTTAGCCCACAACCTCGACGGAACAATAATAGTGGATTACGGGCGCGTTTACTGGTATGACCAACAAGTGGATTTAGGCGTTGACAGAGGAGAATTCGTCCGCATAGCCCGCGTCCTAGACTGCCGCATGTGCAACTTTGAACGACGAAGAATAAGAGTCGACATAACAAAAGACGGTTTCTTAAGGGCGATAGAGCCCATACCAAAAACCCCAGAAGCCGAAACAAAGTAGCCTCAGCGTGGCAGTGATAAAGGTAAATGTCAATAGTTAAGCCGCCAACCATAAAAGAGCTGATAGAAGCCTATGGCTCGAAGAGGGAGGCTGTCCTCCATCTAATTGAGGCTGGCTTCTCTCCAGAACAGATAGAGTGGCAGACTGGCATACCATACTATCTTATTCGCTTATACATGGAGGGAAAAGAGCCTAGAAAAGACATGCCCTTCTCAAAAATGGTTGAGGTTTACGAGCGGCTGGCAGTGCTCCGCGGAAAAAAGGGGAAAGAGACGGAACTGGCCAAATTCTTCAAAACAGCTGAGCTTTCCCTTGAGGTTAAGGCGCGCCTAGCCTTGGGAATAATAACTGATGAAAGCCTAAAAGTTGGACCAGGATTGGTGGAGAGGAGCCTAAGCTTAGCCACCGGTGTCTCAAAAAGTGAGGTTAGGAAACTTCTTATAGATTATGGGGAGCACGGTGAGGTGGCTTATCTCCTTAAAAAGCCTTCAGAGCCAAAACTTTCTGTAAACGAGGTCTATGAGGCGATTATGCTTCTTCCAAAACTGAAAGGCGTGAAAGAACGCGAACTCTACGTTGCAAGCCTCCTGCTGACTGCAACGCCCCAAGAGGCAAAATACGTTGTCCGGCTTCTGTTGGGTGATTTGAAGCTTGGCTACTATGCAAGCACTGTCATGAGGGCTGCGGCGAGAGCCTACCAAGTTCCAGTGGAGCTAATCCAGAACGCGTGCGTCATAATGGGCATAGCTGAAGGAATAAGCCTAGCCTCAGAAGGACTGCCAAAACTGGCAGAGGTAAAAATGCGTCCCGGACAGTTTATAAGACCCCAACTAGCCCACCTATACGAGCCGGACAAAGTTGTCTACCCAGTTAGAGCTGAATACAAAATTGATGGAAGCCGCCTTCAAATCCACAGGTGGGGAACTCAAACATGGATTTTCTCAAGGCGTGGAGTTGAAAAGTCTCAGACGCTGCCGGAAATTGTGGAAATAGCCAAGAAGTTTAATGCCCAGAGCTGCATCGTAGACGGCGAAGTACTGGCCGTAGACCAGTATGGTAAACCGTTACCCTTCCAAGTCATGCTCGAAAGAACTGTACCAAGGGAACTGACACCGGAAGAGCTTGCAGAAAGGATGGAAAAGGTTCGAGTTACATATAGAGCCTTCGACATCCTCTTTCTAAATGGACGAGAACTCACCGGCTTGCCGCTTTATGAGAGGCGCAAATACTTGGTGGAGGTTGTTCCGCCAGAATATCTTGCTGAGGGCGTTGAGTGCCAAAATGAGGTTGAGCTTATGCGCTTCTACGATGAAGCCCTAAAGAAGGGCTTCGAAGGCATAGTTGTGAAAGACCTAAATGCGCCATACGAGATTGGACAGCGCACCTACACATGGCTTAAGCTAAAACCAGAACGCGACACAATAGACTGCACAATAGTAAAAGCCCTATACGGGAAGGGAAGACGCGCAGGCTTATACTCATCCTTCCTCCTAGCGGTTCGAGACCCTAAAGAAAAGAGGCTCTACACTATAGGGAAAGTTTCAAACCTTCCAGAACAAACCATGGACACCCTTGCAACAATTGTTGAGAGGACAAAAACCAGCGGAGACGACGAAGGAGTATTTGTAAAGCCAACTGTTGTTGTGGAAGTTACATATCAAGAAATTCAGGAAACAGATGAATACACGAGCGGATACGCCTTAAGAGTGCCTAAAATAGTGCGCTTCAGAACGGACAAAACCATAGAGGAAATAGACACTGTTGAAAAGTTAAAGAAGCTTTATGAACTGCAATATGAGCGTTACCCAGTGCAGTCCATTTAATGCGGAAGTGCTTACGGCTCTCTCCATCTCGCCTTAAAAGCCACGAGAAACGCTGAAATAGCCATCATAGCCAAAAGGACAACCCAGCGAATCAAGACTATTTCTTGTGAAAAGTGTGTAAGTCCGGAATAGGCTCTTATTAATCCAGCGGCGTTAGACGTTGGAAACAATATCGCTATCCAACTTAGCTCACCCAGCAACTCTTCCGGATAATAGACTGGTGGAAGAAAAACTAATCCAAGTCCAAGAATGTTGGCTAAATTGTTTAAAGTGTATATGCTTGCCCTTCTAAGGTACGTAGATATGACAAAGCCTATACCGCTTAAAACAGCCCAGCACAAGAGCAAGGCTGCAATAATCCAACCCAACGCTTGTGGGGGTATAAAACCAAGCCACAAGGCAATGGCTAAGAAGAAAGCAAAACCAGGCAACGAGAATATTAACGGGGCTAGGGTTGCTCCAATCATATATGAAACTGGGTGAACAGGCATGGCTACAATAATCTCTCTAATTTTCACATATCTGTCAAAGGTTATGTCCTGTATCGCAGAGGCTACGCCTATAAAGCCCACTGTTGAAATCATAGCGCCTACTAGTCCATAGCTGATTTCGCCGCCGAAAACTAGTATAAAGAAGAGGGGTAGGGCACTTATCAAACCCATAACCATCAAAACCAACGGTTGCCTTTTCAGATCAGGTATAGCCTTCAAGGCAGCAATCACAAGGGCATCTCTAACCATTTTTTTGAATACCATTCTTTTCCTCCCCAACAAGCTTTACAAAAACATCCTCAAGAGTGATTGGTGAAGCTTCAGCCTTCAAGCCGCTCTTAAGGGCTTTTCTTACAAGTTCTATGGCTTCATCTCCATCCGCAACATAAATTATGGTTTTGTTGCCGAAACTCGCCGAAGAGTTATTGTAGAAATGTTCTTTAATGGTTTTCACATCACCTTCTACAACAACCCTAAACTTCTCGTTGACTAATCCCTTAATTTCTTCAGCGCTTCCTTGCGCCATTAACTCGCCCTTATGGATTATTGCCAGTCTATCCGAGACCATTTCGGCTTCCTCCATAATGTGAGTTGTTAAAAGGATGGTCTTGCCACGCTCAACCATTTCCCTCAAAACTGTCCAAACTTTTCTCCTAGCTATTGCGTCTAAACCGCTTGTAGGTTCATCCAGCATCAACACTTCAACATCTGAAGCCAGAGCAGCCGCAATTATTGCCCTCTTCTTTTCGCCACCTGAAAGCGTTGCACACGTACGGTTTTTAAGCTCCCACAACTCAACAGCCTTTAAGGCTTTTTCAGAAGTTTCTTTAGCTTTCTGCTTTGTCATGCCGCGAAGCAATGAAAAATAGTAGCAGTACTCCCAAGGCGTAAAATTGCCGTAAGTTGCAACATCTTGTGGTACAACGGCTATGTGCTCTCGCACTTTTTCAGCTTCGCCTAGGACGTTAAACCCTGAAACATAGGCTTCGCCACTTGTTGGCAGCAATTGCGTAGAAATAATCCTCAAAAAGGTAGTTTTGCCAGCGCCATTTGGACCAAGCAAAGTGAACAGTTCACCTTTCCTGATGGATAAGGTAACTCCTTTTAAGGCTTCAACAGTCTCTTTGCCGTGGTATATCTTGACAAGGTTTATCGACTTTACAGCTTCCAAACTTCTCAATCCTTTAGTTCTCTTATTGGAGTTTATGCTAATTGTTAAGGGTTATGGATAAAAGTGGTCAAAGGATTGATCATAAAGCCTTTTTAGAAAAGTCTCCTTATTGAAGGGTATTGTTGGACAAAATCTACGTCCGCCTTACTTTGCTTTTGGTCAATGCGAAGTCCAATGGCGATTTCTATAAACTCTTTTAGGGTTTTGTTTGCAAACTCCCATGTTGGTCTTCCATAAATTAGTCCAGCGCATGTGGAATCAGCATACACGTATAGGGTTTTCCCACCGTAGGCGTATAGGGCCTCTTTTGCATACCCAAATTTTGGAGTAGCTAAAATTTTGAAGGGCCAGAGTTTGCACGCCATTGGCTTCATGCGTTGTAGTCCGCATAGGTGCATGCCCGCCACTTTGTAGAGGAATACGCATGAACCATCTGTTTTTCTCTGCAAGTATAGCTTGTTTAAGCCCGAAACTGTTGTTTCTACGCCGTAGTTTTTTACTATTTTTAGCCATTCTTGGAAGTTTAAGACTACGCTGTAGGCCTTGCAGCACAAGCCGCAAGTGTTACATTTCCAGTCTGCAATATACTGCCATGGAACGAACAACACTATCCTCGCCTTTCAAGTCTTCTTACAAAATTTGGAGTTTAAAAGCCCAAATTAAAAGTTTATTTTCGTTTTTCTTCGCCGCAATAATAAGCCTTTAGTTTTTCAACAACATCCTTCGGGATTTGCGTGGTTTTTAACGTGTGTCTATTCACGGCAACTGCCACTAGATAGCCGTTGGCCAGCAATTCAGCCGTTTCTTTATTGTATATCTTGAATCCGTATTTTACGGCTTTTTCCTTCAACTCTTCCACTGTAAGCTCTATTTCAAGGAGGTCGTTGAACTTTGCCGGTTTCTTGAATTGGCAGAAGGCCTCCACACGTGGCATTATCACGTTTTCCGTGCCCAGCCATTTTATCAATCCAAGATGCTGGTAAAATTCTTCTTCTGCCCTTTCAAAGAACCTAAAATAATTAGAGAAGTGAACTATCTGGGCGGCGTCCGTGTCCACCCATGAAACCTTATATAATGCCTTAAAAGACTGGGGCATATTCAAGCCTTGCCATTTTCATCGTTAAACAGCGCTAAACTTTCTTATATAAGTAAATTGTGTGAGATGGATATCCAAGTTTGGGGTTTTCGCAGAAGTTTTCCACTTTTAATGGTCTCCAACCAACGACTTCATAGTCGTGGGAGACGACACGAACTCCAGACTTGAGTTCAGCCTCAAGTTTGGGTTTTATTTTCTCATTAGCGCTTGTGGTTAAGTATAGGAATACAACGTCAGCAGATGAGAGGTCAACGTTGAACATGTCGCCATTAACTATTGTCACTTTATCTTGGAGGCCTTCCTCATAGACTGTGCTTAGGGCTCTTTTTGCAAGGTCTTCGCGTAATTCTACGCCGACAGCCCTTGCGCCAAACTCCTTAGCAGCCATTATTACGGTTCTGCCATCACCAGCACCTAGGTCAAAGAAAACTTCACCGGGTTTAAGTTGTGCTAAAATAAGCATATGGCGTACAACCGGAAGCGGGGTGGGGACATATGGGGCTATGAACAGTGAGCATGCCTCCCTCTTGGTTTTACCGATATTTTATTCTTTTAAAGATTTTCCCTTCTAGGCTACGTATGTTGCCCTCTTGGGTGTTGGGCGTCTAGATTCTCCACATTTCATGGCGCTTTGGGCGCATAACTCCAAATATTTCTCCTCATCTCCGGTGCCTATGGCTTCAGCTGCCCTTCGACAAAGCTCGCTGGGCTCTTCGCATCCTTCCTCCTTGCATAAGCCTGAAATGTATAGGCATATCTCCTGCACGTCTTTTGGCTCAAGAACCGCTCTGTTTGTTCTGATTAGGAGGCATAGTTCCCTTGCCAAAACACAATTCTTAACATATTTTACTCTGTTTAGGACTTCTTCTCGGAGTTTTTTTCGGCTTATCTCCAAGCTTCTTAATCTCCACATAATTGTTAGAGGCGTTCACCCAGATTAACGTGGTCTCACATTTAAAAGTTGTTGTAAGTCTCTAAGCCCTTCTACCAAAATCTTTTGCTTATGGCTTTTCTTTCAGCCTCCAAAACAAGCTCATAAAACCTATCCGTGAGTGTAGCTTCCTGTTCGAGAACTTCTTTAACGTCTGATGGTTGAACTTTTCTTGCGCATAGAGCTACCGCCGCTGTCTTGCCATACTTTTCTATTAGGCGGGCTGTTTGTAGGGCTTGCCTCTGAAGTTTTTCTTCACTTTTGGTGAGCTTTTCACCCTTCTTTTCGACCAGCGGCAAAACCTTTTCCTCTTCAACTCTTAAAAGCCCAATGGCCCTTGAGCCGCATTTTGGACATTTTGGTTTCGCTGGCAAGTCTTTCACACGTATCATGTCTACATAACTCCAACAGTTCGTGCAGATGAGATTGCAAGTCTCATTCAACAATCTCGCCTTTGCAGATTCTATGAGAACGGCTCGCATCCTTTCAGGCGGGATGAGGTCTGTTTTCATGCTGACGCGTTCAATGCCAACACGGGCAACTGGAGTAGCGGTTCCGCCAGTTTCAACCTTAACAATTTTTATTTCGCTAGCATGAATTCTCGCTAAGACTTGGACAAGCCTTTCAACGTCTAAGTCTTTTGTGAAAACCTCTTTTAGGGCTTCCTCGAATATTGGGGTTCCCTCGAAACTTTTCAAAAGCCTTTGAAGGCTTACACTGCTGAAGTCAGCCCACTTTTCCAGTGCGCCGAAGCGTCTTGCCACGTGAATCATACGCCTCTTGAAAATGCCAGTTTTAACAGTAGCCCTTGTCAAAGTATCCCTAACGGCTTGTTCACCTATTGAAGCCATCTCATCAAACAGTGTGACAATTTGGTCGGCGTCTGCAGCACCCATAGTCTGTATGAATATGCGGTATGGATCGTGCTGAACCACTATGCCGTATCCAATTCTTTCGGACAGGATTTGTCCAACAAGCTGAGCTAACGCTCTGTTCGTAAGGGAGCCGAAGTGGGCATGGACAATCACGAAGTCCTCCCAGTTTTCGACGGTTATTCGTTTATCCGTTGGCACCGGCATTCCGGCAACGGCTTGCTCAACAGTCTCGGCTAAGGCGTCTAAAATTGTCTCTTTTTCTGATGGGTAGCTTTCGCTAAGTTTAGCTGCAATTTCTTCTTGCGACAGACCCTTGCGGGTTTGCTCCTCAACAAAACCCCTAATATAGCCGACTTCTTGGGCTACTTCAAAGGGCACTGGAATTTCTTCACCTATCCAGCTTGGAATTGCCCCAGTTGGGTCGTCCACGGGCTTTACATAGACTTTGTCGCTTGAGATGTGGAGGATTCGCCATGGGCTTCCACGAATTATAAACTTTATGCCGGGTTTGCCGTACTCCGCCATGAAAGCTTCGTCTAAAACCCCTACGGCCGAGTCTGTTGATTCATCCACCACCAAGTACTGTTTTTCTTCCGGTATCATAGACAAGTTGCTAAAATAGTATTCGAAGAGCGCCTTTGTTCTCCGAGGTTTCAAAACCACCTTGTCTTCAAAGGAAACCCATGCCAGCCTTGGGAAACGTTCATGCATGTAGCGCAAAATCTTTCCAACATCTTCCATTGTTAGGTCGGCGTATGGGTAAGCCTTAACAAACATTTCTAGGATTTCGTTGAACTCAAGCCTTTTCTGTTTTAGAAGTAGTCCGGCAATTTGGTGGGCTAGAGCATCATATGGCTTTGGCGGAATTTCAACTGGCTCTAAATCCTCTTTTAGGGCTCGCCTTGCTATAGCCAAAGCTTCAAGTGTATCATCAGAATCCATCGTAACGATTATTCCTTCAGCTATATGTCCTATTCTGTGGCCACTTCTCCCAACCCGCTGAATGAGCCTTGTAACTTGGCGGGGGCTCATGTACTGTATGACTAGGTCTATGCGGCCCACGTCTATACCAAGCTCAAGGCTGCTGGTGCAAACCAAACCCTTCAGCTCGCCGTTTTTTAGGCCTCTTTCTGCTGCTATGCGGGAGGGCTTAGCTAAAGAGCCATGATGTATGGAAACTGGAAAGTCCATGTCCCAGACTTTGAAGCGGCTTGCCAAAACCTCTGAAATAGCCCTTGTATTTGTGAAGAGAAGAACCGATCTGTGGCGGCTTATGTAGTCACGAATTACCTTAAACCTGGCTGCCACTTCGGGATGCGTGTAGAGCTGTTCAGCCAGCCCGAAATCTTCCGGCTTAGGCTTTGGAAAAAGTATTTTCAAATGCATTTTTCTGGCAACTGGAACCCGCACAATCTCCACTGGACGGCCGTTTCCAACGAGGAATTGGGCTACTTTTTCCGGGCTGCCTATGGTGGCTGACAAGCCTATTATTTGGAAGTCTCTCCCAATCATTGTCCGGAGTCTTTCAAGGCTTAGGGCGAGTTGGCTTCCTCTTTTGCTGTCAGCCATCTCATGCACTTCGTCAATAATTACCCAGCGCACTTGCTGCAAGTGCTGTCTCATAATCCAGCCGACCAAAATGGCTTGCAAAGTTTCAGGCGTTGTTATCAAAACGTCTGGTGGGCTTCGAGCCTGCCTTGTCCGCTCGCGGGTTTCTGTATCTCCGTGCCTAACAGCCAGCTTAATGTCAAGGTTGTTACACCACCATTCGAGGCGCTCCAGCATGTCGCGGTTCAGAGCCCTCAAAGGCGTGATGTAAAGAACTTTTATTCCCGGAGCGTGTGGCTCCTGTAAAAGCAGGCTTAAAACTGGCAGAAACGCGGCCTCAGTCTTGCCGGTGGCTGTGGGCGAAATGAGCAAAACATTCTTTCCTTCAAGAATGAGCGGGATTGTCTTTTCCTGCGGTTCTGTTGGTTTAGAGAATCCCCTCTGCTCAATCAACCGCCGAACTGGCTTAACTAGAAGGTCAAAAGCATTTTTAGGCTGTTCTCTCAAGACGCAGTTAACCCCAAATGCTGATAAAATAGCGGAAAACCAAAGGTAAAAGCCTTTTGCAACTCGCCAATACCAAAAATGACCAACAAACCTTAAACAGAAATGGAAAAGGGGAGACGTGCAATTTGTGAACGAAGCCATAGAGGTCATAAAATGTAGGAGGAGCATACGAAAATTTAAACCAGAACAAATACCCGACCACATGCTGCGGGAAATATTGGAGTGCGCTTTGCTTGCGCCCAACGCACGGAACCAGCAAAAATGGCACTTCACTGTAATTCAAAACAAAGAAGTGCTGAAAAAGATGGTTGAGATTATGAAGGAGAATATGCTGAATTTGGGAATAGATTTTTTGGCAGAACGAGCAAGAGACCCGAACTTTAATCCCTTTTGGAATGCTCCAACAGTGATTCTGATTACGGTTGATAAAACAGCCCACTTCGCCGAAATCGACTGCGCCCTAGCCGCCGAAAACATCTTAATAGTGGCTGAATCGCTGGGCTTAGGTTCGCTCATAATGACCTCCACAGAATTCTTGTTCATTTCGGAAAAGGGCAAAGAGTTGAAAAAGGAGTTAGGAGTCCCAGAAGGATGTGAACACGTCTGCGTGGTGGCACTAGGATATAAAAATGAAAACCCACCAACAAAGCTTAGAAGAAAAGATGCGATCAACTACATAAGATAAGTAGCAAATTTTAAAATTAAAACTAAAGCTTGTTTAGAACTTCGCCTTCTATTTCTTCTTCCCCTATTTTAAAAGTGTCCGGTTCCTCCCGCTTAAGTATAGTTTTTAACGCTTTAGGAGTCAGTTCTCTCACAAGCTGCAAAATCTCTTTTCTTGCAACATCAAAATGTTTCGCTAATAAAGCCTTGTCACTATACATAACTCCGGCGAGTGGACATATTGTCTCCATTTTTAAATACCATTCAATTTTGCTTGTTTTGGCGTTTATGTCAAAGGTTACAGGTCCAGCCACACATGTTTCAGGTTTGACTGGATGCACAATACATTTGCGTGTTGCCTTATCATAGAATATGCAGTAGCCATCCAATGTTTCTTTCGGGAAAGTGTACTCAGCGTGCACAAAAGGATTTTCAATGTTGATGCCGTGTGTCTTCAAGTATCCTAAAATAATTTTTTCACGCTTTTCGGTTATTGGTGGTCTGGCATCCCAGCAACAGTTAATCTTACAAGTACCGCAAACGTCAAAGAAGTTTTTTTGCCGCTCATCTTCAGCTTGCATACGTGCTCCTAACTCCTTAAAGGAAGGGCTCATTAGCCTTTAGGCTGTTTAAAAGTTTTGAATAAACGTCTATAATCGCCTCATTCAAGTCGGTTTTCTGCGCCCTAGCTTCGACTTTCTCTCTGATGACATCTGAAAGATTGCCATGTTGGATGCGCTTCTCTATTATTGGGAGGTATTCCTTCTCCTCAGATGTGGCGTTTTCCCAAGCAACCTTCAAGAAATGTCTGCAAACATGCCTAGCTGTAAGTCCACTGGGATGCAGTACTTTGGCTTCCAAACCATATTTTATAACGGATTTGAAGTCTTCTGCCAAAACTTCTGTCGGCAGAAGCGGCTCATCCGCCTTCACTAAGCCCCTAAGCAGCGCCCTTATAAAACAACTTAAAGCTACATCAGATTTTATGCATTCCTGCTCATCCATCACTCGTATTTCTAGGGCTTTCCTTTCAAAACGGAAGATTACGCCTCTAGAGTTAACCCAGTCCTTGTTGAGGATGCAGCGATGAGCCCCAAGCTTGGTTAAATCGGCTGAATACCGACCAATAACTTCGCGTCTATACTGCTTAAAGGACTGGACATATTCCGGAACAACTTTTCCAGTTACCGATGGGATTTCCTTTTGGTTTTCCATGTAAAAGTAAAGCCTGTTATCCACGTAATCACCTGGGCAGCCCTCAAAGATAGGGGAAGAGGCTGAAACAGCTGGAAGATAAGCACAGACGTTAGCAAGCAAGTTATGCAGTAGAACAGCCTTGGCCTCATCAGCGTATGAGATGTTAAGTTGGAAGCTTTGAATGTTAAGCCACCCATGCTGTTTAAGATTGAAGATTCGGCTAAAAGCCTCATAAATCTGCTTGTGGCGATGCGGCCAAACAGCTGTTTCCTCAAGCCTCAATGTTGGATGCATCCCCGTCCCCAAAAGCCTAGCACCATAACGGCGTTCAAGCATTTCGCTAAGCCTTAAAACGGCCTCATGCATGGTTTCTTCAAAGGTTTTTGGCGACTTGAAAGGATTGTTAGGCTTAACCTCCATCACGTGGAGTTGAAGTTCCTTTCCAAAGGTGAAATTGCTGAGCTCCACAAAGTTTACAACTCGCCCGTGGATATCTTTTATGACTTTGTCAACTATTGGCAAAGCCCTCAAATTTTCGTCAACAAGTGAGAACTCGTGTTCTGGTCCGAGAACCTCTAAGGTTCTGTACGTACAGACTTCCTCTTTAAACAAAAATCTGCAGCTAACCAAAATATAAGTTTATACATTTCTTTGCTAGGAATAGCGCTAATTAGCATAGTTAGTTTTAAATATCTAAATGGTGTTAGCTGTTTTCTGTTGTCTGGTGCCTCTTGCGTGCTGGTCGTCTCAAACATCGACCTAAGAACAAACGCGCCCGTAACAAAACCATCAGTCTTCCTCAAGTCTTCTGTTAGAGATTTTATTCTCAACATAAACAACGACTACAGGTACATGAAAACTGGTTATTATGTTTCGCTTCATGCTGAAATTCTTGGAAATGATGTTGTTCCAACAACAGAAAACGCCATAGACGCCTACAGGCTGCCAGTTCTGCTGGTTAGAGCTTCAAAAAACGGGGCGCCAGTAATGCCATATCTTGTTACGGACTCTGTTAAGCAGATAATGGCTGAGTTCAGCTTTCCAGTTGTTGTTTTCGCAGTCAATCCCTTCTCGTTTAATAGTTTCCAAACAGCAAAGAACAGAACCGCCCTATACAGAGCTGTTAAAAGCTTAAGTATGAATTATCGTTATGCCGTTTGCGCCCAACCACTATGTGGCGAAATGATTTCTGTTAAGTCCTTTTTCGGCGAGTGCGCCTCTGAAGATGGTAATGTGAGGGAAATTGTCAAAAAAGTTTATGAAACCTTTAATATTCCAGTGTGCAAGTTGCACCTTCAACGTTTCGATGGGAAAGCCTACCTTTGCGGGCTTCAACCCTTAAAGATGGAAGAAATCACGCCTTTAGATATTGATATGATTTCTAAAATTGTTTCCCGGAAAGCCGGGAAAGGATGGTTTGATTGACGCGGATAGCATGTTTTGTTGAAAAATACAATTTCACCTATTCTGACGAAGCTGAGGCTCTCCAACGTTTTAAGCAGACAGCAGAACAGATGGGGCACACTTTCAACTTTTTATTCAGGAATGGGCTTTCAGAAATTCCAAAATACGACAGCGTCTTCATAAGGGCTACAACAGACCCGCTTTATACAGCCTATATAGTCTCAAAAACAGCGTGGGAGTTAGGATTAAAGGTTGTTGATGACCCAATTTCCATTAGAGTATGCGCCAACAAAATTCATCAGTATAGGCTCTTCGAAAAGTATGATGTGCCGCGCATTCCAACACTGTTTTTAAATAAAGATGAGTTTCACCATAGGCAGATAGAGGAAATCTTTGAGCTTTTTGGAAAACCAATGGTTATTAAGGCGCCCTACACTAGCTTTTCAAAGTATGTGGAGAAGGTTTCGTGCGAAACAAGTTTCCGAGAAGTCGCCAAACGCTTCTTTAGACGGTCGGACTACATTGTTGTGCAGAAGTTTATGCCATCCCACTTTGACTGGCGTGTAGGCGTCCTAAACGGTGAAATTCTATACGTTTGTAAGTATATGATGCCAAAGGGCAAATGGAAACATGGTGTAAAACGTCGGGGAAAGCCAAGTTTTGTATGGGGTAGAACAGTCACCTTAAAACGCGACAATGCGCCCCAAAAACTCAAGGAAGTTGCCCTTAAAGCTTGCAGTGTAATTGGAAAGGGGCTTTACGGAGTCGACATCAAAGAGGTTAACGGCGACTACGTGGTTGTTGAAGTTAACGACAACCCAAGCATATACAAAGGGCAAGAGGATTATAGGGACAAGGACGTTTACGAGAAGATAATAAGGTTCTTGACAGAATAACCGCTTAAATTAGGGGCATTTTAGCGCTGGGTTCATACATAGTCCGCACTTTTCGATGTCGAATGTTGGATCTAAAGCCTTATGCATGTTGCATAGCAAGCCTTTTGCACGGACGGCTTTGCAGATCTCGCAAAACTTTAATGTGAAATCTTTGTGGGATAAGCTCTCCTTTGCTAGGGAGCCCGCTAACCCTTCAATTAGCCTTTTGATTTCTTTGTCTTTTTCTAGGTCTAGGGCTTTTCCCCGCATTTTCTTGTTGTAGAGGCTTATGGCTGGTTGGCTTACGCCTAGCAGTTTTGCCGTCTCCACCTGTTTTAGACCATGTTTTGTCATTAGTTGTTTGGCTAGCGCTGCCCTTACTGGTGGGAGTAGGCTTTTTACGGCGACTTCGCATGGTAGTAGCATTTCTGTTCATTCCTCCTTAGTATATTGTGGGGAAAGGCATAAATATACTTTATTACAATTGTAATAAAAGGTGAACGTGCATGACCGAAAAAAACATTATGAAAATAGCTGAAAACGTCTACTGGGTCGGGGTAAGAGACTGGAACCGCAGAATCTTCGACGCCCTAATACCGCTTCCAAAAGGCACATCATATAACGCTTACCTTATAATTGGCAAGAACGAAAAAACCCTACTAGACACAGTTAATCCGGGCTTTGAAAAAGATTTGGAAGATAAAATCCGCAATCTCACAAACCCTGAAGAAATTGACTATGTTGTCATGAACCACGCGGAGCCAGATCACGCCGGCGCCATACCGCACATAATGAAGATTTCACCAAAAGCCAAACTAATAGCCACAGGCAGAGGCGCAAAAATGGCTCAAGTCTATTACCACGTTCCACAAGAGCGGATCAAAGTTGTGGCTGACAATGAGGCTATAAGCGTAGGCGATAAAACCATGCGCTTTATCGAGGCACCCATGCTCCACTGGCCGGAAACAATGTTCACATACCTTGAAGAGGATGGAATTCTTTTCCCGTGCGACTTTTTCGGCGCCCACTTGGCTGGAGGCGTCTACAGCGACGAAGTTGGGGACTTGCTTGTTCACGCTCAGCGTTATTGGGGCGAGATAATGATGCCTTTTAGGGCTATGGCGCAGAAAGCCCTTGACAAAATTTCTAGCCTAAACATTAAAATGATAGCGCCGAGCCACGGTCCCATTCATAGAAAGCCAGAGCTTATCTTAAACGCTTATAGACGTTGGGCGACTGGCGAAACAAGACCTAAGGCAACAATAGCCTATGTAAGCATGTGGAACAGCACAGACGCCATGGTTAAGCAGATGGCTGAAACACTGATTTCGGAAGGCGTTGAATTGGCTTTTCACAATTTAGCTGTGGCTGATGTTGGCGATTTAGCCAAAGACCTTGTGGACTCAAGAGCCATTGTTTTGGGCGCCCCAACAGTCCTGGGCGGGGCTCACCCATTGGCTGTTTATGCCACATATCTTTTCAAAGCGTTGCGCCCACCAACAAAATTTGCGGTTGTTTTAAGCTCTTATGGCTGGGGTGGAGGCGCAATAAGACAGATTCAAGAAATACTCGGCGACTTCAAAATTGAGGTTGTCGACGCACTGGAAGTTAATGGACCACCAACAGATGAGAATATGAAGCGCATAATGGAAATTGGAAAAACGTTAGCTAAGAAAATTTTTGAAGGGGGCACCTAGAATGGGCGGAGTGACAGGAGAAGAGCGTAAAAAGGTTTTAAAAGAGATTTTGAGGCAGTTGCATGCTGGCGTTTCCCCAGAACAAGTTAAAGAGCGTTTTAGGCGGTTTCTTGAGGGCGTAAGCTCGCTTGAGATAGCCAAAATTGAACAGGAACTTGTTAGTGAGGGCGTGTCAAGAGAGGAGCTTCAAAGGCTTTGTGACGTTCACTTGGCAATCTTCAAAGAGCAACTAGAAAAACAGAGGATTGAGACTGCCCCAGCAAGCCCCATTGGCATACTCCTAGAAGAGCATAGGATGCTTCAGCAAATAGCTGAGAAGCTTAACATTTTGGCTGAAAAGGTGCAGAAAGCCGAAAGTCCCGATGCTGTGGCTGGAGAATTTTCACAGCTAAAGCATGTTGCTGATGGGCTTTTAGACGCTGAAAAGCACTATTTGAGAGAGGAAAACGCCCTCTTCCCAGTTTTGGAAAGGCATGGTATAAGCGAACCGCCGGCAATAATGTGGATGGAGCACAACCAGCTTAGGGAAAAGAAGAAGCAACTCAAAGCCCTAATCGAAAACGCCGCAAAAATGGATTTTCCAGATTTTAAGAGGCAGCTTGGCGAACTGGCAAAGGCTGTAGGTGATATACTTAACAGCCACATTTACAAAGAAAACAACATTCTTTTTCCAGCAGCCCAGCGTGTCATCACTGAACAAGAGTTGACCAGCATAAGGGAGGATTTTGACGAAATTGGATACTGCTGCTTCACACCAGAACACTTAATAGCCAAGCCAGTCAAAAAGCTTGAAAAACCAGCAGCCGAGGCGAAACCCATGCCAGAAGGCACATTACAATTTGAAACTGGAATGCTAACGAAAGAGGAGGTTGAGGCTATTTTAAACACGCTGCCAGTGGACATTACATTTGTGGATAAAGACGACGCCGTCAAGTACTTCAGCAAAGCCGATAAGCGTATATTCGTGAGGACGAAGGCTATTTTGGGCAGAAAGGTTCAACTTTGCCATCCGCAGAAAAGCATCCACGTGGTCAACAGAATCCTTGAAGCCTTCAAGAAGGGCGAAAAAGACGTGGCGGAATTCTGGATACAAAAGGGCGACCGCCTAATCCACATAAGATATTTCGCTGTGAGAGACAAGGACGGCGAATATTTGGGAACAATGGAAGTTTCCCAAGACATAACAGACTTGAAAAAGATTGAAGGCGAAAAGCGGCTCCTAGACTGGGAAGGCTGAGCTCAACAGCCCTTTTATTTTTCATTCTAATTTGCTGGGTCAACGTGAATTGTGCAGTGTTGGCAGCTAGTTTCACGGCTGACTTTCTCTTTAACTTCTTCCGCGATTCTGTCAGCTTCTTCTATTGGTGTGCCCTTCGCCACTTCTATGTGGAGGCTTGCATGAATAACTTCTGGACCGACGTATTCGGCTTTTAGGTCATGGACACCTAAAACACCTTCGACAGACTTTGCCACAGACACCACTTTTTCCAAGAATTGTCGGCTTGGCGCCTTGCCAACAAGGTAATGGATATTATCCTTAAACAAATATGCGCCGCTAAAAGCAATAATAGCGGCAACTATTGTTGAGGCTAGCGGATCAGCCAAATAAAATCCATTCGCAACTAGGATTAGGGCTATTAATGCGGCTATATAGGAAAACTCGTCTTTGATAAGCGCCACTGCTTGTGCTTTTACCGAGGCGCCCTTTGCACCGACCTTGAAGATGTAAATTGTTGGAATAGCAACCACAAACATGCCTAATAACACAACAGCAAGAGCGACATAAACATCTGATTGTTGACTTGTGGCCGGTGGCTGGAAAAATTTTGGAATGGCTTCTCTGAAAGTTTCAAGGCTCATGAAGGAAATCAGAATTGTGGCGGAAACTAATGCGGCAACGTTTTGAGCTCTTCCGTGGCCGAACATGTGGAATTCGTCTGCTGGTTTTTTTGACCAATATGTGGATAACAAAAGAAAAAGGGAAATTAAGACGTCGCTCAACATTTCTAATGCTTGCGCCAGCAGTATTAGTATTTTGGTTATGGAGTAAGTTGCCAACTGTAAACCTACCAGTACTATGTAGCTGGTGAGTGCAATTTTTATTCCGCTGGTTTCGGCTACTTGCTCTTTCATGGTTGTCCTACAGCTAATGTTTGTGTCCGGCCATTCCTTCTTCGCCGTGCATTTTTCCGCCCTTTACAAACTCGTATAAGTGATGTGCATACAAAACGAAGCCAAGCATTGCCTGCACATATTCCCTTGCAGCATCCACATCATTCACGTCGTAATTCTTCTTTTCCATAGTGTGCCTAAACCTTTTTTCCAGCTCTTCCTCAACAGCGTGCATTATGAAGTGTATAACCTCTTTAGCATCGCCTTTTTCGATTGCTCTATCTGCGCGTGGCACAATTGGCCCCCAATCCAGTCCGGCAGGCTTAAGCCCCGTGTAAGGTGCTCCTTCACCCTCTCTATGCAAACGCACAGCGGTTTCAAAAAACCAGTAATCAGCAACCTCAACCGCTTCCTTACCCAATTTTCGAGCTTGAAGAGTTTTCTTAAAAGCTCTTCTCAACTCATCTTCAGCCTTCTTCGGCACCCAAGGAAGTATGAAGTTGATATTCCCCGTTTCCAGAGCTTTCTTGGCAGCCATAACGACAGGCCCATCTAAGGTATCACAATGAGGTGGCACTCAGAATCACCCCAATTTTTATTGCCACCTTTGTGAATAAAAGTGTTTAAGCTACATGAAGGAATATAAATGAAAACTGTTCTATTTGTTTGCGTTGAGAACAGTTTTAGGAGCCAGATTGCAGAAGCCTACTTTAACAAGTATGCGCCAAGCGGCTGGAAAGCCACGAGCGCTGGCTTAAAACCAGCGGAGAGGGTTCATCCAAACGCTGTTAAACTTATGCTTGAAGAGGGTATAGATATAAGCCACAAAAAGCCCCAAATGATGACGAGGGAGCTTCAGGAAAGGGCTGAAGTAGCCATAATCGTGTGCAGCGGCTCCCTCTGCCCAGTGGTTTACGCAAGGCATGTGGAAGAGTGGAACATGCCAGACCCAGCCAAAATGCCATTAGACGAAGCGAGAAAAATCCGAGATGCCATTAAAACCAAAGTCCTTGACCTCATTAAGCGGTTACAGAAAAGTTAAGTCGTAATCTCAGCCTTTTCCAATGCCTTTTCTACTTCTTCCCTTATTATGTAGCCACCAATGTGGAGGATGGGCTCTTTTGCTTCCGGGTCAACGTTCATCGTCGCCGTACACGGATAGCTATGATGCGCCTTTGCAATAGCATCGTATAAAATTTCTCGTTTCGTTTCAACGCCTATGAGCTTTCTCGCCACATACCATGTTGAGCCGCAAGGGGCACTACGCCTAACAATAGCCGCCTCAACAACCTCACGTCCGCCCCGCCTAGCGGTAGAAATTTCAAGTTTTGGACGCCCTACACCCAACTCCTCCAAAAAACGGGTGATTAATGGCTTATCTTTTGAAGGTTCAAGCGAGCAGAAGGGCTTTGGAAAGGCGTACTCCAAGCCAAGCTCTATGCAGCGCTCCTCCAACTGCTTCCTCAAGCCAGATGGAACCTCGTTAAAATCTTCAACGGGCACAATTAAGCCCTTAACACCAGCCTTCGCAATGTGGCTTGGAAGTTCCAAAAGCAGGTCCTTATGCAGTCCAGAAGCCACACACAAACCCGCCTTCGGAACGTTTTTGGGCATGTATTCTTCTGGCTTGTCTATAAAGGCTGGCAAGTCCGAAGGTTTCGGAAGCTCTATAGCAGCGCGAATGTTCCGCACATAACTGTAGACGCCATACTTACACGAGTCACAGTACAAGCCGCAAGACTTGCAGAAACTCGGGTCATTAATAAGATTCCTTATTACGCGTTCCGCAAACTCGCCGCTGTAAACAAAAACTAAAGTTAAAAACTCTTTACTGCCAGCCAGATTTTGCACCACTTTGAATGGTTATAGGACATATTCTGGACGGCGAGCAGCAAGCAAGACATGCTCTAGAAAAATGTCTTCCGGAACAGCTCCAACAAACTCCACCTTCTCATTAATAACAGTTTTTGGAACACCCATAACAGCATACTTATGCCCAATATGGGGAAACTCGCTTACATCAATAACATCAGCCTTAACAAAGTCGCTTTCAACAGCAAACTTGTAGGCAAGGCTTGCAACAGAAGGGCAATAAGGACAAGTCAAAGTCACAAAAACTTGAATGTGCACCGGCGTCCTCACACCTTTAAGCCGCCCTCTAACATCCTCAGAAATATCCGACCTTCCCCGAGAAACAGCAATCATGCCCTCCAAAAGAGTCCCAAACTCATAACCATAGGGCAAGCCATAAAATCGGATACCAAAATCCTTCTCGCTGATAATCGCCACTGCTGGAACCTTGTCAACACCATAGGCCTTAGCCTTCTCAGAGTCAGCCACAAAATCATAAACCGCAACGCCTATCTTATCGCTTAAACCCGCCAACTCCTCAGCAAGGCTTCTAGCCTGAGCACAATGAGGGCACTCATACTCCTGCGTAAAGACAACAAGCTTAACAGGGTTTTGCAGCTTACCCGCCAACTCCTCTTGCAAATGCCTCTTATGAGCTTCTGGAATCACGCCCTCAACACACCTCCCACTCATGCAACTATCGCTTAATCTCTATCTTAATCTCCTTCCAATCCTCCTTAATACCACGTAGAGCACCCACAGCCCCAACAATAGTGCCGCCCAAAATCTTAACGACAAACTTGTTAAGGCTTATCTCCTCACCATCAACAAAAAGCTTAACATCCAACACAATCACCACAAAATAAAAGTTCACCATAAAAGTAAAAGCTTTTTGTAAGCACGCACAAAAAACAAAAATAACTTGCTGGCATTCATATTCTTGGCTGCGGGGTTGCCCTATTTTCAGAGAAAACGGCGAATTCTCCCCCGCAAATCCCCCTTTTTTAGAATTTACCTCAAATGAGCGGTAAATTAGCAAATGGAGGTGAAATCGGTGGCGGATGAGAAGGCTGTTAAGTGTCCAATGTGTGGTTGCGAACGTGTGTATAAAGATGGAGATGGTATCAGATATACTCGTCAAAGAGAGGTTCAGCGGTATCTGTGCCGAAACTGCGCATACAGGTTTTCACGCTACTAAAATACTTGCCTATAATCTACAGATTACCTCTTTTTCTGTTTTTGGTTGAATTTATTGGCATTTTTGTTAGGATGTAGTCCTCAGTTGTTTTTGTTATAACTGTTATTATGATTGAGAAGCGGGCTGCTCAATTTTGTTGAGCATTTATATAGGGCATTGAGCAGGATGTTATGTGTGGGTGAGTTTGTGTCTGGTGTTAAGAATATCTTTGCATCTAAATCTTCCAGAATTTTGCGATGATTTAATGCAGTTACCCAAAAAAGGGCATACAACATTAAATTTTTTATAAAAGATTTTAAAGGTATTTGATGGTATTGCTTGTTTTTGACATGTTTTAAGATATTACAAGATTTTTTCACTTCAATTGTCTGAGCTTATTAGTTAGTTCTTGTCTGATTTCTGAGTTCTTTTGCCATTGCTCAGAGTATGTCCTCCATTGTTCGGCGGAGATTTTGCCTTTTGCTTTTAATTCGTTTAACAGTTCAATGAATTTGGCGAATTGTTGTCGCTGTTCCATTAGTGCTTTTTCTCGCAGTTTTTTCCGTTGGGCTTCTGTGATTATTTTTGGCGGTGTGTAGGTTTCGTATAGGAATTTGCAGAAGTAGGTTATTTCCCATGGTTTGGTTACCTGTGAGCTTACTTTTGCTTTTAGAAGCTCTGTTGTGAGGGTCTCGTATTTTTCGCCGAGGCTCAAGGCGTCATAATGTATGGGAAGCCATGGTGTTTCTTGGATTATGTTTAGGAAGTGTTCAATGTGGCTTGTGCTGAAGATTGGGATTACTGAGCTCGTTTCGTAGTTGAAGCAGAAGATGATTTTCTTGGCGATGTGGCTATCTCCGCCTAAACCCTTAATTTCGTTCCATGGTGCATCTACTTTTTCAGCAAGAGACTTCTTTTTATCAACCACAATGTAAAGCAAGTCCTTGAAGAGGTCTATTTGCTTTCGTATTTGAAGATATACTTTTGGATATGTTCGAAGGTGCCCGAGGGGTTTAAGGTAATACTCTATGTAATGAAAGAATTCTCCGATTTCGCCTTTATCTGTTCTAAAAATGTCCTCTGGGGTCAGGGTTTCTATCGCTTCTGGGTTCTCAGCAAAAGGGTATTTTGTTCTGAAAACCTTTAATTTCTCAAGAGCCTCATTTACTGAGCGTTTAATGGATCCATCAACGTCGAAGAATCTGGCTTTTTGCGAGACCTCTTCTTTCATTCAGCTGCCCTCCGCAAATCACGTCTCGCACAACCAACGACTAACATGACTTGTAGTTGTAAACCAGGCATATGGACACACGTGAACATTAAGTTGTTGTAGGTTTTAAATATAAAATGGTTATAGTTAAGGAGTTGATGGTGTTTAGCTATGTCTTTAGTGGCTATTGATTCTGGCGATTTTGTTCGGAAAGGTAGGCTGGGGGTTTTTAAGGCTTGCACCGGAGTCGCTTTGACAATTGATAAAGTTGATGCGTTTGAATCAGCTTATTTTGATCTTCTCGAGGAGCTTTGTAAAAAATATGGTATTGCAAGAAAAAAGTTAGTTTATAAGGCATATGATGTCCTTTCGACGTTATCGCTTAAGGATGGCGTATCCTTTCTAAACGAGTTGTTTGACAATCTTTCTGATAGATTTGTGAATGTTGATTACTATTACTCTTATTTGTTCACGGAAAAGTTGCCTGTGGTGAAGCTGTATGGAGCTGATAAAAGTGGTGTCGAGGAGATCAAGCCTGTTGAGTTTTTGAATAAGCTTAGTTCAAGTTATCCTCACTGTTGTGCCTGGAAGTATGTATATGACAATTCTGATGCAAATGTTAGTTTTCATTTAGATCATTTTGAGGGTGAAGTTACGCTTGGGTGGGAACTTATCAAGGATAGAGATTTGAATGTATATCTTGCTGGTGATGAAATGTATCCAATATTAGCTATGGCCGATATCGCCGTTGAGCTTTTGGATCGCAGACTGTATCTTTCTAAGGCTTCCCTTTTTCCAAAGAATATTAGTTCTTGCTTTAAGGAATTGGGAGATAGGCTTCGAGTGAGTTTCTTAGGACAAAAGTATTTGAAGTATATTACACCTATAAAAAAGCAGAAAATTGATACGTTGCCTAAACTTAAACGCCCTTTGATCTTTATTCTTAAGGAGTACCCTTCGGGTTTTAAGGAGGAAAGTCAGCTTGTTCGAAGTTCTCCTTTATGGAGTCGTATTTGCGAGTTTGCTTATAATAGGAAAGGAACTGTGAAGTTTGTTGATCCAAATTCTAAGGAGGATCGTCGTTTGCTTTTGACTGGTGGAATTGCTATCTGCATAGGAGCAGAAGGTGTTAAAGCTGCAAAATATTTGCAGAATTTAGGTGTAGACATCGAAATCGTTAAAGCTTCAACTTTAGTTTCCAAGAAGTAATATATTTTTAACTATTGCGCGAATGGATGTGCCCTCTGGTCTGAGAGCACACCCGCAAGAATAAACAAGTTAAAAA
>JAVZNT010000013.1:0-24868 GCA_038882655.1 Bathyarchaeia archaeon | reverse complement strand
AGAGGCCAATATGTATGCTATACGCTTAGCAAGAGCCTACACCGGCAAAAGCAAAATAATAAAATTTGAAGGCGGATGGCATGGAGGCTACGACGCCCTCCACGTAGGCGTGAAACACCCCTTCGATGTTCCAGAAGCAGCCGGATTGACAGTTGGCGCAACACAAGACACAGTGCTGGCGGTTTTCAATAACCTTGAAGACGTAAAGGCAAAAGTCCAGAAAAACTCAGCGGCAGCAATAATAATCGAGCCAATCTTGGGTGCTGGCGGATGCATCCCAGCGGAAAAGGAATTTCTTAAGGGTTTAAGGGAGATCTGCGACGAAAGAGGTATCCTCCTAATTTACGATGAGGTAATTACAGGGTTTAGGCTCGCGCCTGGAGGAGCCCAACAATATTATGGCGTTTTACCCGACATAACAGTTTTTGGAAAAATATTGGGTGGAGGCTTTCCTGTAGGCGCCTTCTGTGGAAGACGTGAAATAATGGAACGCCTAAACCCGCTCATGTATGAACGCCCCAACTACTCATTTCACGGCGGAACATTCTGCGCAAATCCAATCACAATGGCAGCTGGACTGGCAACATTAAAAGTCCTTGAAGATGGAAACATTATATCAAGGCTGAATGGTGCGGGCGAAAAGGTTAGGAAAACATTAAGGGAGATCTTTGAGGTAAAAGGAATAAGGGTTCAGGTAACTGGCGCTGGCTCAATATTTACCACACACTTTACGAGTAAAGAAGTCAGAAATGCTAGAGACACCTTCGAAGGAGACAAGAAAAGGCTGGCGGAATATCACACAAACCTAATTGCGAGGGGAGCGTTTTTCCTCCCAACACATTTTGGATCAATAAGTGCAGCCCACACGGACGCTGACATGGAAAAACTTTTCCAAGCGACAGAGGACTACGCCAAAACCATTGGGAAAATTTAGCATTTAACCCTTTAGCCTTTAAGCAACGACTCAGCCCTTTTCAAGTCTAAAGGCGTGTTAACATTTAAAAACATTTTAAGCTGCGGATCAAACTGCTGAAAGATAAGAGTTGAAACATAACGTATGTTCCGCAGCTTCTCAACCATGGAACGCAAGTCATGTCTTTCCTCGTTTAAGGCTATTTCCGCTGCTTCCAAGGCTGACTTGACGCGATAAACTGCATGTAAAGGCTCTATGTAACCGTTTGGCCAACGGGGAATAACAGCATTCTTGCCCACACACAGCTCCAAGATAAGCGCGAGAATTTCCCTCGAAATCATTGGCGTGTCGCATGGAAGCAGAAGCGTGTACTCGCCCCCAGCCTCCTTGAAACCCTTTAATGCGCCTACAAGGGGGCTATGAAACTCGCCTTGGTCTATAGCTATTTTGACATCCGACTTTAGGATTTTTGCAATTTTTTCGGCTTGCTCTTTCGAGCTCACGACAACAATTTTCTGCTCAACAATGTTGTCCAAAGCGTCTAAAACATGCATTATTAGGGGCTTGCCCGCAAGTGGAGCTAAGCCTTTATCATAGCCGAATCTTTTGGACGCGCCTCCGGCTAACACTATTGCTGAATTATCCAATGGGTGATGCTTTCCTTAATGATTTGTTGCATATGAAGATGTTTGTGGCTTCTATAAGCTTTTTCTCCGTAATATGTTGGGAAAGGTTTTGGAATATTTCGAAGGTGGAATATAGGCTATACATATGGTTTCCAAAATTTTATCAGTGAGGAGCTTGGGGTCGATGAACTCTGAAATTAAAGAATTGAATAGGATGATATGTAGGCAATGCGACGAGAAAGAATATGAAAAGTGCAAAAACTGCAGAGTATACCAGCTTGTGAATAAGCTTGTAGCACGATAAATTTTTGGCTTAAGTCTTGTCTATTTTGGCTGCTATCTCGTCCAGGATTCTTGTAAACGGATGGTCGGGCTTTTCGTGGACGAAAATTATTTTCCCCTCAGCTCTTGAAATGTCGCAGAAGCAGGGGATCACTCCTAAAAGCGGAACTTCGTAAGTGTCTTTAACTAGAGCTTGTAGCTTTTCCTTTCCAGACCTTAAAGACTCGTCATACAAAATTTTGTTTAGAACAATTTCTGTTTTCTTTTCAAAGAGGTCGTAAAGTTCCCGTAGCATTCTTCTTGTTCCTTCGACATCTGAGTTGTCAAGGGTTGACGCCACTATGACAACGTCAGCGCTCACTATGGCGTTTATTGAGGAGTACTGCAAGCCAGGACTTGTGTCAAAGACTATGTAATCAAAGCCTTTAGCGTCTAGAAGCGAGTTTCTGAGCGAAAGCAGTCTTCCAAGAGCTCGCATCTCCCATTTCCTATCTTTTGAGGACATGTCCCTTATAGCTTCCACTGATGGGTTGGCTAAGCCTACAAAAAATTTCCCTTGGTTGGCTATTCTTTCGCTTAGGTCGATTAAGACTTTTTCTATTTCACAAACTCCGTTAAGGTAGTCATTAAGCCAATACTCAACCTTTCCAACTTTCAAAAGGGTGGCAAGGCTTGGCGCCCTAAAATCCAAATCTAAGAGACATACTTTCTTGCTATGCTTGGCTAAAGTAACAGCCAAATTGATTGAGAGGAGAGTCTTCCCTGTTCCCCCCTTGTAGGAGTGAATTGCCACAATTTTGCCCAAAGCTCTCACCCCTGGCTCTCCTTTTCCACATAAAAGTAGGCTTTCCGCCCCTTACGCTCCTTCTTAAGATAGCCCATAATAACAAGCTGGTTTAGGTAAGCACTTTCGACAGCCCTTGCCCTGCGAGTTTGCTGGGCAACCTCATCAGCTGTTGCTCGACCAAGCCTACAGACAGTCATAGCTGTCTTTCTCAGATGGTCTGGCATGGATAGAAGGGTCATAACGTCCAGGGGGGCTTCTTGAGGAATCATCTGCGTCTCTTTTCTCCCATGTTTCTGCAGCTCAATCATTATTTCCATTTTCTCGTTTAGTTTTTCTAGATTTTCCCTTATCTTCTCTAGGATTTGTAGAGGCTTCTTTCCTAGACTTTCTTGGCTGGACACTGTGGTTTCCCCATTGTGTTTTACATGTGCACATATGGTAGTGGGGAAAGGAGTTTATTAAGTCTTACGAAACACTCATAATGATTCACAAACAGATGTAACCCTACAAAACCAGAAATCTGCAAAACAGAATTAAGGTTAACAAAATTGGAAATGCGAAAATTTAGGCTAAAAGAGGAAACTGTTAATATGGTATTGGAGCTTTATTTCTGGCTTCTTCTATTATTGGCAAAACTTGCTTAAGCTCTTTGAAGTGTTTGAGAACTGTTATGCCCCTCTGGGTTATGGCGTAAACAACCCTCCGCTTGCCGATGGTTCGCTCTTCAACAAGGTTCTGCTTCATCAGGAAGTCTAGATACTCCTTCAATACGCTGCAGTTAACATTAGCCTTATACATAATATGCGTTAGCTTTAATGGACCACGGTGCGCCAGCACTTTGAGGATGTCGATATACATTTCAAGCTTAGAGCGCCTCATTATCCAAACCTCTTTGCCATATTTTCCCAAATTTTATATAAAGCTTTTATGGATTCAAACTACGTCTTTTCCCTATTTAGTCTCCATTAGTAGCTTCTTTTAGCTTGTACTCGCATTAACACGTTTATTCTATTTTGAAACGCCGTAACCAAGTCGTCTATCAATATTTTTTGAAAATCTGTAGAGAGACCCTTAATGTTATTCTTGAGAGCCTCAGACATTTTGGCTTTTATTTCCCTTCTTTCTTTAGGAGTTAACTTTTTACTCAAAGGATTTTCCTCCAATTCACGCAACAGAATAGGCTAAGCATATTTAACTAACTTATGAATCGCCAATATAGATTCAAAATTCACATTCAAGGCTATAGGATGTAAAGTTGAACTGTATGGATATGGACTCCTCTTTCGAATATTTGAATATTCTTTGCTGGTTGAAGTCCGTTTAGGTTGTGATCGTGGACAAGTATTCTTGTGCTTTTTTGGCATTCGGTTATTATTTTTTCTGAAAGCCTTGGAATTATTGGTGGGAATGGATAAACATATATCACATTAAGCTTCGACAAGTCAATTGTGAATAAATCTGCATAGACAATATCGATTAGCCGCTTAAGTCCAGCATCCTCAACTTTTTGGCGGGCTAGCTTAACTAATGCTGGGTTAACCTCGAATCCGACGCAGTAAACTTCGAATTTTGTGGCAGCTTCTATTAATACGGAACCGTCTCCGCATCCGAGATCTGCGAAAATCTCGTTGGGTTTGACTTCCACCATGTTTAGGGATGCGTGAATAACAGAAGTTGGGCTTGGCAGGTATGGAAACTCTACAAACCTCTTAATAATTGCGGATTCTTGCAAATGCCTCTCCAAAATTAAAGTTAATTATTTTAGAGAGGTAAAGTTAACGGTTTGGTGAGAGTTATGCCAAGATTTGTGGTTCAGCGTCATCATGCAACGCATTTGCATTACGATTTTAGGTTGGAGATGGACGGCGTTTTAAAAAGCTGGGCTGTTCCTAAAGAGCCGCCAATACAGCCAGGCGTTAGAAGGTTAGCCGTTATGGTTGAGGATCACCCGCTAAGCTACATAGATTTTGAAGGCACAATACCAGAGGGAATGTATGGCGCTGGAAAAGTAGAAATCTGGGATAAGGGCACATACACTCTGGAAAACAGAAGCGCCAATAAGATAGAGTTCACGTTGCATGGCGAGAAAATGAAGGGAGACTATGCCCTAATAATGTTCAAGGGAGACAAAAACTGGCTTCTAATAAAAAAGAAAACATAACGGTTTGTTTCCTTCAAAAAGCTTTTACACAAGTTCCATCTCTTATTGAGTTCCAAAATGGTGAGTTAAATGGTTGACCCAAGGATAAAGAAGCTTGCAAAAATTTGTGCCCATTACAGTGTTGAGGTGAAACCCGGAGAAACCGTTTTAATACGGGGAAGTAATGAGGCTTTTCCGTTAATAAATGAGATTTATAGGGAATGCTTGTTGGCTGAGACTCATCCAATGGTTTATCCTAGACTGGATTTGCAGTACACCTTCTTCAAGTACGCCAATGAAAAACAGCTCAGCTACGTTTCACCGATTGAAAAGTTCATAGCTGAAAATGTAGACGTAAACATAGGCATTTACTGCGAGCCAAATCCGAAGCAATTAACAAACATAGACCCTGCGCGGATAAGGCTTCACGCAGCAGCGAGAAGGGAGTTGTCAGAAATCTTCTATAGACGTGTTGCCGAGAAAAAGTTAAGATGGACTCTACTGCCATATCCAGTGAATGCTCAAGCCCAAGAGGCTTCTATGTCGCTTGCAGAGTATGAAGATTTTGTTTATGCCAGCTGCCTTGCCGACAAAGAAGACCCCATCGCAGAATGGAAAAGAATCTATCAGGAACAGGAGAGAATATGCGAGTTTTTAAATCGTGGAAGTGAAGTCCGCGTGGTGGGTGAGGACACAGACCTAACCTTTAATGTTAAGGGGAGAAGATGGATAAACTGCGCCGGAAAGGAGAACATGCCGGATGGAGAAGTGTTTACCGCTCCCATTGAGAACTCGGCGAACGGCACGATAAGATTCACTTTTCCAGGCATAGTTTCTGGAAGAGAAGTTGAGGATATAACACTCACTTTTAAGGATGGGGAGGTTGTCAAGGCTACTGCCGCAAAGGGAAACGAGTTGCTGCAGGAAATGCTGAAAATCGATGGTGCAAGGCGCATCGGAGAAATAGCCATAGGAACAAACTACGCTATATCAAGGTTTACAAAAAATATGCTCTTCGACGAAAAGATGGGCGGCACTATGCATTTGGCTCTTGGGAACTCTTATCCAGAGTCTAGGGGACTTAACAAGTCGGCGATTCACTGGGACATATTGAAGGATATGAAGAAGGACGGAGAAATCTACGTTGACGGACAATTAATTCATAAGAATGGTAAATTCCTCATCTAAAGTCTCTGCTTTAAAAAGCGGTTTCGATGAGAAAAAGGAATGGACAAACTTCAAGTTTGACGCTTTTCACAAAAATTTTTGTTAATTTGGGCATTTTCCAATTTCTAACTTTTCTTAGAAGAGGAATATTCTACACCTTCATGGTTAATTATGTTTACACGCTTATGCATACTGTGACTTCAACAGCAGCCCTCGGAACCTTTGACATGATCGCCTCTGCTTTGGGTCAAAACCTTCTTTGGGGGAGGATATGCGACCGTTTTAGGGTTAGAACTAAGCTTATTATGATTGGGGAAAGCATAGCGGGCTTCACCTACATAATCGTATTTTTCATCCACAGATTCTTAATAGACATTGGAAGAGGCTTTGACGCTGGTCTAACAATAATCTTCGGACTGGCAGTTCTGGAGTTTTTCTGGTCCATGTCTGATGTAGGTTGGGCTGTGCTTCTAACAGACGTCACCACCCCAAGTTCCCGCGGAAAGGTCGTTGGTTCATTAAACTTCATCGCATCTCTGGGAAGGATGATTGGAATAATATTCGCCGGCTTCCTTTATGCTGGCGGGGAAGGCTTCAGAAACGGGACAATTTTCTGGACTGTAACTGCACTATTATTTACTGGAGCAGCCATAATGGCTTTTATTTCAAAGAGCATAAGAGGGGAGGGCTTAAAGCCCATACAAGAACAGTCAGCAACAGAAGAAGGTATGGTGAAGGAGAAAATTTTTGTTGGAAACGAGAGGGCGTACAAGTGGTTTTTGGTATCCCTAATAATCATTGTTTTGGGCGCAGCTTCAGTAAACCAAATATTTTATCTCTTCATCAAGCTTCAAGACGGCTTAAACGCAAGCGACTATGAAATGAGCATAATAATTAGTGCTTGGACTATTGGCGGCATGATTGCAAGCGCCATATCCGGAAGACTTGCAGATAAAATTGGAAGAGAAAAAGTGATACTCTCAGGGCTGGTTTTGGCAGTTTTAACTCCGACTTTATATGGTTTGGCGGTAAATGTTCCCCTAATGGCTTTCATTTACGGGCTAAACGGAGTAGCCTTTTGGAGCGTCCAAACAGTAGGCTTCGCGTTGGCGGGAGACTTAACACCAGAACATAAAAGGGGAAGGCTGCTAAGCCGCTATAATGCGGTTATCGCCTTGAGCTGGGGGCCAGCAGGGATCCTAATAGGTGGACCCTTTGCAGATGTTGAGACTAAAATTTTAGGAATGCGAGAGCATGCAGCTTTCATAAACGCCTTCTACTTATCATCGGTCATAGTGACAGCTGGCACCGTGCTCTTCGCCATAAAATTCTTGAGGACTAAACGCATAACCTAAACTAAAATAGGAGGTAGAATTCACATGCTTAAATTTGAAACTGTGAAAATCGAAGCGCCAAAAGACTGTAACGTGATTTTAGGCACAGCCCACTTCATAAAAACTGTTGAAGACTTGTACGAGGCTTTGGTTAACGCTGTTCCGAACATAAAGTTTGGGATAGGCTTCTGCGAAAGCTCCGGACCATGCCTTGTTAGGCACGAGGGAAACGACGAAGAATTGAGACAGCTTGCCGCCAGAAAAGCTTTTGAACTTGCCTGCGGCCACAGCTTCATAATTTTCATTAAAAACGCCTATCCGATAAACGTTTTAGACGAGATTAGAAAGGTGCCCGAAGTCTGCACAGTTCATGCTGCTACCGCTAATCCCATAGAGGTTGTGGTTGCAGAAACAGAGCAGGGGAGAGGAATTATAGGCGTCATTGATGGTTTCAAAAGTAAGGGAATAGAGGCAGAAAGCAATATTAAGGCTAGGAAAGAGTTTCTGCGGAAAATAGGGTATAAGCTTGGCTGAAGAAAGCTGTGCAGGGTGGAATTGGAAGGGTTTGAACGTTAACGCCTGTTTCTGCCAATGTTTGACAGGCTCTTAATTATGGGGCTACTAATTCCTGTTGAATTTCAAAAGGAACTTTTTCCCTCATCCTTTCAGCAGCATATGCAGTCAGAACTTTAAATTGTTTTTCTGTTAGAATGTTGCGTGCTCTTGACAGGATGTCTAGGCATATTTCTTTAAAAACAAGGTCGGCGCATCTCATTTTTGCGTCGTCAATTAATTCCTTGCATGCTTGGAGGATTTGACTATTCAATGCGGTTTCCACCCTGCAAACCCATAATTAATTATAAAACATTAAAACACTTATGAATTCAGAAAGCAGATTCAAAATACTGATTGCAAAACCTTTGATATTTAACGTGATTAACATGAGCATTATAAGGATGGTGAGCCAACATAACAGTTGTGAGCCTAAAATGAAAAGTGCAGGCAAGGGTGAAGTCTACTTCATAGGGGTTGTTGAAAAAGCCGGCGAGGAGGAAGCCCAGATAAAGATTTTCCCAGACTTTTGCAATGGGCTTAAGGATGTTGAGGAGTTCTCTCATCTAATTGTTTTATACTGGTTCCACTTACGTGATAATACTGCGGATAGGCGAACGCTGCTGGTTTTTCCGAAAAAGCACTTGGTTGATGTGGAAAAGGGAGTCTTCGCTTGCAGAAGCCCGTCTCGTCCAAATCCTATAGGCTTATGTGTTGTGGAACTTGTTAAAAAAGAAGATTGTATTTTGACGGTTAAAGGTTTAGATGCTTTTGAAGGTTCGCCGATAATAGACATAAAACCCTACATTCCAAGCGTGGATGCTGTTCAAAATGCGAGAAGCCCGGCATGGGCAACTTAACATAAACGGATAGGGAACATGTTTAAACTTGCCAAAAGCTTAACTTATATTCCGCCAATAAGCAGTTGTATGTGGTGAAAAAATGGAGCTTGCAATAGAAACGGTTGGCTTAACAAAAAGATATGGTTCACTGGTCGCCGTGGACAAGTTAAGCCTTCAAGTTGAGAAGAATACGGTTCACAGTTTTCTCGGTCCTAACGGCGCAGGGAAAACGACAACAATAAAGGTTTTAGTTGGGCTTTTAAGACCAGATGAGGGTACTGTTAAGGTTCTTGGATGCGAAGTGTGTGGAGATGTGCCGGAAGCCCGCCTTAAAGTGGGTTATATGCCCGAACTTCCCAAATTTCCAAAGCACTTGCGAGGTTGGGAGCTCCTAGACCTTTACGGACGGATGTATGGAATGTCTGAACAGCAGCGAAAAGAGCAGATACCAAAGCTTCTGGAAATGGTTGGGCTTAAGGGTAGAGAAAAAGATCTAATTGGAAAATATAGTAAGGGGATGCAGCAACGTTTGGGCATAGCTCAAGCCTTGCTGAACGACCCTGAACTGGTAATTTTGGATGAGCCAAGCCTTGGCTTGGACCCTGTTGGGATGGTTGAGGTTAGAGAGCTTGTGAAAAACATAGCTAAGGAGGGCAGAACTGTTTTCCTTTCTTCGCATCTGCTTTTTGAAGTGGAGCAGGTCTGCACTCACATAACAATAATTCATAAGGGTGTTGCCTTAGCCTCAGACACTCTTCAAAACATTTACGGCAAGATATCTGGAGCTGCCACACTTGTGGTGGAGCTAGCAAAACCATTAGACTCCGTGACTGACGTATTGAGGAAACTTCCATTTGTATCTAATGTTGAACAGGGAGGCAAAATGCTAGTGATAGAGTTGAAGACTCAAGATGACGTTAGACCGCAGATTTCTCAAGAAATAACAAGGGTTGGCGGCGTAATAGTTTCCATGAGCCTTAAGGGGCGGACCCTTGAAGAGGTTTTTATGCAACTTATAACAAAATCCGGAGGCGAAGAGTAATGAACGTGTGGAGTGACTGGGCATCCCGCTTCTGGGCAATTGTGAAATATGAACTGCTTTGGAACATTCGGAAAAAGAAGTTCATCGGCGTGATAGTTCTTGCCTTTGCCCTTGCTACTTTATCACTAGTCCTGCCAATAATACTTTACAACGTCATCGGCGAATATCTCCCGCAGAACCCTGACTATGTAATCAGCACCGGAGCCGGTATAGGTGGAATGGGCATGTTTCTCTTTGCAGTAGCTATAGCTATGAACAGCATTTCAGGCGAATTTGAAAGTGGCACAATTGTTCCGCTGCTAACAAAGCCTGTTTCGAGAACTGTGATTTTTATTGGCAAGCTTTTGGCAGCATTCATAACTCTTCTGACGGCTTATGCAAGTCTCCTTGTTTACATGGCTGTTGGTGGATGGATAGTTTATGGTCCCCAAAACAACCTCCATTTGCTGTCCCTCTCGCTGCTGGGCACTTTAGTTAGCACTTTTGTATGGGTTGCTATAGTCATATTCATTGGGACTCTCTCAAAAAACTCGTTGCTAGCCGCCCTTGGAACCTTCGGTATCTACATGGCTTTAAACATAAGCTCCTCAATAATTTCGGTTTTCACAGACCAAGCGTGGATTCTTAACTATCTTCCGGGAAGCGGCGCCGCGGGTTATCTTAAAAATAACGGAACAGTAATGAGGGGCATATCGACAGGAACGGACAACATAGCTGCTAACATAGTAAATTATGTGCTTTATCCATCGGCTGAGGTAGCCTACCTAAAGTTTGGCTTTGTTCGAGGAGGCGTCCCGCTTATGGAGGAACTATTTACAGAGCCCTTGTGGTTTGTGCTTTTGAGAGCGATGCTTGTGGCTTTCGCCTATATTATTGGATTATTTGCCATTGCATTGTACTCGTTTAAACGGGCCCAAGTGCTTGAATAAACGCGCCAATTTCAACAATTAAATGAGTATCTATCATTGGAAGCTCTTATATATCCTAAATCTTTAATGCTCTTTTTCTGCAAGCACGTGGTTTATAATGTATAGAAGACACTCAAAAAAAATTCTCGTCACAGGGGCTACTGGTCAAATTGGCTCCGAGTTAACACTGGAACTGCGGAACAGATATGGCAGAGAAAATGTTGTTGCCGCTGGACATAAGAGAAAGCCCAGAGAAACACTACAAAGTTCAGGGCCCTTTGAGTTTTTAGACGCCACAAAAAAAGAGGACGTTGAAACAATTGTCAAGAAATATGACGTTGACACGGTCTATCATTTGGTTGCCGTTCTTTCGGCTGTTGGCGAAGAAAATCCGCAGAACGCATGGAACGTTAACATGGGAAGCCTCTACAACGTGCTGGAAACAGCAAGGCAATACAGCCTAAAGGTTTTTTGGCCAAGCTCCATAGCCGTTTTCGGTCCGGAAACTCCCCGCGTTAAAACACCGCAGAACACTGTTTTGATTCCGCGAACCATGTATGGCGTGACAAAAGTTGCCGGCGAATTACTTTGCAACTACTATTTTCTCCGCTATGATGTTGATGTTCGAAGCGTCCGTTATCCAGGCATAATAAGTAGTGAAACCCCTCCGGGTGGGGGCACAACGGACTATGCTGTGGAAATCTTTTATGAGGCTGTTAGGCGTAAGCGTTACACCTGCTTTTTGAGGGCTGACACTGTTTTGCCTATGATGTATATGCCAGACTGTATAAATGCGGCTATAACCTTAATGGAGGCTGACGCTTCAAAGGTTAGATGTCGCACAAGCTATAATGTGGCAGCTATGAGCTTCTCGCCAGCCGAACTTGTGGCAGAAATTAGGAAGCACATTCTAGATTTTGTCTGCGAGTACAAGCCGGATTTTAGGCAGAAAATTGCCGATTCTTGGCCCACATCCATAGACGACACCGCAGCCCGCAAAGATTGGGGATGGAAGCCAAAATATGATTTGGCTTCCATGACTAGCGACATGATTGAAAAGCTTTCAAAGCGTTTTGCTGAAGGACGCCTTTAAACGTTTCCTTTCACCGTGATTTTGTAGGAAGTGTTAAAAGCGCCTTAAAATTAAACTTATCGAAGGGTGAAAGGAAATGATTGAAAGGCATCCCACGCGCTATTTGGCTGAGGAATATGAACGTTTGGTGCGGGAGAACCTAAACTGGGAGCTTAAGGTTTTGGAGTCTGCCAGTGAGCCAATATGCATAGTTAACGGGAAAGAGGTGCTTATGCTTTGCGCCAACAACTACTTAAACCTTGCAACCCACCCAAAAGTTGTCAATGCCATGATAGAGGCAACCCGCAAATACGGCGCCGGGGCTGGAAGCGACAGGTCGATTTCAGGAAACATGATACTTCATGAGGAGTTGGACAGGCGCCTAGCAAAGTTCAAGAGGGCTCCGGCATCGCTCACGTTCCAAACGGGTTTTATGGTTAATGAGGGACTTATACCACAACTTGTGGACAAGGGCGACTTGATAGTTTCAGATGAGCTTAATCACGGCTCAATAATTGACGGCTGTAGGCTAAGCCGAGCGGACAGAGCCATATACAAGCACAAGGACGTCCAAGACTTAGCCCGCGTTATGGAAGAAGCTGAAAAACACGACCCGCCCTACAATCACATATGGATAATAACAGACGGAGTTTTCAGCATGGACGGAGACACAGCACCACTGCGGGAAATAGCCAAAATTGCAAAGGAGCACAGCGCTGGCGTTTATGTGGATGACGCCCACGGCGAGGGCGTTTTAGGCGAGGGCGGACGGGGAATAGTAAGCCACTATGGACTTAGAAGAAACGAAGTGCATGTAGAAATGGGAACTTTTTCAAAGGCGTTCGGCGTTATAGGCGGACACATTACTGGAAGCGAAGAACTCCGCAACTTCGCTTACAACAAGACTAGAAGCTGGTTGCTCAGCGGCGCTGTCCCTCCAGGAGTTGCAGCCGCCTGCATAGCCGCAATAGATGTCCTCGAAACAGAACCAGAGCATGTCCGCCGCGTCTGGGAGAACCGAAACCACTTGCTGGATGCACTACAAGACGCCGGGTTTGACACTGGTAATACTGAAACTCCAATAATTCCAGTCATGTGCGGAAAGAGTAAGGCTGCAAGGGACTTGGCAGACTACTTATGGACGAAGGGCATATTCGTGCTGCCAATCTTTTATCCAATGGTTGCAAGAGATAAAGCCAGAATCCGCGTCCAAGTATGCACAAAGCACACAACAGAACAGCTTGACAGAGCAGCGGAAGCCTTCAAAGAAGGCGGCAAAAAACTCGGAATAATCTAAAACCCTTAAAGCGTCAACACCCCTTATTTTCTCTAGCAAGAACTTAAAGGTTTTAAACCTTAGCTATAACCATTTGCTCATTTTTATGAAGTCTACTCCCCACCATTCTTTATGTAAGTATGCTTCGGGAACAAATCCAAGTTTTAGGTAGAGTTTTAGGGCTGGGATTAAAACTGGAAGCGTATATAGGGTTATTTTGTGACACTTTTGCTGCTTGCAATATTCTATAAAGTGTTTAAGTATGGCTTCTCCGATGCCTTTGCCTTGATGTGTTGGGTGGACGCATATCCACCCGAGTAGGGCGAGACCGCCTTCCTTTTCATACCCTCGTAATATCCTGCTTGTGGCAACTCCTATGATTTCACCGTTTTCCTCAGCTACAAAAAGAAGCTCATCATCCTCCTGCATCCTTTTAACATAATTTTCCAGCGTATGTAGCGACTTGTCGAATTCCAAGGCTTTCTTCGGATAATAATCTCTCTCATAGCGATTCCAACAATCATCCATAGCGTCAACTGAGACCCTGACCGCCGAAACCACATCCTCGACTTTCATTTGTCGAATCACACTCAAAACAATCACCAAAATTCAAAATTAAACTTCAGATCATATAGCTTTTTACCAACTGTGGATAGTTTACTCATCCCAAATTTATTTTATGTGAAAATAGTTTAATTTCATAAGGGGGTTCTATCAGATGGGGAGCAACATGGAACTTGCACACCAAATATTGGACGTATGTTTAAACGTAGGTTTTGGAGAGAATGTTTGGATCCAAAGTTGGGATCATACAGTTGAGCTTGCTTCTGATTTGGCTTTGGCCTGCTTAAAGCGTGTGGCACATCCGTTTATTACTCTTATGCCTGAGAATTACTGGATGCGCTCTCTCATTGAAGCTTCTAAAGAGCTCTTGGAGATTCTTCCTACACATCAATCCGCCGCTTTGGAGAAGACCGACGTTTTCATTTTCACGTTGGGTCCGCGGAAACCTATCAGGTGGAATACAATTCCTCAGGAGAAGCGGGAACTGGCAAATGTCTGGTTTTATGATTCAAATAAGTTTTTGGAGAGCTGGCGAAAAATCGCCCAGAAGCATCGCGTTCGCATGCTGGGAATCGAGTATTGCCTTGTCACACCGAAACGTGCGGAGGCACTTGGCTTAGATTATGAGCAATGGCGTAAAGTGATGTTTAATGGCTGTTTAGCAAACCAGCAAGAGATTTCCGATAAAGCAGCTAAACTTGCCGACATCATTAAAAATGGACGAGAAGTAAACATTCAGACGCCTTTTGGCACAAAACTCAAATTTGATTTAGCTGGAAGAGAACCAATTATAGGCGACAGCATAGTTACAAAAGAAGATGCCGCGAAATATGCTGTAAAGTTTCTGCCATCTGGCTTTGTTGAAGTGGCTGCTGATGAAGATAGCGCCGAGGGAACCGTCGTCTTCGATGCAGAAATTCCAGCCGTTGGCGGAAGGAAGATAAAAGATTTAAAACTGTGGTTCGAACGAGGAAACGTCATAAAATATTGTGCTCAAGAAGGAATAGACCTTTTCGAAAATTGCATAAAATCTGGACAAGGCGACATCTGAAAATTCGGATTCTTCGGAATAGGCCTTAATCCGGGGCTGAAACATGGCTTCACACAAGACGACAAAGTGCTTGGTGGAATAACCATAGGAATTGGCGGAAACAAGGACAAAGGTGGGAAAAATATAACGCCGAAAAACCGGCATTGGTGGGCATCTATAACTCACGCAACAGTTCAAATAGACCGAAGGTTCATATTAAAGGATGGCACACCAGCTTTCTAGCCATACGGTGGACAAGCCCATCCAATCTTTAACCCATCCTTTTTCTCTATAATATAGTAACCCACTACGGATGGTATAACTTGTGCTCAATTATACACTTTTCAATTTCAGCCTTAGAAGTTTGTGCTAGGAAATGCTGATAATCTTCAGCAAAACTGATATCATTAAGCCATTAAGCCATTCTGTCAATAAGAAAACAAAATTATGGCGCGCTGTTTATTTTTAAATTCTCGTTCCCTTATTTTTATTTGAATGTCAAGGGTTGTTGAAGAGAAGCAGCGGCTTCGAGAGAAAATTTGGCTTGAAATGGAGAAATCTGGAGTTGCCACTTTCCCGCTTCCATGTTGGGGTAGAATTCCAAACTTTGTTGGAGCTGAAGTCGCCGCAGATAAACTGCGTCAGCTTGAGGAATGGAAAAGGGCGAAGGTTGTTTTCGTCAATCCAGACTCGCCCCAGCGCGGGGTGAGGGAAAATGCCCTCAAGGATGGAAAAGTTCTCATTATGGCTTCGCCTAGGCTTACGCGCGGCTTCATACTGATAAGCCCGGAAAAAGTGCGGGGAAAGGAACACTTCGCCTCAACAATAAAGGGGGCCTTCAAATTTGGAGTTCAAATCCGAGACTTTCCGAAACCAGACCTAATAATTGAGGGTTCAGTGGCTGTTGACACGAAGGGACACAGGCTTGGGAAGGGACACGGGTATGGCGACGTGGAAATAGAACTCCTAGAGAGAATGTTTGGAGAAATCCCAGTAGCCACAACAGTCCACGACGTGCAAGTGGTTGAAAATGTGCCCTTCGGAGAAAAGGATAGAAGGGTCTCTTTAATAGTTACGCCGACAAGAGTTGTTCGAATTAAAGATTAGTTGTAGATGAAATATGCGGGGTTTAGGCGTATTTTTGACACTTGTAGCAGTACCATCTTTTATATTGAGGGATATACGTGAGAGGGCTATTGCATGTTGGGCAAACAGCGGTTGCTGATTGCTGAACTGCGGGTTGAGTCTCCTTGTGGGGTCTTAACAGTACAAAGTCTCCGATTGCTTGGATTTCCTCCCATGGAACGATCTTGATTTCACCCTCTTTCCCTTCTATGGTTAAGGATATCCCACTTTTTCCAACGGTAAAGCCCACGTCCTTAACCGTGCCGATATAGTATCCATCCGCATCTATAACCTTCATTTTGATGAGGTTATCCCTTGTCACACTTTTTCCTCGGGTTTCTTGCGTCAAGGCAATTCCACTCCTCGGTGAAATAAATCAGATTGTTAGCCTTAAAACTTTATTGCTTTAGCAAATTTTATAAGAATGCAGCAACCACCTATGAACCATGACAAAATCTGAAGAATCCATCTCTAAGGGCTTGGACCTTTCCATTAAGAACCCAACAATTTTCATGCCTGCCCTCGCGCCAATCGTCGTCGGCGTATTCTTTAACCTGTTGGCTTACATTTTCGGAACCACATACTATATCGGAGCAAAAGAATTCGTAGCGCCAAATGTATACTTATCATTGGGAGGCTTGTTTATCGCCTATATCTTGGGAACCTTAGCGGGTTTCATGATTGTTGATATGGCAAATGACATTCTAAAAGGTCGCCAAGCCGACTTAACAAAAAGCTTGGACATGGTGATTAGCAGGTTTGGCACATTAATACTTGCCACCATTATTGCGGCAATATTCGGCATAACCATTATATTATTGCCCATAGCCTTCTTCCTAATCACAATCGTCATAGTGGACGGATTAGACGCCATAGAAAGCGTGAAAAGATCCTTCGACTTTGTTGTCAAAAATGTTAAAGAAGCCCTAATCTTCATTGTAATCGTGATTATTGTTCAAATAGTCGTTTCAGTGATTTTATCACTCATTCCAATTGTCGGCCCATTTGTTGCAACCGCTATTAGCTGGCTTCTAAACGTCGTGTTTTTAGCATCTTCAGTATACTTTTATCACGCTCTGAAGGAGTTGCCACCTCCACCACCTCCGCCTTAATGGCATGGCATTTTAGCGGAGTTTTTCTAAGGCTTTGTCAACATCGTCTAATCCAAGCTTTTTAAGGGTTTCCGACTTCGGTATGCCCCTTTCATCCCAACCAACAAGCTCATAATATCTGCGTTTCTCCTCATCCACACGAGCCTTTTCGATGACTTTCCCCTTAAAGGGTCCGGAAGGGAGAGGTTCATAAAAGCGGGGTGGATTGTCATCGTGGATTTCCGGATTCCACGTTAAGTCTGGTCCGCCCAAGAGAAGCATTGCCCTTTGTAGCTGTATTATTTTCATGGCTTTTGTGGTGACCCAATCCTCCTTCGTCAATTCTATACCGGTCACAGCCTTGTAAAAGTTGAAGATCAAGCTGCGAGACAAGCCGAAAACGTTGAAGAAGCAATACACGCCCGAGTCATGGAATGCTGTCATAAGCTCGCTTCCAAAACTGTCCAGCGGCACAGATGCAGTTGAAGTGTGGTCTCCACATTGGACAGAACAAGCGTAAGAGTATATTTCCGGATAGTCCTTTTCGCTTCTGATTCCGTGAGCGCCGACGCCTATGCCCTTAACTTGCACGGCGTAGGGCATAACATCAACGCCTTTTATTTCGCTAATTTTTAGAGCTGCACGATATGTGCCTTCGGCTAGAATGTTGCCTATGCCCTCCCTATAAGCGATTTTCTTGGCTAAGACAACGAAAGCTTTAACATCGCCCCATTTTGGTTCTACGCCATCCAAATCCTTCTTTGTCAAAATTCCCCTCTGGAAAAGTTCCGCTGCAAAACCCAAAACATTGCCTGTTTGTATGCCGCAAAGCCCCAAATCGTCTATTACGGAAGCCATGTAAACGTTTTCTTCCGGAGTGAATATGCCCAAGTTTGTGCCTAAATAGGCTTGCAACTCGTAGTCGGGATTATCTGCTATCGCGCCCTTAAACTTCCCGGACTTCACAACAGCCAGTTTGAGGCATGTTGTTGGGCAGCCAAAATCCCCCCAATACTGTTTCACCCAAACCCTGTTCTCAAACTTGTTCACCCCAAAGCTTTTCTCGTCATGCCACTCCTCCTGCCAGTTCCTAACAGGCTCAGAGCTTGTTTTCGCCCCAACCTCATAGCCAGCCGAACCCGTCCCCCAGCGCCTCCAAAGCTCACTCTCATAAGCGTTGTTGCAAACCTCTTGCATAAGCGCCTTTACGCCTTCCATGTCAGCAACTTCTGGAAGGGGACCGGTGCCCTTAACCGCTATCGCCTTAAGCCCCTTAGAACCCATAACAGCACCATAGCCGCCATAACCAGCAGCATGAGACCACTTAGCCGCAACAACAGCCGTCCGCACCTTGTTTTCTCCAGCGGGACCAATATAAAGGATTGCGGGCTCCTTCGATTCACCCTTTTGTGGATAACGAGCCTTCAAAAGCCCCCTACATTCCCGAGTCAAAACGGCAACTGTTTGTTTCGCATCCAAACCCCAAACGTGGCTGGCATCCCGAATTTCAACATCAGAATCCTTAACGAAAATGTAGCAAGGCTTCTCAGACTCTCTGGCCACTATAATGCCATCATAGCCAGCACACTTCAGTTCAACGCCAAACTCCCCGCCAACAGTGGAGCCAACAACACCGTTGCTTTGCGGAGACTTGCCGGAAACACAAATTCTCCCACCAGGGAAAAAGCCGGTAAGCGGTCCAGTCAAAAGCAGCAGCAAGTTTTCCGGTCCAAACGGGTCGATGGTTTCCCATTTGCCGCCAAGCCTTTCCCAAAGGATTTTTGCTGCTAAACCCCTACCGCCAACATAATCCCTTAAAACCTCGTCGCTGAACCTCACCTCCTTAAAACTTTTGGCGGAGAGGTCAACCTCAAGGAACTTTCCAGCATAACCCCTAATCATATGTACCGCTCTCCCTCCTCCCCAAAAATTTTAACTGCCAAATCTCGAGCAATCTCTTCTGGGGTTCTGGCATAAAGCTTGTAGGAGTAGTTTCCTCTAGGCACAACCCGCAGAACATTCCAAAGCCCCTCTTGACAGACCTTGACGCATTGTGGGTCGCCGCCACACAAGTCGCAGATTAAAATCTTGTTTTCCGCTGGGTGCATATATGGAATCCTCCCGGGGCAAGCCTCAATACACTTTCCACAACCAACACAAGTATTGAAATCAACAAGGACAGCACCAGTTTCCTTACTCACTGATAGGGCGTTAACTGGACAAGCTTGAACACATGGATAATCCTCACACTGGGCACAGAAATGGGGAAATTCAATGCCCGGAGCAAGCATAAAAACCCTAATTCGGGAGGCTTCTGGCCATATGCGCTTCTCATGGAAAAGCGAACATGCTATTTCACATTTTCTGCAGCCACTGCACTTTGAAAGGTCTCGGGCAATCCATATAAGCGCCTTCTCAGACGCCAAACTCCATTGAACCCCCCTCAAAGTGAAATCCCTATTTTACTTTAGGCAAATTTAAGCTTGATGCATCTGCTGCAGCCCATAAAAAGTTCTTTAAAGCCAAAAACCCTAAAAAGAAGAGAGGCTAAAGCTTGTCAATAGCGGATATATTCCAGCAACTCGCAGAGTGGATGAGAAATCTCTCCGTGCAGTACGGTTACTTTGGCATATTCCTAATAAGCCTAATAGGCTCCATGTCAATATTTTTTCCAATACCATACACAGTAGTTATATTCACTATAGCTCCCTTCTTCGACCCAATATTGATTGCGTTGGCTTCTGGGGCTGGCTCAGCCATAGGAGAGTTTTCAGGCTACATGCTTGGATTGGGTGGAAGAAAAATCATAAGCGAGAAACGCAAACGCCAAATGGAAGCCTTGGTAAAAATTTTCGGAAAGTACGGCCCCATCGCAATATTTCTTTTCGCCTTAACGCCGTTGCCAGACGACTTGCTCTTCATACCGCTAGGCATAATGCACTACAACATGTTGAAAGCTTTCATCCCAGCAATAATTGGGAAAATTTGCATGAGTCTAATAATTGCCTACAGCGCCCGCTACACCATAACAATAATTGAGCAAATATTTGGAATAGAAAGCGATTGGATAACCGCCCTAATAAGCATGACATTGGCAATAATTCTGCTAATAACAGTGCTAGCCATCATGTTCAAAATAGACTGGGAGAAAATAGCCAAAAACCTCGAAAAGAAATGAAAGCAGCTCCAATCCTTATTTATACGTGCAATAAGCTGAGGTAAGAAAGAAACCTTTAAAAGAATGCCTTTTAACCATGGAGGCTCTGTGCACGTGAATGAAAGGTGCGGTCTATTTGTGCTCACTTTTCCACAATTTTTATTTTTTTGGCAAATCATATTAAAAGTGAGAAAGTGATTGAATTGTTAAGGAGAACTCTTTCTGGGGCGATGCTATCGCTAGTGTTACTGAGTTCGTGGGCGTTTAACATTCAACTAGGTGAAGCAAGCAGACCCATGTATGGTGAGGCTGGCGATCCAAACGATCGAGGCTTTAATGTTAATCGCTTGGAGGAAGAGCGCTGGAACCTTGACAGAGCGAGAGAATGGAGTAATTTTGCCCGTGCGGATGAGGACTCGGCTGAGTTTGTGATCGGTGTGAGTGATGCACATCCAGATGCCTATGCTAAGTTGAGGCGGATTATAAGCGTGAATGGCGGCAAAGTCGTAGATAAAATATCGAGCAGAGATAAGACGTGGGCAATTGTTGTCGACATACCCTTTGACTTGATTCCTTCCATCGTGCATAAGGTAAAGGCTACTGGTTTGGCGGAATACGTGGAACCTAACATGAAGTTTCAGACCCAATTCGTCCCAAACGACCCTTATTGGAGTCTGCAGTGGGGACCACAAAAGCTTGAAGCGGACTGGGCTTGGAACACCACTGTTGGAGATAATTCGGTTTTAGTTGCCGTATTGGACACCGGCATAGATTACAATCATCCTGATCTGAACCCTAACTATATTCCGTTGGGCTACGACTGGGTGAACAACGACTCTGACCCCATGGATGACCATGGACATGGTACACACGTTGCAGGCATTATAGCCGCTGCGCTTAACAATGGTATAGGTATCGCCGGACTAGCCCAAGTTGGGGTCATGGCAGAAAAGGTTCTTGATAATTTGGGAGCAGGCTTTGATAGTTGGATTGCTAATGGAATAATCGACGCTACTGATAAGGGAGCAAAAATAATCAGCATGAGCTTCGGAGGTTACTTCAGCTCTGAAACATTGCACAATGCAGTAAAATATGCCTCTGCCCATGGCGTTTTGTTAATTGCAGCCGCGGGAAACAATGCTGCAAACGCCCCATTGTATCCCGCATACTATGAAGAGGTCATTGCTGTTGCTGCAACCGACCAAGACGACTCACCAGCAGACTTTACAAACTTTGGACCTTGGATTGAGCTGAGCGCGCCTGGTGTCAGCATCTATTCAACATTCTCGGGTAATACCTACCGGTATGCAAGCGGTACATCAATGGCAACGCCGCATGTGGCAGGAACAGCTGCCCTCATTTTGAGCCGATTTCCACAGTTTACGAGAGACCAAGCGCGAATTCACCTGAGAAGGGTGGCTGATGATTTAGGCGCGCCAGGTTTTGATATTCACTACGGGTTCGGGAGGGTTAACGCGAAAACAGCTGTTGAACAGAATCCCCCAGATCATGATTTGCTTGTTCTGAATTGGGAGAGACCTCCATATATGAGACCGGGCACTGTGACGATAAATGCAACTGTGCTTAACTATGGTCTAAGTGATGAAAACAACGTGATAGTGCAGTTGTGGGTAAATGATAGCCTACTTATATCTTCACTAATTGAAAACCTTCCGAGTGGAGCGTCTAGCACTGTGGAGTTTTCCTTGGCGGCTCTATCCACGGGAGTATACAATTTTACCGTATTCGTGGTGCCTGTGCTGGGTGAGACGAACATTGACGACAATAGCGTTTGCGGATATGTGGGTACCGAGCAAGGAATAATAAAGGTTCCAGCCTACTATCCGACGATACAAGAGGCGGTAGACGCAGCCTCTTCTGGGGATACTATTCTAGTGTCATCTGGAACTTACAATGAAGCAGTTTACCTGAACAAAAACAACATAACCCTCAAGGGGGAGTCTCGCGAAACGACTATTATCAATGGCACCCGGAATGTTAGGACCATTTATGCGTTTTACACTGACAACCTATACATCCGTCAATTCACAATACAAAATGGCAAAGATGGCATTTACCTCGGTCTATCTTCGAACATTGGGATCTATGGAAACATCATAACTGCAAATAGACGGCTCGGCATCAATCTTTATGACAGTTCGAACATAAGCATCATAGGAAATACTATAAGTGCAAACGGTGACGACGGCATTATGAGTCAATTTTGGTCCATGAACATCACCATTTACGCAAATAATATAACAGCAAACGCGTGGTACGGCATCGGCCTCGTTAATGCGAACAACACCAATATCTGTGGAAACAACATAACAGCAAATCGGTATAACGCCATTCTGCTCCGAGGTCCCAACAGCAGAATTCATGAAAACAACGTAGCAAACAACGGTCTGGGCATCGAGTTTTATGGCTCAAACATCACCGTTTATCGAAATAATGTGATAGAGAGCGGAGTTGGCATTTGGACCAGCGCTTTAAACAGTTGTATTTGCGAAAACACCTTAACGAATAATCGAGCTGATGGCATCCAGATAGAGGATTCAGACAACATTGCCGTTTACAGAAACAGCATAACAGGAAACGGGAGAGACGGAATCGCGGTCTGGTGGTCTCTGAACATTAACATAACAGGAAACGACATAACAAGCAATTCTGTCGGCATCGAGTATGTTGGCTCTTCAAACAGCATCATCTATAGAAACAACATAATAGGAAACATGTGGGAAGGTCTCTTGTTACGGCGCGAATCTTCAAACAACACCATTCATCATAATAACTTCATAAACAACACGGTACAAGTTGACGTTGTTGAGTCAACAAGTTTTTGGGATAATGGTTATCCTTTTGGTGGCAACTATTGGAGCGACTATACTGGCGCTGATGTGAAGAAAGGTCCAAATCAAGATGAACATGGAAGCGATGGCATAGGTGATACACCCTATGTTATTGATGAAAACAATCGAGACCGTTATCCCTTAATGAGCCCATACGGCTCTCCTCCACCACCAACCTACACCTTAACAATTACAGCAACTGTTGGCGGGACTACAGATCCAGCTCCTGGAACATACAGTTACACAGCTAACTCGTCAGTTCAAATTACAGCGATCCCAAATGTGAACTACCTTTTCGACCACTGGGAACTAAATGGGGGCAACATCGGTAGCAACAACCTAGTGAACGTAACAATGAACAAAGATTACACGTTACATGCAGTCTTCATGTATGGCACTTTTGATGTAGCTGTCACAGACGTTGTACTTTATAAAAGCGTGGTAGCACAAGGCTACTCCATGCGCATCAATGTCACCGTGGCAAATCAAGGCAGCTTCACTGAAACTTTTAACATAACCGTTTATGCTAACGAAACACCAGCGCAGACAAAGGTAGTCACCCTAGCAAGCGGAAACTTCACATTCATAACCTTCACTTGGAACACTACCGGCTTTGCCAAGGGCAACTATATCATAAGCGCAGTTGCAGATAAGATTCCAGACGAAACAGATACTTCAGACAACACTTATGTTTCCAGAGTTCCTGTTCATGTCGGTGTTCCAGGCGACGTTTCAAGTGCTGTGCCAGGCGTCCCAGACTATAGGGTTGACGCAAGAGACATAACCTACCTCATACTACTATTTGATACAAGACCCGGATCACAAAACTGGAATCCGAACGCAGATATAAACGATGATAGTGTAGTCAACGCAAGAGACATAACAATAGCAGTAATAAATTTCTATGAACACGAATAACCTGCCCAAGCCAGAATCCTGACGCGAACATAAACTGTGACGCTGCATAAACATAGAAGACGCGGTAATTCTAGTCGTACACTTAGGATAACATGATCGCTAAATACAGACAAAAATACTTCTCGGTCCCTTTTTTCTTATGACTCTTTGGAGCCTCGGACTTTAAATCTGAAGATTTTTATTCGCTCCGCACAATTTTCAAAAAGAATAATGAACAGTTCAGACCCTTGTTCAGGGCTTTTTTGAAAAGGTATACGCAAGCACGTGAAACTTTTAAAAAAGAGGTAGCTTATGCCGCGGGTCTGTCCAAAAGTGCCGAGAGCCGGGTTTAAAGCGGCGATGCATGGAGAATTCTCCTGCAAATCCCCCTTTTCTGTTTCTGTTATTATACTTTAAATGCTCGCTAGTTTAGGTTTACCAATTTCGAAAGGTCAATACAGCAAAGGATTTCAATACGCTTGGAAATTTAAAATAAACAAAAAGCGAAACAGCAATTTCACCATTACAAAGCATGGAGATAGTTTCACAACCTAAACGTTGCAAAAACTGTTCAAAAACAACGAAACAAATCTCAAATGAACCCAATCTTTACGAAACTTTCAAATTTAAAGGTTGTTGGGATAAATTTTAAATGCTTAACTATGGAAAATTATTAGGGGAGTGAGAATGAATAGGATGATTTTTGGGGAATTAAGCAGAAAGCTGTTGGTGTTTATGGTTATCTTGCAACCTGTTATTTTAGTATTAGCCTTGAGGGTGGAGAATGTTGTTGGGCAGGAGCGGGTTTTGCGGATTCTGAATTTGGATGGTTCAAGCAGCGTCACGCTTGGAAGCTCTGATCAGCCGCTTCCGCCGGGCGGTATACCTTTCACTATAAAGGTTGTTCTTGAAGGAGCTACAAGCCACTTGAACTCCTTCCAGGTTGGCTTAAAATTTAACAGCTCAATATTAAATTGTACAGGCGCATGGGTGCCAAAAAAGGACCCATCCTTCGTCTTCTACGGTCAAGGGATCTACGAAATGAAAGACATAGACAACACTTACAATCCTGCCCGTCCAAACTCTCCATACCCCTACGTCACGATTAGTGCAATATTACAGCAGCCCGGAGCATATGTGGACGTGGAAGGCGGATTGTTAGCGCTAATAAACTTCACAGCCATAGGCGCAGGAACAACAACAATAGAATT
>JAVZNT010000012.1:0-33216 GCA_038882655.1 Bathyarchaeia archaeon | reverse complement strand
TATGGATAGAGACTATTTCATCCGTTTTGTAAAGGACTGGAATGAAGTTGGCGAGAAGTATGGTGATGTCCGCTACAGGAATTGTGGTTATGCGAAGATTGAGGCGGTTGTTGTTGATGATTCTGAAGCCATATTCACGCCATGCACATACAAAATTGAAGACGTAAAAATTGTTGAGGGACCAAAACTCGAGCCAATAAAGGAGATTGCATCCTTCCGTGGGAGGTTCTGCGAACAAGCAAGAAAGGGCGAGACTGTTGTAGCGCAGGGAAAACTTGAACACGTAACAAACCATAGGAGTGGCTGTGAGTATTTTAGATTGCTTCTTGGAAACAAGCCTACAGACTACATGATTCTAAAAAGCTAAATTTTGGCTGTTGGTTCTGCAACCTTCAAAACTTGCTCGTAATAGCGCGGTCCATAAGTTAATGTTATTTGGTGGAAGCCCCCGCCGTTTCGTGTTTCAACCTTTTCAAGGTTTCCCTCAACATAAACCGTTTCGCCCCTCCACGCTTGTATCCTAAACTCCTCAAGGTAGGAAACAATCCTCCTTAAGTCTTCAACTCTTGGACCTTCAACTATTTTGACAGTTTCAACATGATAAATTGAGGGCATGAAAGGCGCGTCTGAATCATCCCTTACGCGTAGATAAGCCTTAACCCAGCCTTTGCGGGTTATCCTCTTAATCTGGTTGTATTCGTTGATGATTTCGCTCCAGCCTTTAACAGGTTCAAACTCAACCTTAATAGCCCTTTTAGAGGCTTCGTCGTGAAAAACTCCATAAATGGTTTTGCGCTTCTGGTGCCAAACAAACTCTTCTGGACTTATGTTCTTGAAGCGCCAAGCCTTCCCCTTAATGGGCGAGTCATCCTCAAACTCGTTGGAAAATCGCGAGCTTTTATCCATGTAAAGCTCTAGTAGGATTTCTCGTATCCGCTCCAAATTTTTCCTGCCATAAACAACTATGTCAATGTCAGAAAACCTCGGATGGTAAAAGCTTTGGAGAAGCGAACCGAAAACACCAAAATCCTCTATAGATAGGCCAGAACTGACCACGGTTGCTTCAAGAACCTTTTGAAGAGCCTTTAAAAGCTCGTCTTTAGGCTCTTTTTCAATAAGCCTTTTTAGGGCTTCTTCCGGCTTTCTGACACTCGCCACGTCAGAGTGCCTCACGCCTACAACTTTTCTGCCAATAGGCTCATGCAAAATCATGTATTGCTGAAAGTTTGCCTCAACAAAGCGCCATCCCTCATCTTCATAAAACTTGTAAAAGATATCTGCGCCGTCGGTTCTGCAGGCTTTCGGATTGGAGGATTTAAAAAGGCTGGAAGGCGAATACTCAGCATCGCATATAAAGGCTTCTGGCGGGTGGGTGTAGCCAAAAACTCGGAAAATCAAGCCTTCAGGTGTTACTATTGCGTCGCGGTCCCTAAGCCTTAAACTGGCCAAATGTACTCTTCCTCACTTCCAGCGGTTCCAACAACAACTTGATAGAAAGCTTCGCCACTTCCAACTTTTTCCACACGCTCTAGCATGCCTGAAACTTCTATTTTTTGGCCTTTTTTGGCGACGTTTCTGTAGCATCCAACCATGGAAACAACCGCCTCCGGAACCATTTCCTTTGAAAGCTTTGAGTTTTGGCTTAGCGGCGTATAGTCTTCGATTTTGTATATGGCTGGGCGGAACATGGCTTCTCCGTCATCTTTAACTTTACATTGGAACTTAACTGGGGCTAGTTGCGTGTAAGAGTATTCGCCATACGTAGTTGTCACTTCTTCTGGTTTGCGGACAGCATTATACATGAAAATCTTTTCGCGATATCGCCCCTTAAACCGTCTCGCGGCGTCCAAACGGTTGTTAAACACATAGCTTAGAATTCCCTCTTCAACAAGCTTGTTAATTGCTTCCTCCACTTTGCGGAAGTTTTGGCTACCATAAACGACTATGTCAATGTCTGACTCTTGAGAATGCATGTTTAAGGCTATGGAGCCGTGAACACCAAAATCTTCAAGAGCAACCTTCGAAGCGTTGGAAACCAAATCCAAAAAATCAAGAGTCATCTTCTGCAGTTTATCCAGCCTTTTCATCTTCAAAAGCCTTTGAAGGTGCTCTCTTGGAACATACACTCGCCTAATCCTTGCTAGGGGTGCGCTGATGACGTCCTTTTTTCTGAAGGGACAGTGGTAAACATAGTCTGGGAAGTTTCTCCTAAAAACTTCTAGGAAGGTTTGGTAGTTTTTCGCCGTGTAAAGCTTCTCAGCTCTAAAGAGTTCAACTTTCCCATATCGCCATGTTCTCCCTAAAAAGCGTACATTAAAGAGCTCTTTAAACCTTGACGGAATATACTTTAGAAAGGCGAAAACCCGCTTTTCTGGATGCTCATACCCAAAAACGTTTAATATGAAGCTTTCGCTGGTGGCGAATGTGTCTCCATCCATTGGAAGCCAGCTTTTAGGCGCAGCCGTCAATGTCACCTTGTTAGAATTTAGCTAACTGTTTTAAAAGCGTTGACGTTTAGGGAAAGCAATTTAAGGTAAACATTAGAGACTTTCTGATGGTGTATGCCGGTGAATTCTCTACATCCCTATGTAGTTTTCCTTCCAGCCGAGGAAAAAAACCGCATACTAAGCGCAATTTTTGGCTCTAAGGCCTCCCTTGACATTTTAAGATTCTTCCTTAAAACCGGAATTTCAAACAAAGTTTACCAGAAAGACCTTGTTAAGGAACTCTCCTACTCAAACAAGACGATAATTGAGAACTTGAAGGTTTTAACTAAGCTTGGAATCTTAACAGAGGATATGGAGAAAACAGAGCATGAAGGGCGCATCGTATGGGTTAAATTTTATATGCTTTCGGATGCCGGAAAATGGTTTGCACTACTATTGGCGGAGGAGAAGGAGCTTTCAGATAGGGAAAAGGCAGAAATATTGCAAAGCATTTTTAGAAGCTACATAAAATGGGTAAAGAACCTCTCGGAAAAGCTTCACGTGGAAAACGCCACCTTTAAGAGAATCTTTAACGAAGAGATGGAGAATTAGAAGGTGCAATAATTGAAAACCAAAACCATAGTCATAGCTGTATTAGGAGGCAAAGAATCCGGAAAAACAACGACAATAGAAGCCTTAACAAGGGAGTTAACCCGCCGAGGCTACAAAGTGGCAGCCGTAAAACACATCCCAGAAAAAGACTTCACAATAGACACAAAGGGCAAAGACACTTGGAAATTCGCCGAAGCTGGAGCCAAAACGGTGGTTAGCATCTCGCCAAAAGAAATAGCCATAATAGAAAAGAACAGCACGAAAGATTTTTCCCTTGAAACCATAATGGAAAAGTGCCGAGACAGCGACATAATCCTAATTGAAGGTTTCAGAAAAATTTTAGGTGAAAACCTCAACGTGCCAAAAATAGTGACCGTAAAATCTGAAGAGGAAATTGCTGAAGCCCTAAAAGCCTTCAAGCCCATAATAGCCTTTACTGGACCCCACTTAATAATGGGAAAACGCTTGCCAGCTCCATATTTTGATGTGCTCAAGGAGCAAGCTAAGCTTGTGGAGCACGTGGAAAAAATTATAAGGGAAAAAAGAGGTTTTTGAAGTAGCCCCTTTACAGAGCACCCATGTTTACTTGTGGGATTTGGAGATTCCAAGGGGGGAGAAGGGGGAGAAAGGAGAGCTTCTCAAAAATATAGAAGCGAATTCTCCAAACCTTTCCACTTTATGGGCGCTCCTATAGGGCTTTAAAGGCTTCAAACCATCTGTTGTAGAGGGACAGCATATCAAGGGAAACACTTGGCTTCCTCTCCTCAAGAATCTGCCTAAAATCGCTCATCCGCAAAGGCCTTGGCTTGGCAAGCTTGTTTGCAGCTTGACCAGACTCAAAGAATTCTCCAATAACTTTTAGGTGGGCTGCTTGGCAGACGTCTTTTATGTCACTTCCAGAAAAGCCTTCTGAAAGCCTAGCCAACTCGTGCAAATCCACATCTGGAGCCAAAAGCAAATTACTCGTGTAATGCTTAAACATCATAAGGCGGGCGTGGTGGTCTGGAAGTGGCACGAGAATGCGCTTTTGGAAACGCCTAATAAACGGCCAGTCCAAATCCCAAGGCTTGTTTGTGGCGCCAATAACATAGACGTGGATGTTTTTGCCCTTGTCAATTATGCCGTCCATCTCCTTCAAGAACTGATTTCGCACTCGAACTTCGCCGCCAACCTCGTTAGAATGCTTCCCCATCAGAGAATCTAACTCGTCAATAAAGATTATGGCTGGCTTCTTATCGTCCAAAGCAGATTTCCTAGCCGACTCGAAAAGACGAGCAACATTCTGTTCAGCCTCGCCAAGCCACTTAGACATTATGGAGGCGGCATCCACAGAAATAAAAACAGCGTCAATTTCCGTCGCAGCGGCAGCCGCCAACAAAGTTTTACCACATCCAGGCGGTCCAAATAGAAGTATACCTCTAGGCCAGCCTAGTGGGAAAAGATCTGGTCTCTGAACTGGGTAGATTATGGCTTCCTTTATGGCTCTCTTCGCAGTGTCAAGTCCTATAACTTCGTCCCATTTCACGTTTGGCTTTTCCTTAACAATTAGGTCTTCGTAAGTGGCCTTCTTTTCCTCTCCTGTTTTGGCTCCTTCAACGCCTTTGGCTTCCTCTGTCCTTGGTTCTGTTGGACCAACTGCACCTTGCAGCACTTTAATTCTTTCCTGGTAGGCTATGGCTCTTTGAATGTAAACCTTGTTTAGGCTGTAGTCTGGGTAAAGCTGAACAAGCTTCAAAAGGGTTTCTATAGCCTTCTGGTACATAGTTATAGCCATGCCTCGGGCTCCCTGCTTGTCGAGGCGGACAGCTTCTAATGCATAGTTTGTGGCGGATTTTTCAAGTTCTTGTGATGCTTCCATGAAAGGTTCACCTTCTAGCTTCAATCTTTATTTTACCCTTAGTCCCAAGGCTTTGGAGGGCCTTCTCAATATCTTCATATGAGGCGCCCAACTCCCGAGAACAACGCATCAAGTCTATTTCGCCCCCGCTTTTACGAACATATTCCAAGAGGGCATCTTCAAGCGTTGGCTTTCCAACACGAAGCGAAATCTCCTGGATTTCAGCCTTTCTGAAGGAGATGAGATTTTGGGAACTGCCTCCTTCAGCTTCAACGGTTTCGTCGCCCACAGACTGAGAGCATGAAGCTGCTAGGGCAACCATCTGCTTAATCTGGGCTTGAGCGGGCTCCAACTTTGCCTCCAGCTTTGGCACCGGCATTTCCTCTTGCATAGCGGGCGGTTCAGGAAGCTTCTCAGCTAACCTCTTCTCTAAGAAACTTGAAACTTCCTTCAAGATTTGCTCTCCGGCCGGTGTGACTCTGTCAACTGGAATCGCTACTTCCTCAGCGGATATCTTTGTAGAGTAGATTGTCTCTCCTATAACGTCGTTTATTTCACTAAGTTCTGAGGAGACTTCTGGTAGAACATCAAAGAGCTGTTTGGAGACGCTTTGGAGGGTTTTCAATGCGGGTTTTAAGTCTATGATTATGTCGCTTAGCTCTTTAACGGTTTCAAGGCGGAGAATAACTCTTTCAATGGCAAGCTCCACTTGCTGGAGGAAATTGATTAACTTTCGAACCTCGGCTAGTTCGTTTGCACATATTGCGGCTCTTTCCTTGTTGTTGGCTCTCAGCGCTGTCACGCAGTTCTGGAATAGGCTTTTGTCCCTCTCCTTAAGCCTCAGAGCCGCCTGAACTACTCTGTGCTGTTGGATTCGCAGTTTATGCACAGACTTGATTATAACTTCCCGTAGTGGTGGAGGGGTTTGGGTGAAAGGGTTTTTTATTTTAGCTCCCTCCGCCCGCTACGCAGAAGCCTAAATGCCGGATTCGCCTGCTTCTTTCACGTAAACTATGACTGGAGGTTCTGGGAGACTTGGAGACGGAGGAGTTGGGGCTTCTTCAACATGTTCCTCAGCAACGATTTTTGGCGGTGCCTCTCCCAATAGAATGTTTGAAAGCTTGTTCTTTATGCTTTCAAGGTCTGTCTTCTCCAAATGCGCCCTCTTCAAGCATTCTTGGATTGTTGCGAACGCTGCTTTATAAGATTGTTCGTCAACCTCGCCTATCTCATGCTCCACTTCTAAGTGGACAAGCGCATAATTCAGTTCCCTAATCTCTTGGTTGCATCTCTCAATTTCTTTATCAATTCTTTCAAGAAGGGTTTGAGCTTCACTTTTAAGCTGGTTTAGGGCGCCTTCAAAACTCCTATGCAAGTCTTCGTAAACTTCTGGTGAAATCTTCTTTTTCTCCAAAAGCTCTTTCAAGGCTTGATCTTTGCGCCATATAAGTGGAATCTGATCGCAGAAAACTGAGCTGTCATATTTAACTTTTGAGAGGAATATTACCTCTGAGCCGTCAACTTTTATGGTTCCAGCCGGATACTTAACGAAGCGCCCATCACTGTGTCTTATGTAAATGGCGTCCACTCCACCGTTGGGTTTTACGGCGAAGGATGCCACCTCGCCTATTGGGCGTCCATACTCGTCTTTAATGACTTTACCAAGGGACAAAAAAAGATTGGGGTCTTGTGGCATGTGTGTTCCTCCATTTTATTGTTAAGATGTTTCCGTCGGGGATTTTTCCGGCAGCGGCACCTGCGGGATTCCTGCTGGAAGCTCTGGGAACTTCTCCTTAATTCTCTGTTCAGCAACAGCAGCCGCTTCTGTAAGTATTTTCTGGGCGTCTTCGTTGGCGGTTTCAAAGTTTATAGATAGTCCTGTGCTTTGTCCAGCCTCCACTATTATTCCGCTTAAAAGATTGCCTATCTGCCCCAACTCCCTCTCTGCTTCTGGGAAGATGTTAGCCATTCCAGTCTTTACGGCTCTTAGCACGCTTACTGCAGGACCAAGGGTTGAAACTACATCTCCAAGCTCTGATACCGTACGTAATCTTAAGACAATTTGCTCAAGGGCAAGCCTAGCCTGCATAATCATTTTTTCCATTTTCCTTATCTCAGCCAACTCGTTCGCGAAGACGTTTGCCCGAGCCATGTCATGCTTTGTATAAGCATCAACAATCCTAGCAAATATTGACTTGTCTCTCTGGCTGAACCTTTCACTTGCTTGGTCCAGCTTCTGTATTTGGAGTTCTATGCGGCGGACAGCCATGTCAAGCCTCGGCTTCAACGGTCCCGGCGGTCTAACAGCCTCCTTAATGCGCTCGGTTATTGGTTGCTCATCGCGTCTCTCATCCCATCTTCTACTAAACTTTTCTGACAAGCTTGATTCCTCCAAGAGAGGCTAAAGGGGCTGGCAAATCTTTATACATTCTTAATATGCCCGCATTATCCACGTATATATGTAGAGCTATATGTGCCGGCTGAAACCGTTTTGAGCTTTAATTTTCCAGTGAAAAGAACTCTTTGCTGCTTTCTCGGAAATAGACAAAAAAGTGTAAGTTAGACTAAAAAGAGGCTTATAATTCAATTCTAGGCTAGGTGGAAAAGATGGGCGAAAGATTAAAGGTATTCGTGTTTGTCGCAATCCTCGGATTCTTCGCGGGAATCGTAGCTGAACTAACGATAGAGTACGTTATCCCAGCGCTTGCAGCTATACTACCAGTTCTATTCAGTAAATACATCCTTGCAGGACTAACAGGTGCCTTCCTAACACTCATAATAGTTAGCATATGGGCCTACATCACAGGACCAAGAGAAACATAGTTTTCCAAACTTCCGTTCACCTTTTTACCCTTTCAGCGAATTGTTAGCTGCTTCCATAGCCTTTATTTTGGACTCAGGAGCGGAAAAAGCAATCATCAAATCATCGTACCTCGATTTCTTCATCGTCCAAAAATAACAATAACGACATTTTATATATGCCTTTCAAAGCTTAGAATCAGAAAAAAGAGTGGGTTAGGGTTGTGTGGTATGTCCAAAGTGAAGCACAGCTAATGTTACGTCTCTGGCGTTGCAGACGCGGTCTGTGTAGAGGTCTACTGCTCCATAGCCGTAAGTGCCAACCCACCTAGGGTCTTGGACTCCGCAAACAGGGGGTCTTGCACCGAAGTGTAGTATTAGATATGTTATGTCTCTTGCATTGGTCACACCATCTGGAACGCCGGGTATAGGTCCAGATATGTCACACCAGCATGTCTGCATTTTCAACATTGCGTAATAAAAGTCGGCTGGGTATAGCACATTGAAGTACCAGCCTCGGACCCAATACCACATTGATCTACCGCCAAGCAAGGGTTGTGCTAATGGTAGGCTTGGGGCATCATTGTAGTATATCCCTTGAAGCTCAGTATAAAGGGCTGCTCTCCTAAGATTGTCTTGTGTTTTAGAAGCAATATCTATTATCTCATCTTTGCGAGTTCCCCATCCGTTTTGTGCCGTATAATTCTGGTAGAAGACAATAAAGCTACTACTGTGCATGTAGGGACGGGCAAACAAGTCGGCGTCGGAAAAGGTTATATCAACATCGTAAATAATTGTCCAAAGCGGCAATTCAAAGTTTTCCCACATTTCCAAGTATGTTGACCAGTCAACTTCAAAGATTTGAATTTCAAAGTGGTTTTCTGGCCATCCTCCCCAAATAGCCAGTTCTCTAAAGAATTCCTTTATCATTTCACATATTAGCCTTCTTCGTTCATTGCCAGTGTTATAGGCTATTCCCACCCAGAAACCAGCATCCCACAAATTTTGCCCCTGGAATATTGCGCTTTGGAGCTCCTCTTTGGCTTTTTCAAAACTTTTATAGTAGCCTGGAATGGCTGGGTTATAGTAGTCTGGGCATAAGTAGTAAATAAAGAAATTGTTTCGAAGAATTGCATTTCCGTTATAGGCTTGCGTTATGTACTCTGACCGGTCGATTGTGTAGCAGAATGCTTTCCTTACGTGAGTGTTGTTGAAAAATGTTGGCAATATTGGACCTGCCACCGACCCTAATCTTGGACAGAGTGGACTTAGAGGATTAACTGTGAAGACGTAGTGAAGCGAATCCAACAGAAACGGTTTGGAGAAATATCTGGCCGGGAACACAATTATTCCTGGTGGCGGGTTGCTTATTGGCTGAGGCCATATATCTAAATCTCCATTCAAGAAATCTTCTAAAGAAGCTCCATAAACCAACTTAATTCTTTCAAGTCTGCCTCCGGGAACATTTGGCGATGGATTAAAACCCCAATAGTGCGGGTTCTTTGCCATCTCCACTACACGATTTATTGTATCTATGATTGACACCGTATACGGGCCTGTTCCAACGTAGCGGTGGTTGGCATCGTATGGCGAAGGTCTACGTCTTACGTTGTCCCACCAGTCTGGATAGCCATTTTGAGGATTTACATCACTGTATAAGTCTCCATCCCAACATCCAATGCTCACCGAAAATTCCTTACTTACTATGCTCGCCCATGTATTGCTTAATATTTGTTTAAAAGCCATCTCGGGAAACGGTATCCCAAGATTGATTATTATATCAGCTCCTGGTGGCAGAGCAATCACTTCTATTGCATTATCGATTAAGTGTGCTAAATTGTATGCGTCTCTCGGATTTCCGGTATCCCATGGATCACTACTAGACTGATCGAAGAGTGGCCTATAGAACATCCACATTGGACCGTTAACTGGATCTTGAACGAGACCGCGTTTAAGTGAATATTCCACGTCCATAATGTTAAAAGCGTCTACAATGCTGCCAGCTTCATCAACGAAATAGATTGTTTCCATTTGAAGGTGGAATATCCATTGTTGTCTTAATAATGTCACGATTATTGGCAGCTCTGGACCTGAATAGGATTGTACAAACCATGTTCTATAGGAACCATCAGGCTCGATCATGTAGAGAACATCGTATGCATCTAGCCTTTTATTTGCGTGATTGTCAACCCATCCAATGCAAACGGAACTATCATTCCAGTGAGAACCGATAGGATTGCTTGGATTGCAATCAAAAGACTCTACGGTTTTCGTTACATCTATTATGGTTTCCTCCTCTCTGCCAGGGACATTCAATGCCAAACAAGGAATAAATTCAAAGTATTTATCGCCCTTCATAAAGATCAATGTATTGTAAACATTAAAAATCAATTCACGGCTGTTTAGGTCACTTGCTGTGATCGGATCAGCTTTTAGCGGAGTCCAAGATAGCTTGCCAACATATAATGTGCTGTTATCAACTGGAGGTTGTGAGGCGTATACCTTATTGGATAATAGCTGTGTTGCTTCCCAATGCATATAAGACGCTGGAAAAGTTATAGACATGCCGCTGAGAATTGCCAGCATTATGAAGATCTTTAACTTTGTAAAATTCTCCATAAGGGATTCCTCCTCTCCAATAAAATTTTTAATTTTAGATTTTTTTATTAATTTTTCGGTCAGTAAAACGTATAGTATTACTAATTATGCAGAACCACTTTTGTTAAAATCAAATAATTAAAAAGCTAAAAGGGCTTAGAGATATGAAACGGGATAGATTTGTGCGGCATATTTGGCTTTGCATTGGAAAAGTCGATAGAAATTGTCAGGGCTTTAAGGGTTCTACAAAAACTTGAGAAGCATCAGTATACAAACGAGCCCAAGCCTGTTGGGGGCTATGGTGCCGGAATAGCTGTTCTCACAAGTTCTGGAACCATCTTGCTTGAGAAAGTTGGAAAGGTCGATGGTTCACCAGTGGAGCACTTGGCTAAAACCTGCAAATTTGGTACAGCAGCGGTTTTGATTGGACATGTACGGCTACCAAGCCCATGGTTCATGGGAACAGCCCACTTTAGGGAAACATCCCAACCGTATGTTGCTAGGTGTTTTTCTGGCTTGACGGTGATTTCAGCCCATAACGGAAACGTGACAAACTATAGGGCTATGAGGGAAAGGTTCAGCGGAAAACACTTTTTTGAGTCTGAAAGAGCTGAGCTTATAGATTCGGAGGTTATACCACACCTTTTTGAAGAACTCCTTTTTGAGGAAGGCAGCCCAGAAGAAGCCTTAAACACGCTTTACTCAATCATAAAGGGGTCAAACGCTGTAAGTCTCCTGCAAATTGAAAAAGGGCGGGTGTTATTACACTTCCTTCACAAGGGAAGGACTAGAGGCTTAACCATATGGAAAAACGCGAAAGGTGAAGTCATTTTTTGTTCTAGAAAAGAGCCCTTAAATGAGGAGCTGCATGGTTTGCTCTTTGATGGCGGCTTTACAGAAGAAGTGTCAATTCCTTATAACGAGGAAAGAAGCTTTAAAGAGACTTTATTGTTCAGACTTTAGTGAACTTTAGATTTTTCCGCCAAAATTTCCCAGAGACTTCTCAGATAGCCCTTCACAACCTGTTCATTTAGCCGTCTCTCAATTATCCTAAAATTTCTGAAAAGCTGTTTAAGCTCATCTTCATCTACAAAATGGTGGAGGACGCCCTTTTCCGGACCGTTTTTGTCCATAAACGTGTTTTCCTCAACTTTGATGCCACTTCCGTATCTGTGGCTTCTTTTTGAGTGGAAGTTTACCATGAAAAGCCCACGGCTTTTTAGGATTCTATGAATTTCCCCTATTGTTTGTTGCATCTCCTTAAACCTCTGATGGTAGATGGTGTTTAGGCATATGACCACATCAAAGCAGGAATCAATGAAGGGCGGCAGTTTCATGTCACACTTTACCAGAAACGCGTTTAAGCCATTTGCTCTAAGCCTTTCTCTGGTCTTTTTTAAGCCGGTTTCAGATATATCTGCACCATAGGCTTCGAAGAATTGCATAGCCATGTAAACGACGTGTCTGCCAGCACCGCAACCTAAATCGAGAACTTTTAGAGCTTTACGCTTCCTCAGCGATTTGGTAATATTAATAATTAATTCGTCAGGTTCTTCTGGGGCATATTCAGGACGACGCAGAATATGATTCCATTCAGTCATAACTGGTTTCCAACGTAAACTGTTTCTTATCATAAATGTACTGGTTCGCCTTCATATTACTCTTCTTCAAGTTTGGCGATTAGTAAAGGATAAGTGCTTTTTTGATAAAACAATAGTTGGCGAAATAATGGGGAAAGCTTCTAGCTCAGACGTTTTTAGGCTTCTTGCCAAGCCAATACGGAAAGGATTAATTGAGCTTGGCTTTTTAAAGCCCACCTTGCCACAGGTTTTGGCTATCCCCCACATTTTAGCTGGAGAAAACGTCCTCTTGATTGCGCCGACTGGAAGTGGCAAAACAGAGGCTGTTCTTTTACCAGTTTTCTCAAATTTTATTCAGCATAGAAACGAGAAGGGCATAGGAATTGTTTATGTTACGCCTTTAAGAGCTTTGAACCGCGACCTTTTGAAGCGCCTAGTCTTTTGGTCTTCGAAGCTTGGCATGACCATTGAGGTTAGGCATGGCGACACAGAGCTGAGGCTACGAAGAAAGCAAGCAGTTTCGCCTCCCAACATGCTTGTTACAACTCCTGAAACTCTTCAAGCGGTTCTTCCAGGCGCACGCATGAAGGAGCACCTAAAACATGTTAAATGGGTAGTTATGGATGAGGTGCATGAGCTTGCCTCCAGTAAGCGTGGAACCCAATTGACAGTGGCCCTTGAACGTCTATGCGAGATTGTCGGCAAAGAGTTTCAGAGGATAGGCTTATCAGCCACCGTTGGAAATTCAGAACAGGTTGCCCAATTTATAGCTGGGACAAATAGAGGCGTAAAAGTTGTTCAGGCTTCACTTTCGAAGGGCTATAAGTACACTGTTGAAAATCCTGTACCAACTGACGCTGATTACGAGTTGGCTGGAAAAATTGGCATTTCACCTGAAGGCGCCGCCAGAATAAGGCGCATAGCCGAGTTTGTAGACATCCACAAGTCCACGCTTATCTTTGTGAACAGCAGAACGGTGGCGGAAATGCTAGGGCATCGCTTCACTCAACTTGGAAGGGGAGACATAGCAGTTCATCATGGTTCCTTGTCGAAAGAGGAACGCACCCAAATTGAGGATGACTTTAAGGCTGGAGTTTTGAAGGCTATAATTTGCACGAGCACATTGGAACTTGGCATAGACATTGGAAGCGTAGACCTAGTCGTCCAGTACCTATCGCCGAGGCAAGTTTGCAGCCTAATTCAAAGAGTTGGCAGAAGCGGACACCGCTTAGACATGCTCTCCGAAGGCGTAATATTAACGGCTTTCCCAGACGACTTGCTGGAGTCTTTAGCTGCTGTAAGAAACGCCTACAATGGCAGAATTGAGCCAGTTTTAATCCATGAAAACGCTTTGGACGTTTTAGCTCACCAAGTTGCTGGCATACTCATGGACAGGGAAAGCATTACTATGGATGAGCTTTTGGTTATTCTAAGAAGAGCCTACCCATATAGGCGTCTCACCAATCAAACTCTTTTGGAAGTGGTACACTTTTTAGCCAACCTTAACCAATTAAAATTTAACGAGGAAGAAAAGGTTTTGAGGAAAACGCGGAAGACAAGGAAATACTATTACGAGAACCTCTCAATGATTCCAGATGAGAGACGCTATCCAATAATAAACATCCTAACAGATAGACGAATTGGCACACTGGGCGACGAGTTTATGGCTTTAAAAGCACGTGTAGGCTTGAACATAATTGTCCGCGGAAAAGTTTGGCGCATAGTCCAGATAGAAGACGAAACAGGCACTGTTTATGTTGTTCCATCAGAAGACCCGTTCGCGGCAATACCAGGATGGGACGGCGAAATGCTGCCAGTTTCCTTCAACCTAGCCCAAGAAACTGGAAGACTCCGCCAAGAAATTGGCGAGCTATTGAAGGCTTTTGGGAACGCTGACGTAGTGGCGGAAAAGGTTGCGGAAAAATTCAGCATAAACAGAGAGATGCTAAACGAGGCGGTTAGGGAGATTGAGGAGCACATAAAGCAAGGAGCCCCATTGCCAACGTATAACCATATTCTCATTGAGGCGTTTGACAAGTATTTGGTGGTGCACGCATGTTTCGGTGAGATTGTAAACAACACCCTCGGAGGCATTTTCGACGCAATTCTTTCCGATAAAGAGCTTATTGTTGGCTGGTGGAATGACGGCTACCGCATCTTAATAGAGGCCCCGCGAAAAATCTTGCCCCGAGAAGTTGAGAAAATGCCAGAAACGCTTTTCAGCTTAAACGATGAACAAGTTGAAGAAGCCTTCAAAGATTATTTGGAGGCAAAGTTTCCATACGCCTACAAAATGAAGTTTGTGGCTGAAAGGTTCGGTGCCCTCCCAAGGGGAAAAACCATGGGTCCAAAGAGGCAGAGCCAACTGCCAGCCATTTTCAAGGGAACACCCATCTACGATGAGACCTTAAGGGAAGCCACACTCGAAAAAGCTGACTTGGAAAAGGTTAAGGAAATCATGCAAAACATTAAAGATGGAAAAATAAAAGTTAGCACTTTATATAGGGCTGAAAATCCAACACCACTAGCCTACCACATTTTGGCAAAGTACGGCGACATTTCAGAGCTTATGGCTTCAGAGCGCATCTTATTAAGCAACATTGAAAAGATGAAAAGGGTAATAGAAGCGAAGATGGCGGTTCTAATGTGCATTGAATGTGGAAGGGCATCTGAAAAAAAGGTTAAAGAATTGCCAGAACACCCAATATGTGAAAAATGTGGTTCAGGGCTTTTGGCGCTGCTTTATCCAAGCCAAGAGGCGAAACGTCTCCAAGAAATATTGAGTAAAAGGCGTATGGGCAAAAGCTTAACAGAGGATGAACTTAAGGAGATGGCTCATGCAAGGCGCACAGCCGACCTAATATTGAGCTATGGAAGAAAGGCAATAATAGCCCTAAAAGTCAAAGGCGTGGGACCGGAAACAGCCTTTAGGATCCTTGGAAAAATGCATCCCAGCGAGGAGAAATTCTACATGGATCTCTTAAAGGCGAAAATCCAATACTTGAAGACGAGGGAATTCTGGGAAGACAAGGAGCGCCGCCTGAAAACCTTCGCCTAGAAAACAGTGGTGGTAAATTTTGGCTGAAGACAATTCCAGACGGGGAGAGCTTAAGCCCACTCTGGGATTGTATGACGCCACTGCTATAAGCATAGGTGCCATAGTTGGCGCTGGTATATACGTTGTGACTGGCATAGCGGCTGGCTTTGCAGGTCCAGCCTTGATTGTTTCCATGCTTTTGGCAGCAGCCGTGTCTACGCTTACGGCTATGAGTTTTGCCGAATTAACAGCTTGGAAGCCCATAGAAGGAAGCATATACGAGTATTCTTATCAGCTGATTTCGCCTTTTGCCGGCTTCTTAACTGGTTGGATGTGGGTTATATCCAACACCTTCGCTGGTGCAGCTGTCTCCCTAGGCTTTGCAAGCTATTTATGCGCCCTTTTCCCAGCATTACCGCCAAACATTGTGGCGGCTGTTTTCTGCTTCCTCTTTACAGTGCTTAACTATTTTGGAATACGCCAATCAGCCCTTATGAACAATATACTTGTGGCAGCTAAACTTTCCATTTTGGGATTCTTCATGATTTACGGGTTCTTCCACGTTAACCCCTCAAATTTTGCCTCCTTTAATCCTTTTCAAGTTGGGGTTTTGTCCAGCGCATTTTACATTTTCTTTGCCTATGGAGGATTTGCAAGAGTTGCCGTAGTGGCGGAAGAGGTTAAGGACGCTAGGAAAAATGTGCCTAAGGCGATAATGCTTTCTCTGGCAATATCGACAGTGGTTTACATTTTAGTGGGTTTCGTGGCTGTTGGGCTTGTGGATGCCTCAAGGCTTGCTGGTTCAAACTCGCCACTTGCAGAGGCTATGAGCGCCACTGGAAACAGCCTCGCGGTCTACACGGTTTCAGCTGGCGGTTTAATTGCAACAGCAAGCGTTCTATTAACAGCCGTTTTGGGGGTTTCCCGCATGGCATACGCCATGGCGCGGAGAAAAGATTTACCCCAAGCCTTGAGTAGGCTTCATACAAAATATAACACGCCATATTTAGCCATATGGATTGTTGGCGTAGCCATGACACTGCTTGTCCTTTTCGTTGACATAACAAGGGTTGTAGCCATAAGCAACTTCGCATTGCTCTTCTATTATGCTTTAGCTAACATTTCAGCCTTAAGGCTAAAGGCTTATAATAGAATGTACCCAAAAATAGTGCCTTTTCTAGGGACAATTTCATGCATAACTCTTTTAATTTTTACGTTTTTCGTTTTGCCCCAAGCATGGATCTTGGGCGCTGCAACACTGGCTGTTGGCGTTGTCTATTACTGGCTTAAAAAGTCTTAAGGGGCGTGGCTGTTCGTGAAAACCATGGATTTGGAAAAACCTTAACAGCCTTCCCTATTTCCCGTCCATATTCGCTTGTATAATACGCCTTCGCAATTTCTTTAAGGGCATTTGGCTTTAACAAGATGTTGCTGTTAACTACAATTATCAGTTCTCCAAAAGCCCCATCAACCCCCATCCTCACCGCTTCAACCTTTCCCAGAGGAGAAAAGCTTTTAATAACTCTGCCTTTAATGTTGGGCAATCGCCTCCGCCATTTTCGGATTGTTGCCCATGCAATTTCATATGTATAGTCGCTGCTTCCATCATCCACAACCATGATTTCGCAGAAGTTTGAGTATTCCGCCGCGCTTTTGAAAAGACTTGTTAAAAATTCTGGAATGCGCTTTTCTCCGTTATAGACTGGAACGATTACGGAGATGGCTGGATAACGAACCTTCTTGCACAACCTGACTTTCTCGCAAAGTTCCCGTCTTCTTTGCATTAGAATTGCCCGGCCCTCTCCTTTCTCAGCCTCTACTTAGCCCCTTTTCAAGATAAAGCATGTATTCCCCAGCTGAAAATATGTCGAAAAACTATAGTCCAAAACGCATATCGCCAAATTGTATCAAAGGTTAAGAAGACATAAATACTTATCACTTAACGTTTCTAATTCCGAGGAAAAGTCATGGAAGACCTATCGCGTTACTATGCCCTCCTAAAAGACCCAGCGAGGCGAAAAATAATTGAGATTCTGGGCACTCAGGAGAAGATTGGGTTTAAGGAGCTCCGTGAAGCTTTAGGCTTAGGCGTCGGCACCGTCTACTACCATCTTGACATGCTTTCAGACTTTCTCGAACAAGACAAGCAGCGCAAGTATAAGCTGAACGAAAAAGGAAAAATGCTCTATAGAATTCTGAAGGAGGAAAGCATACCAGCAAGCCTCGGAATAAGCGAAACCCTAAGCAACCGCGCGGCAAGATGGCTTTTCCTCTCACCACTCTTCGCCAAAACAATAAAGCCTTTAAGACTGCTGCCCTTCTCCCTGCTAATCCTCTTTTTAGGGGCTTACGGAGCAGCCACTGCAAGGCTTGAACCAGCCCTATTCTTCTATTTTGAATATTCCACTCGCAGCCCACCAAGCACTATGGCACTGTTCATTTTCAACTGGATAGGGCTATTCTTATTCATAGAAGCCTTAGCCTTCATGCTCTTTAAACGTGGGGGAAATGAACTTCAACTTTTCACGTGTATTGGGCTGGCAGTCTTGCCGCTGGCGGTTTTCCCATACTTTTACATGGCTGTTCCAAAAGTCTTCAGCGGGTTTAACCTGTACTACATAGAAATTGAATTGATAAGGCAAGCAGTGTTGATAGTTCTGCAAATTTGGAGCTTGTTACTTGTTTCTGCGGCAGTATGCCATGGCAAAGGTTTGAGATTGGACAAAGGAATAATGATAAGCCTAACGGCCATTTATATAAACATAGCCGCACTGCTCTTGCTTGGAAAGTTAACGTAAATCATACGCTCATTTTTAGCCATATACGGGGTTCAAGGCATCTATGGAAATCTTAACAGTTGGACATTTGGGATGTTGATGTTTATTGTCAATGAAAATGCGGGTCATTAATTTGTGGCGTTTATATAGATTCGTTACTGGCCACTTGTGATGTATAGTATCATAAATGAAACTAGTGCAAACAGTGTTCCCATAACTAAAAGGGGAGAAAATAACCAAGCGTAAGGCCTACTAAGCTGTAAATGAACACCGCCTAGAGGGTCTTGATATGGACCTTCTTGCCAAGCGGTACCGCCGATGGGCACAACTCGAGAAATTGCGGCAATAATCTTAACATCCAAAACTAACACAATCATAGCTGTTGTATAAACCAGAGCCGAAGCAAATAAGAGAACAATGGAAATACCGCGCCAAGACTTCAATTTTGCGGGAAACATTTCAAAAGTTACCATAAAACCGATAGTCAGCAAAATTGTACCGGTATAACTAAATAATACGAAAAAGGGAGAGCCAAGGCATGTTAAATCAAGCAATCCAGCTATATAAAAAATAATACTCAAGCAAATGGAAACTTTGCCGAAGTTTTCTCTGAGCAGATATACGAATTCTTCTAACAAATCTTTTAGCAAATAATTTCACTATAAGTAATTATCAGAATTTCACTATAAAATTTTTTTGTTAATATATTTTTAATTGTGGCAGCATTCGGATAATTGCTCTGCGATTTTCTGGCCTATTATTAAGACTCTTGACAAGCGTTCACAGGAATAGAATGGATAGTTCTAAATTTAGAACTTGAAGAAAAGAAATTCTAACTATGAAGTTCTAGAATTATAGAACTCTCGATGCGTAAAATTCGGGTCTTTTAGAAGCGTTTTTCTTAATAGGCGGTTTTGCATAGTCTTTTTTGGTGAAAAAGTATGAAAAACGGAAGAAAAACAATATTGGCTTTTGGTTTAGCTTTGCTTTTGGCTGCTCCAGCGCTTGCTGTTTTAAGCCCAAGAGTAAATGCGGATGACTCTGTGGAGAATATTCAAAGCTTGCCGGTTGAGAGGGGACCATGGAACACTATATGGTATAAGTTTGAGACGCCTTTGATAACGCTGATCTTTCCAGCGGAGGGCACAAAGCCCATGTTCTTGTGGTGGTACACGAATGACAGCAGCAACATATATGTGGTGAAGTTCCAAGGCGTCATCGAGTACCTAAGGCTTGACCAGCCTTACTACAGGCGCAGGTTCCACGCAGACAACGCCACCATAAACGCAACACTATGGAATAGTTATATTGAGCCAAAAATTCGCTCAAGGTATGGGTTTGGAAGCCCAATGTATAGACAAGCAGCGTATAAATTTGCAGGGCTTCTGCTTGATCTACATAGGTCTTATTTGCCTTTCAGTGCTTGCAACTGGACATTAAGCGGACCAGTGTTTGTTGAAGACAAAGACTATTGGTCTTTCAACTTTACATTAACCGAGGTATATGGACATCCAAAATTGGAATTCGCGGAAAACAACATTGAGATAAGGTGTAGATTCTACAACAAGACAGTTACAGAAGTCCCAGACAAGACTCATAGTGATTACAATTACACCGTTGCCGCTGGGCAGTTGAAATTTGACTTTGTGGTGAAGCATTGGAAGTGGAACATAGACAAAATTAACGAATTTCTGGAAGAGCATGACTTCCCAAGAATACCAGAAAACAAGACGGGTTTAGCGTTATGGATTAAAATGGCTTCAATAAAACTTGAAGATTTGCCACATGTTGGCGAAGAGGTTCGGAACCAAGCGCAAAATCAGGTTGAGGCTTGTTCTCGAATGCGGGAAACAGCAATAAACGGAGAATACTATGCTGTAGATAAAAATGAGACAAACCAAGATGAGAAGCCCGTGCAAGCTACGCTCGAGCTTAGAGAGAGGTTCAGGGAACGCATTAGGCTGCACTACGCTGTAGGGAAGACTGATGTGCCTGTGGGCTTTTTGGAGTTTGTTCCGTGGGCTAGGCTGCTTAATGAAACTGGAGGCACTGTTGAATTCGTTAATGTTACTGCTTCTTATGTTGCTGCTGGTGGTCATTTGAGGCTTTTTATCTGCTATCCGTACTTTGGCAACTACACTTTAGAGCATGACCCAACAATTGGCTTGACATCAGCCCCGATAATTCATGAGCTTATAAACCAGAAGCTTCTGCTGGTTTTGTTTGGCGCCACCGCGGTTATAGTCTTGGTTGTTGCTGCTGTGAAGATTCGAAAGAAGCCCATCAACATCTTGGCTGTTAAATAAAACCCTTTCTTTTTCTTTTTTGTTGATATGTTGGGTTTGGGAGTAAAAGTTTATATTGTGTATTGCTACGTAATATTTTGGATTCATATGAGTCGCAGAGGAGAAAACGACGAAATCCGCTGGCAAGTAATAAAGGCGATGTTAGACGAGTTCCCAGCATTAAGAGAAAAAGTTAAGGTCTACATTGAAAAGCAACAACAGAAAGAAAAGTCCTAGACGCTTTTAGATATGGTTTCTTTTCAGCAAATGCGGTGGTGGAACCCTAACATTATTTTTGCCATTCTCATTTTCAGATCTGAGAAGCCCTGTCAACTCGCGGTAGCGCTGGAGAAAATCTAAGCCCTTAGGCGTTGCCTTATAAATCTCCTTATCCTTCTCAACAATTCTGTCAATAAGGTTAACTTTTAACATGAACTCTAAATAATCGTTAAGTTGTGTGAAGCTTAAGTTAGCCCTATACATAATCTGGGTTTTTAATACGCCATCTTTGGCTATGTCTAAAATTTCAGCAATTATGTACAGTTTGTCTCTCCTCTTCTGGGATGGGTTAGCGCCCCAAACATTCATTTCCACAATATTCCTCTTCCACAAATCCTTCTACAATAAAAAAGGCGGACGGCATGTTTTAAGCGGTGTTTCCCACAAACCACTATTACAATTATCGAAATATTCTCTAGAACAAACTTCTATAAGAAAAAACTTTAATCCTCAACACAGAAAACATTGCCTTTAAGGAGGCAAAATAGAAATGCTGATTGGAATGATGGCTGATACACATGACAACTTGCCCATGGTGGAAAAAGCCATAAAAAGGTTAAACGAAGAACATGTTGAGCTCGTGTTTCATGCTGGAGATTACGTTGCACCTTTTGTCATACCAAAATTTAGGGATTTAAGGGCTAAGCTGATAGGTGTTTTCGGCAACAATGATGGGGACAGAGAACTTTTAAAGAAGAGATTTGGCGAAAATGAGAGACTGGAGATTAGAGGGAACTTTGCAGAAATACACATAAGAAAAACAAAAATCGCGCTACTACATGGAAATGAAGAGGAACTTTTAAGGGCTATAATTAACAGCGGAAACTTCGACGTGGTTGTCCACGGGCACTCCCATAAGGCTGAAACTTACAGGAAAGGCAAAACGTTGGTGGTGAATCCAGGCGAGGTTTGCGGCTACTTAACTGGAAAATCAACCATCGCGCTGCTAGACACGGAAAAAATTGAGGCAAAGATAATAGACTCGGTTTAAAGTTTGGTGAATTTCGGTTTTAGCTGGAGTTGCGTGGTTGCCTTTTACTATTAGCCAGTTTAAAGAGTCCCACGAGTTCTTCGTCTTTTGCTCCTTTTCGTATGGGCGTTAGGATGTCTACCGTGTTGTCGTTTCTCATTAAGCATGGTTTGAGTTTTCCGTCGCTTGTTAGGCGTAGGCGTGTGCAGTGCCAACAGAAATCTGTGTTCTCAATTGGGTGGACAACTTCAACTTTTACGTTTGGCAAGTGGTATATGTGGCGGTTTTGCATGTACTTTCTGGCTTCGATTTTTACGGCTTTCTGCTTTAGCATCTCCTCATACTCATCCAAGGGCTTATGATAGGCGGCGTAGTATTTATTGCTTATATTTACGGGTTCAAGCTCGATGAGTTGTAGAACTGCGCCGGCTTCGCTTGCAAAATTAATCATTTCTGGCACTTGAGAATCGTTAACTCCCCTTAATACAAGCATGTTTAGCTTTACTGGGTTAAGTCCAGCTTCAACAGCTGCCCTAACACCACCTAAAACGTTTTCCAACTTGCCGCCAGTCAGTTTGCAGTATGTTTCGCCGTCAATTGTTGGCAAGTTTATGTTTACGCGCCTTAAGCCGTTCGCCTTAAGCTCTTTTGCTAGGGGTGCGAGAAGTGTTCCATTGGTTGTCATTGAAAGTTCTTCCAAGCCAGGTATGGATGCTAAGTCCTTAACTATTTGTATTATGTCCTTGCGGAGCAACGGTTCCCCACCTGTAAGTTTAATCCTTGAAATGCCCAGGCTAACGGCTATCTTTGAGATACGCACAATTTCTTCAGTTGCCATTTCTGTTGTGCTTTCGGCTGTTTTGTCTTCGCCTTCAGCGTGGCAGAAACTGCAGTGTAAATTGCATGGTTTTGTGAGGGCTATCCGTAGGTTTAAGAGTGGGCGTCCGTAGTTGTCAACCAGCACCATCGTTATTCCCGCGCGTGCTTAACGATGTGTGCAGCTTCCGGCAATATAAGCTTTTCAAGGCAAAGCCTAGCAGCGTCCATGGAACCTGGAATGCAAAAGAAAACTTTACCTTTCGCAACTCCAGCAGCAGCTCTTGACAAGACCGCGGCGGAACCAACCTCATTATAACTTAAAAATCTGAAAATTTCGCCAAAACCGGGCAAGATTTTCTCAAAGAACGGTGAAACTGTTTCAATGGTTATGTCGGAAGGAGCTACACCAGTTCCGCCGCAAAAAATAATGGCGTCTACGTCTGAGTTTAGGGCGTACTTCACGCCATCTTCAATGAGAGCCTTCTCGTCGGGTATAAGCCTTCGAAAGGATACTGTGTGTCCAGCACGCTTAACAAGTCCTTCAATTAAGTCGCCTGACTCATCGCTAATTTTTTCGCCTCTCTTTAGCTGGTTGTAGCGGGACGTGCTAACAACAAAAATTCCAAAATCAAGCTTTTTGGGAGCTTCAGCCTTATGCCGACGCGTGCTTTCACTCATTTCCAGTCTTTTCCTTTCAAGCCTTTAAACGCTAGATTCTCTTTTGCGTATTGCCTTTATAATTTTCTTGCGGGTTAGGCAAACGCTGACAGCGCCAACCATTAAAACGACTATTATTTCGGAGGGTTGGAGCTCTGGAATTAGGTTAGGTGAAACGCGAATCAAAGTAAGAAGAGCTACTTTTATATGGTTTTCAAGCTCGTCTGACTCCACCCAATTTAGGGTTTCCGTCGAAGTCGAATTGTCATATGATGTGTGAATCCATCCAGGAGTGCCCCTATCCCATAAATCGCTATAGAAAAGCGGATAGGAACAAAGCATAACACTTGACGTTACAGAGGACGCGTCTGAAATGCCCACATCTTTGCGCCAGAACCATTGAATCGCGGAGTTAACATCCGCAGGGATGCGAAATGACTCTTGATCCGAACCGCCCGGATCTTCTGTAGCAATCGTTACTCCCAAGTCTTGGGCTGCTTCAATTATTTTCTGTGCCAGTTGACTGTTCGGAGTTTCTGTGACATATAAATTGTCGCTTCCAATACAGTCAAGGTTTATCACAGCCTCGATGTTTGCCATTTCACTTTTATGCTCCTTAACGAAGTGTGCTGAACCAACAAGGTAAAGCTCCTCGCCGGCGAAAGCTACAAACAAGATTGTGTAGGCTGGCTGGTAAAGTCCTTCTTGCATGGCTTGGCTTATGACTTTGGCGAGCTCGATTAAGCCAGCCACTCCAGCACCGTTATCACAAAAACCACAGCACATGACAGTGTCGTAGTGAGCCGAAACTATGACAATTTTTTGAGAGGCGCTTACGCCTTCAATTTTTCCAACAACATTGTAGTGGGTGCCGTTTTGGCCTATGCGCGCCTTAATCTCTACGTAGGCAGATACGCGTGGGTCAGCCTCTTCTTTCTGCCTAATCATCAAGCCATCAGCATAAGCCACAAAGCCAACAGGGATTTGGAGATCCCAGAAGTATGCGCCACGTAGGCTTAACGGTAAGCCTCCAGCCGAGGAATGCATTGGCGGAGTGAAGTTCATCCAATTATACCACCATGTAAAGATAACAGATGCGGGACGCTGAACTGAAATTTTTCCAATAAACTTCTGTTCCCACAAAGAGTTCCAACGAACCTCTTTACCGATCAAAACGATTTTATCGGTCGTGTTTATGAGATTCCACAACACTGTAGGATCTGTACTGTTTGAACGTACTTCTTCGTAGTTTGCCGCCGGCGGCAAGGGGAGAACTACAAGGTCTTTAAAAGCTCCAAGCGATAGAGGCCAGCTATAATGTTCAGATTGAAATGAGTTAATGACTGTTTGATCTTGTGATGTCATGTTGTTCCCGTCTTCGTCTATGACCAGCAAGGGTTTATTGTCCAAAGTCCAGTTTACAAAGGTGAAGGGCTCAAGCCAAGCGTTTAAACCAAAACTTTCAAATTGTTCTTTAATCCAAACCGCCGCCTCATAAGCGCCACTGGAACCAGACGAGCGGAAATCTGGATAAGCCAAGGAAAACTCCTCCAACGCTAAGTCGTAACCATAAGCACGTGTGCCATTAACAAGCCCGACTATTTGACCTTCAATGGAGTTTAAAGAACCTTGAAAACCAAAAGCATGTCTGCCGTTATACTGTAGCATAAGCAAAGCTATGATTAAAAACAGAAAAGGGAAAACACGAATTCGTTTAACCATTAGGGCACACCACAGTTATTTCAGATATGCCAGGCAAAATAAAGTTTGTTGAAACCATGAATTTTCACTTTTTAATTTTCTCAACGACACGTATTTCTTCGATAACTGTTGATGGATACTGCCCCTTTTCATCCTTCTCATACTGTTTTACCATATCCCATATTGTTAGGAGGCTTATGGCTGTCGCCACTAGGGCTTCCATTTCAACACCTGTTTGGGCTTCAGTTTTAACGGTAGAAGAAATCTCAACCACTGATTCATCTAAGATTTTTATATCCACTTTCACGTTTGTTAGGGGTAGCGGGTGGCAGAAGGGTATTAGGATGCTCGTTTCTTTTGCCGCTAGGGTTCCAGCAATCTTAGCCGTGTAAAACGGGTCGCCCTTCTCAACTTTCCCATTCTTTATCAAGTTTATGGTTTCCGGTTTTAGCCTAATCCTTCCAGTGGCTGTTGCCTCACGATAAACTTTCGGCTTTCCACTTATGTCAACCATCGCCACTTAAATCACGGCTCCGTGAAGAGTTTAGAAAGTTGCTTATTATTTAATCGTTCCGAACGGTTTGGCTGTGTTTTCGCTTTTCTCCCAGCCTTCGATTAGGTTTTGAACAGCCCTAGCCTTTACAGAGTTCATGTTAAAGCGGTATAGGCGAATTCTTCCAAACATTTTGTGTTCGAGGATTCCCTCCCCTTCAAGGATTTTCAAGTGTTTCATGGTTGCAGCGTGGTTTGCGCCTACTCTTCTGGCTATTTCTGAAACGTTTAGCTCTCCCATCTGGTTTAGGATTTTCAAAATTTTTATGCGAAGCCTATTTCCAAGAACTTCTTCTATTTGCATGTTACGTGAAAGTTTGGCGGCATCCCTATTTAAGTTTGGTCTTGATACATGTTGTCTACAAATTTAATCCATCTCGTTGCCAGAATCTGGTCGAAGTCCTCGCTTTTCGGGTCTAGGTCTGAAGCCACCAAGTGCCAATGATCGTTTATTGTGGCGAAAGTGCTGTCCAGAATCACGAATTTTGGCGTGTACTTGAAAACTTCACGCCCTATCTGGGATATTATGTTTAGGGCGCGTTCATAAGCCTTATACGGTATGGTGTGCTGGTGCCGTTTATAGATTATCATGATTCTCTCCCTATGCCCCTTAAGATTCTTAGTTCGCAGGACAATGAAGGAGTCGTCCTCGTAGAAGACTTTCTCTTTTCTAAGGTCTAGCTCGCATAATGGACAGTTAGCCGTCATCGCCATACCGCCTGACCATCAGAATAATAAATGCATGAGGAAGCATATGTGTTTATTGCATCATCTGCCTTCAATTTCCCTTCCTAAAAGAGTGGTTAACTCCATCTCAAGCTCTTGCGCTGGAATCCCCGGAAGACATATAAGTGTGGTTCTTCCCCGCTGACCAGTGGATGAGATGCTTTTCTTAATTATGCCTATGGCCGAAAGCATTTGCAAGTACTTCCAAAGTTGCGTGTGGGTGTGGGGAAGCACATCAAACTCTTCGCAAACAATTGCGTATGCCCGCTCCACCTCCGTTAAAGAGGCATACGCCCTATCGCTGTTTTCCTTAAAGAACCGCGCCACACTTAATAAGAAGAGCTTTTCGTGTAGGCTTAATGTGGCAAGGTCGCTTTTCTTTGCAACCGTGTATATGCTTGAAACAGCCTTTCTGACACATTCTGGCGTTACTGCACCCAAATCTTCAGCGTCAGCGTATTTTCCAGCCCTCCATAAGAGCTCTATGGCGAAGCGAGCGTTTCCACCTTCTGAATGGGCAAGCTCAGCAATGATATTTACCGTTTCTTCTTGAACGGTTAAGGGTTTGAATGCCAGCTGAACCCTATCGTTTATGATGTCTGTAAGCTGTTTTTGGCTGTAAGGTTCAAGGCTTATTATGTTGGATTGCAGTGTGCTTCTGGTGCTTGGGTCAAGCCCTTCGATAGCCTTTAAACTTTTCAATACGCATATAAGGGAAACTCTCTGGGGCTTGCCAAGCCTCGCCTCTTGCAAGCGTGTAAGCTTGTAAATTGGTTCGGCTCCCTCCCTCTCGACTAGGCTTTCAAACTCGTCTAAGGTTAGGATAGCATAAGCGTTTTGCTCATCCAAAACTTGTAAGAGAATGTTTAGGAGCTCTTCTGCTGAAAAGCCGCGTTTTGGAAACGTTGGATGGAAAAATGACATTGCATGGTGGAGTATGAGGAATAAGCTTCCGCGGTACTGACGACAGTTCACGTGAATGTAGTTTAGGTTTATTCCCCTTTGCTTGGCTTGCTGAGTTATGTTTGCTCCAAATCTTTGGGAAAGGGCTGTTTTCCCAGTTCCAACATTCCCCACTATTAGGACTCTTTGAGCCATTTTCCCCGGAGCAGATAGCGTGAAGTTGAAAAATTCCGTGAGCAGTCGCATTTCATCTTCCCTGTGAGGGAGTCTGCTTGGAACATAGTTTATGTCAAGCTTCGCCTCGTCCTTGAACACGCTTCTATAAGTTGGCAACCCTCTAAACCTAGAAAGAGATACGCTTAAACCTCTGTTATGTTTTTCCCTTCAAAATTTGCATCGGCTTTTTGAGAACACAAAACTTTTAAGCTGATTTTCGTATCTTACAGCGAAAAGCGAAATGATTCCAAAATACTTCTTTCTAACAAAGGGCGTCGGGAAACATAAAGAGCAACTTCAATCCTTCGAGTTGGCATTGCGAAACGCGGGAATTCACCACTGCAACATAGTGAACGTTTCAAGCATAATACCGCCCGGATGCAAACTTATCCCCAAAGAGAAAGGGCTAAAAATGCTTAGGCCTGGCGAAATAACCTTTGTCGTTTTGGCTAGAAACCAGACAAACGAGCCTCATAGGCTTATTGCCTCCTCAATTGGTGTGGCGATTCCGTCTGGCAAGAATAATTATGGCTATTTGTCGGAGCACCACTCTTTTGGTCAGACAGACGAGGTGGCTGGAGACTATGCTGAGGATTTGGCTGCGACGATGCTGGCAACCACCATGGGAATTCCCTTTGACCCTCAAACGGCTTGGGATGAGCGGAAACAACAGTTCAGGGCAAGCGGACTGATCATCAAAACCACGAATATAACGCAGTCAGCCACAGGGGACAAGAACGGGTTATGGACAACAGTTGTTGCTGCGGCCGTCTTCGTTCCTGGAGGAAAAAAGTAGCCACTTAACCCTCGCATTTTTCTCTGCCTTTCATCCAAAAGGATATTAGGCAATAACATCTAAAACCAGCATTGCTGGTGAATAGACTTTGCCCTTGAAACTCCAAACTCCGCTGATTCTGGTTAACTTCAAAACTTATTTAGAGGCAACTGGCGAGAAGGCCGTTGAGCTTGCAAAGAAAGCCGAAAGAGCCAGTCGTGAAACTAGCGTCCAGATAGGAGTGGCTCCGCAGTTTACAGATATAGCCGCTGTTGCAGAAGCTACTGAAATTCCAGTTTTCGCCCAGCATATCGACCCCGTAGAGCCTGGAAGCTATACGGGTCATGTGTCAGCAGAAGCCATAAAAGAAGCCGGAGCTGTTGGAACAATTATTAACCATTCTGAGAGGCAGCTTAGGCTTTCAGAAATTGATGCAGCCATAAAAGTAGCCAGGAATAGGGGACTTGTTTCGGTTGTCTGCGCCAACAACCAGAGCATAAGCGCTGCTGTCGCAGCTCTAAATCCCGACGTGGTGGCTATTGAGCCTCCAGAACTTATTGGAACCGGCATACCTGTTTCAAAGGCTAAGCCTGAAATTGTCAAAGCCACTGTTGAGCTTGTGAGAAAGGTGAACTCGAAAGTTGTGATTTTGTGTGGCGCTGGCATAAGCCACGGTGAAGACATAACGGCAGCCTTAAAGCTTGGAACTCAAGGTGTGTTGGTGGCAAGTGCTGTTGTAAAAGCAAAAGACCAATATAGGATTTTGCGGGAATTTGCTGAAAAAGTAAAGGTTTAGGAGAGCAGCCCTTTGAAGGTTGAAGCCGAATGTGCGGCGTGCATACTCAGCAGAGGGGCAGCTGAAATCAAAGAGGCAACAACCAATCCGGCTCTGCGGTTCAGAGCCATGATGGAGCTTCTCCACATGCTAAGCAAGGAGTTTAAGCCCTCCGCTGTTCCAGCTGATTTGGGCACGAAAAGAGACCGCCTAATAAAAAGGGTTACCGGAAACAGCGACCCTTGTAAGAGGAGCAAGCGCATATGCAACGAAAATGCTTTAAAGCTCTTGCCATTTGCGAGGAAACTTGTTGAAGAGGGCTACACGCAGCAGGATAGGTTTAAGAGGGCTTGCCTCTGCGCCATGGTTGGCAACACCATGGAGTTTGACATTCCAGGGCACAGGTTCACATTTAGAGGTTTAAGGAAAAGCCTAAGGGATGCGGGAAAAGACCTAGTTATCGACGATGTTGGCAAAATTTACAATGTAGCAAAAAATTCCAGCAAGGTTCTTTATTTGACGGATAATGCTGGGGAAATAGTTTTTGACATGCTGGTTGTTGAGCAGCTTAAGAACATGGAATTAACGGTTATTGTGGCTGTTAAGGGTGGACCAGTCGTAAATGATGCAACCTTGGAAGATGCGGAATTTTCCGGCATGAGTAAAATTGCGGACAAGGTTATAACGACTGGGACGGATGCTGTTGGTTTGGTTCCAAAGGAGGTTTCAGCCGAGTTCCTAAACGTTTACGAGTCGGCGGACATGGTTTTTGCTAAGGGCATGGGGTATGCTGAAACATTGACAGAGTATGAGCTGAAAAAGCCTCATGTTTTGCTTTTTAGAGCTAAGTGCGAGCCCGTGGCAAACTTTTTTGCCGTGCCAAGAGAGAAGAATGTTGCAAAGTTGATGCCTTAAATGAAGAGGTTTACGTTATCCATAAGCCTAAATGGAAAAGCCCTCTCAAATGTTGACGACTCACTGCAAAAAGAGTGGATTATAACAAATGGGTTGGGAGGCTACACCTCCTTAACAGTTTTGGGAATAAACACTAGGAAATATCATGGAGTCCTTGTGGCGGCTTTCCATCCACCGAGAAACCGAAGGGTTTGCGTGGCTAAACTGGACGAGGAGCTAAGGATTGGAAACGCCTTTTACCCAGCCTTTGCCAACGAATTTCAAGGCGGCATATACCCCAAGGGACACGAGTTTCTCCAAGAGTTTCATTTTTCTCCCTTCCCAAAATATGTTTACAGCGTCCAGAATGTTAGGTTTTCAAAGACTCTTTTCATGCCATACAAGAAGAACGCCACTATAACCGCCTACGAGTTCTTGAACGCTGACAACGTAGACGTTGAAGTTCGAATTTTCCCGCTCATAACGTGTAGGCATTTCCACTCAGTTGTGGACAGGTGGCGTGACCAGCCAAAATTCACTCAAAAAACATACGACAGAGGGGTCAAAATAAACGCTGAAAAACCGCAAGCCACAATAATTCTGGAAGCAACTCATGGGGCTTATGCACAAGCTGAAAGGTGGATTGAAAGGGTTTATTTCCGCGAAGAGCACAATCGTGGAGAGAGCCACCTTGACAACTGGTACCAGCCTGGATTTTTCAAAATAAGAGTTGGAAAGAAATCTTCTGAAAGGTTTGCGTTAACTGCCATGGCTGGCGAAGACGAGTCAAGTGTGGAGGAAATGGCGGATGAAATGCCAGCCACAATGTATGACGTGGAAAATTTGTATAATGTTGAGCGTGAACGCCGCGAAAAACTGTCTGGAAGGTTTTACGATGAGCATAAGGGTGTGGAGGCAAAAGACTGGTTAAGCTGGCTTGTTTATGCAACAGACATGTTTATTGTTGGAAGCTTTGGAAAGGCTTGGAAGTCCGTTGTCGCCGGCTACCATTGGTTTGAGGATTGGGGCAGAGACACTTTCATAGCCTTGCCGGGACTTATGCTTGTCACTGGAAGATTTGAAGATGCCAGACAAACCTTTCTAGCATTCAACCAGCATTTTATGAACGGTTTAATCCCAAACTTCATCTCAGATGCCGATGCCAAACCAGTTTACAATGCTGTTGACGCTACGTTATGGTTTGTGAACGCCGTCCTCCAGTATTTGAAGTATACAGGTGACTTTGAATTCGTCCATGAAAACCTGTGGGAAAACATGAAAGCTATTGTCGAAGACTTTGAAAAGGGAAAAAGCCCAAAAATCCGCATAGATGATGATGGGCTTATTCTTCATGGACCACAGCTAACATGGATGGACACAGCCATAAACGGGCAACCAATAACGCCGAGGGCTGGCAAGGCTGTGGAGGTTCAAGCATTATGGTACAACGCTCTTAAAACGCTGGAAGTTTTAGCTAAAAAATTCAAAGAGACAGACATGGCTGAAAAATTTGCACGTCTAGCTGAAAAAGCCAAAGGAAGCTTTAATGCAAAGTTTTGGAACCATGAGAAGGGCTGCTTGTTTGATGTTATTGATGAGCATGGCTTAGGCGATTCTTCTATTAGACCTAACCAAATTATTGTAGTGGCGTTGGATTTTCCAATGCTTGACAAAACAAAAAGTGACAAAGTTGTGGATGTTATGCGTCGCGAGCTTTTAACACCTTTTGGGTTGAGAACTCTCGCGAGAAGCGACCCGAGATATGTGGGCGTTTATCGTGGAGATAGGCGAAGCAGAGACCTAGCCTACCACAATGGCACTGTTTGGCCTTGGCTTCTAGGTCCCTTTGTGAAGGCTTATTTGAAAATTGAGGGTTATGGCGAGTACATGCGGGAATACGCCTTTAGAAGTTTTCTCGCGCCACTTTTGACAACGCAGGTTTTTGTGGCTGGTCTTGGAGCCATAAGTGAAGTTTATGATGGTGATTCACCCCACAAGGCTGGAGGTTGCGTAGCCCAAGCTTGGAGTATAGCGGAGCCATTAAGGGCTTACGTTGAAGATGTTCTCTATTTTAGACCGCCATTTGAAAGGGAAATTTTAGGTTGAAATGGCTTTTCTTAGGCTTTCTGCGGCTGTTTCTGGAGAAACAGTGTTAATATACATGCCTGTGCTTTTTTCGAATCCAGCCCATATGGCGAGTTTTGGGTAGACCTCCACATGCCAATGATAATGGGGGCTGGCGGCTTTTTCTATGGCTATGTGGAAGCCGAAATTGTAGGGTGGATCGTTTAAGAGGTTTTTCAGCGCGCTTAGGCATGTCTTCAAAGTTTTTGCAAAGTTTTCTTTTTCCTTCTCTGATAGCTTTAGGGGTGAAGCTTCATGCTTTTTGGGGAATATCCAAAACTCTAATGGATTGACGCTTGCGTAGGGCGCGAAGGCTAGGAAGTCTTGGTTTTCCATTATGAACCGTGGGCTGTCCCGCTCTTTCTCCATGATTTTGCAGAAGATGCAACTGTTGTTTCTATGCCAGTAACGCTGACTGGCAGCCAACTCCTCTCTGACAATTTTTGGCGTGAAGGGTGTTGCTATTATTTGGCTGTGAGCATGGGAGAGCGAAGCCCCAGCTTCCAAGCCATGGTTTCGAAATATGGAGACATAACGCACATACGGCTTTGCAGAAAGCTCGCTGAGCCTATCCAAGTAAGCGTTTATAACGTGGGCTAGTTGGGGTAGCCGCGCATCTGACGGATGCTCACCATGGTTTGGCGATTCCACCAAAACCTCGTGATGTCCAACAGCGTCAACTAAAACTGAATTGCGACCTTTCATGATTTTCCTCTTGCTTAGTGCTTCTTGCGGTGGGCTGAAAGCTGGAAAAAGGTTTGGGAAACAGCGGATAATCCAGTTTTTATGCCTAAAATCATCTTCATCCTTTGTCTTCTCAATTTTTCCGCCAGATTCCACGTAGACAAGCAGTGCTGGCGGGGTCATGTGCTCGTTTCCCGGGCAGAAGGGGCAAACACCTGCTTTTGCTGTTGTTCTCTCCTTTTTTGCGAAGTCTGTTGGGCGGCGTCCGCGTTCTGTGGCTATTACGACCCATCTGTCTAGAAGGTAGTCCTTGCGAAGCTCGTTGTGGGGCAATCTTTAAACCCAATAGCCTATCGCTAGCCAAAAATTTAGCATTTTCCATAATGCTGATGGCACATGTCAGAATGTCAATTTTGTTGTTGGTGGGGAACTGCAAAATTGATAGCCCCCCTCTACATTTTTCGTATGTCAGTGGGCGTTTTTGCTCTCCTTTTTCTGCTTTTCTAGGTTTTTGCTTTGATTATTTTCTTGTAGTCCTTTGCGCTTTTTCGCATTATTCGCTTTTTTGTTTGAAGGTCAACTGCGAATAGGCCGAACTTCATTTTGAAGCCTTTAGCCCACTCATAATTGTCCGTCAAAGCCCAGTGGAAATAGCCTCTAACGTCAATTTTCTCCTCTTTTACGGCTTTTTCCAAAATCGCGATGTGGTCTTCGAGGAATTTTGGTCTGAGACTGTCTTCTGCGTCGGCTATCCCATTTTCTGTTATGTAAAGCGGTTTGGCAAACTTCGCCATAGCCTTTAAGGCTTCAAGAAGCCCTTCTGGATAGATTTCCCATCCCATGTCTGATGTTGGCTTGCCATCGGCAGATTGGCTTTTGGGCTGGCATCCAAAACCATAGTTTGGCACGATTTCTGGCACTGCTGGGATTCCGGCGAACAACTTAGCCAGCAAGTTTCGCTTACCTTTAATCACAAAACGCGTGTAATAGTTTACGCCAAGCCAGTCCAAGCGATTAGCCAAATAGCCCTTCACTTCACCTTTCTCTTTTACACCGTTTAGATTCTCATCAAGCCAGCCTTCCGCAACAGCCCTTGGGAAAAACTGGTTGTGTAAATTGTCCATGAAACGCGCAGCTTGAACGTCGAGCTTTTCGCTTTCGCTTAGGGGATGGACTGGAATAACGTTGTG
>JAVZNT010000011.1:0-34315 GCA_038882655.1 Bathyarchaeia archaeon | reverse complement strand
TTATTACGCCTTCTAAGTCTTCGCCTGGCACGTTTAACTTCATGCCCAATTGTGTGCCAATGGCAAAGAAAATTGCCTTATAACCGTCCTTTTTAAGGTTTTCAATGGTTATGTCCTTGCCAAACTCAACACCAGTTTTAATTTCAACACCTACGTCCTTAATGTAGGCTATCTCATTCGCAACAACGAATTTTTCCAAGCGGAAGTCTGGTATGCAGTAGCGCATCATGCCGCCGGGCTCAGCCATCCGCTCAAAAACTGTAACAGGATAACCCAGCTTCGCGAGTTCGTAAGCCGCTGTCAATCCAGCTGGTCCAGCACCGATTATGGCGATTTTTTCGCTGTACTTTTTTGGCACCGGTTCGGCGACAACTCTTCCTTGTTCACGTTCGATGTCCGCTACAAGTCTTTTCAAGGCGCGCACAGCTACTGCTTGGTCAAGGTTAACCCGTGCGCAAGCATCTTCACATGGGCTGAAGCAAACTCGCCCACAAATAGCCGGAAAAGGCAAATCTCGCCTTATAACTTCAACGGCTTCTTTGAACTTGCCCCTTTGAATAAGAGCCACATAAGCCTGAACATTGACATGCGCTGGGCATGCTGCCCGACAAGGCGGTAATTTCCTAACCTCTTGAGGGGGTTTTTCCGTCAAGCTAACCAGCCTTCTTAGAAGCATATTTGAATGTTAAACCTGATATATTAAGCCATCTAAATCAAACGTAACATAAGCATAACATAAAATTTTCAAAAAGAAAAAGAAGGGGAAATGGACAGTTTATTCGCGGAGTCTTCCCTCAAGCTTGCTAACCCACTTGTTGTACTCCCTAGAGCCTAGAAGGCTTTTGAGCTCCTCCTCAAGCGTCAAAGAGTTTTTGGGCTTAATCTCAATTATCCAGCCCTCACCATATGGATCCTCATTCACCAAGTAAGGCTTATCCTTCAATTGTTCGTTAATTTTAACAATTTTGCCGCTTACGGGCGCGTATAAATCAAACATAAACATCCAAGTTTCAGCCACACCGAAGGGCTCCATTTTTGCTATTTCCTTCCCAACAGGATCGGTCATTATGTTTGCAATGCCTTTGAGATGCCTCTGAGCGTAGTCTGAAACACCCACACGGATGTTTCCTTCAGGAGTTATTTGTGCCCATGTATGCTTTGGCGTGTATAGCAGCTGTTCCGGTATTGCCAAAAGCTCTTCACGTTTTGCGGCTGGAATTCCCTCAGCCCTCATCAATTCTTCCAAGCGTAGCCTTATAGCTTCTGAGACGAATTCTGATATGCTTCTGTAGCGTCCTGTCCTTAGGAGTCTCTCGATTTCTTTTATTAGCTCTTGCCTTATGCTTACGGTTTTCCATTCAGACATTTCACATCAACCTCCTTTACATCTGCGTGATATATAGAACAAAGCGAAAGATATATATCTAACGTAAATAGAAAATATAGAATAAATAAATATGTTAAAGTAAATACTGTAAGTAGAGGGAAACGTTTGGAAATTAGAAAAGTTCAAAGAGTAGGACACTCAACAATGACTGTTTCGCTTCCAAACGAATGGATTAAAGAACAAGGCATAAAACCGCGAGACCTACTATTCATAATGCCGGAAAGAGATGGTTCCCTAAAAATAATGCCGAGGCATATAGCCCAAAAGGAAGAAGCTGAGGAATATATTGTAAATGCTGATGCATGCGACGAGCCTGGCATGCTTGAAAGGATTATTGTCGGAAGCTATATTCTTGGGCGGGATGTTATACGGGTGATTTCTACAAGCCGCATAGGCAAAAACCATATAGACGAAGTTCGAAGGATAGTTCAAAAACTCATTGGGCTGGGCATTCTTGAAGAGACTCCTAAAAGCATACTCTTGCAATGCTCTATAGATTCTACAAAGTTTAAGCTTGACATGCTCATACGAAGGCTTGCGCTCATAGCTTCAACCATACTTTCTGAGGCAATGCAGGGCTTTAAAGAGAAAAAATATGATATTGTGGAGGAGGCAATAGCCAGAGAAGACGAAGCGGACAAAATCTACTATTTGGCGGTACGTCTTCTTTTATCAGCACAGGTAAAGCCAGCCATAGCCGAAGAGGTTGGCATGGTGGACGTGCTTTTCATACCGGCTGCTAGGCTGATTCTGCAGTATTTGGAGTTGATTGCAGATTATTCTGAAGACTTAGCTAGAGAGGTTCTTGAAATGGAAATTTATAGAAATAGGCTTCCAGAGGATGTTGTCGACCGAATATTCCATTTAAGTGAGCTAACCCAGACAATTCTTCAGAAGGCTATTGAATGCATCTTCACAAGGGATTTGAAGGTGGCAAACCAGCTACTGGAAATGAGAAAAGTGCTTGAAGTAGACTCAAATAGGCTTATGAGGGAAGCCCCAGAAATCCCCTATGTGAGGTCCATTCTCTCCTGCCTAAGCAAGATTGCCGACAAAGGCGCAACAATAGCTGAAATAGCCATAAACAGAGCTCTAGAAGATCCTGGTAAATATGTTGGTGATGTTGTTCGGGCTGTTAAGCATGTTAGGACTTTGCCGTTGGCTATTGGAAAGAAATAGTTTTCAAAAGCATAGTGCATAATTCAGCTAAGCTTGAAATAACAAAGTTAAATAGAATGAAATGTAAAATAACTATTAGAGGAAGACGTCATGAGTGATGATTTTGAAGAGGCTTTGAGGAATATAGACGTCTTCTGCAAAGTTTTAGCTAAAAAACTGGTGGAAAGCCTCAAAGAAGAGGAACCTAGAGGCGAGAACCCCTTGGAGCCTATAGATAGGCTTTTGAAAAAGAAGTATGTTATTGAGGAAAGGTTTGAGGAAAGCCCAACAGCAAAACATTTTATTCCATTGCCTCATGCTGAGGAGCCCTTAATAGACATTTTCGAAGATGAAAATTATGTTAAGGTTTTGATGCAGTGCCGCTGCAAGGATCAACGGGTAACGCTCAATAAATTTGATGACGGCTTACAAATATGCCTAGAAAATACATGTTGGAAACTTAACCTTCCAACTGACGAGCTGCAAGTTGAAAACATGATTATAAAGTGTAACAATAATAAGGCTTTAGAGGTGGAGATTCCAAAGCTAAAGACAACCGTGAACTATAGAAATTAAGGCATGAAGCGTTAAACAGCAACACCTTTTTGTTTAATCCTTCTTCGACAAGCCTCTTCCTCAGCACATTTTGCACAAGTGTAAATAACATCAAATTCGCTTCTGTTTGGATTTTCAGGATTAACGATAAATACGAAGCATTCCTCGCCCTTTCTAATGGCTCCCCCGCAACAGAAGCATTTATGCTCTTTAAGGGCTGTAATCTTCATCCCAGCATCCTCAAAACCTAATGCCTTATCGTAAGCTTTTAACACTTTCTAACAAAATTAAAAGAAAAGTTGTTGAAATGAGGTATGGATGTGTTTCAGCCTATCTTTTCTAAAACTTTGTCTATTTTTACCTTGTGAAAGTCTAATGCAAGTTCTTTTGGCTCCACGCCTAGACTTAGGCTTAACAGTTCAGCGTAGTGAATTATTGGTAAGTTGTACTCTTCCTTGTAGGTTGTTTTTATTAGCATTTGTCCAAGGTCTAGGGTTAGGAAGCAGAAGGGGCATAGGGTTGATATGCAGTCTGCCCCGGCGTTGTAGGCGTTTACAATTTTGTCTCTTGCTATGGCTAATGCCACATCATCCGCATAGCCTCTGAGAAGCCCTCCACAGCATCGAAGCTTGTTCTTATAGGGTATGCTTTTGGCTCCAAGAGTCTCTATTAGGGTGTCGAATATACGGGGGCGTTCTGGGTCATCAAAGCGTAGAAGTTCGCTTGGGCGTAATAGGTGGCATCCAGAGAAGGCGGCTACCTTAAGGTTGCTTAGGGGCTTAACTATGGTTTGTTTTAGGCGGTCTACGCCTATATTGTTAATTAAAACTTGTAGGTAATGCCTAACCTCTTTTGTGCCTTTAAACTCTTTACCAACCTCAGCCAAAATTTTGTTAATTTTTTCGCGCAGTTCTGGTTTTCCTTTTAGGAGGTGGTTGGCGATGGTTAGGGATTCGAAGCATCCGGTGCAAAGCGTGATTATGTTTAGGTCTGCTTCTTCTGCTAGGCAAATGTTGTAGGCGGCTATTGCAAGGCTTGTCTCTAAGTCTATAGACTGAAGCGGCGGTGGGGCGCAGCATGTTGCGCCTTCCATGTCTACGAGTTGTATTCCAAGTTTTGTTAGGGCTTTTCTTGCTGCGAGTTCGTAGTGGGGTTGGCGGGCTGGTATTGTGCAGCCCAAAAATAGGGCGTAGCTTGTCATTGTGGTGCACCTTCTTTCTTAAACATGATTTTGTCGAAACCTGTTGCCGCTAGAATCTTTTTGATATCTTCTATGCCTGTTGGTTTTAGCGGTGGCAAGCCATAGTCTGCTCTTTTCTTTTCCAAGAATTTTGATATTGGAGCCAGGCGTCCTTCACTTATGAGTCCCGCTGCGAATTCTGTGTATACGGCAGGCATGTTGCCTTCTCTGATGGCTATGTTTCTTAAGGCGTATATCAAGTCTGCAATCTCAACTTTTTGGGGGCAGCGTTCTTGGCAGTTGTAGCATGAGGCGCAAAGCCATATAGCACCGCCTTTGAGAACCTCGTCTCTCTGTCCCAGAAGGGCTAGTCTTATTATTTGGCGGGGGTTGTAGCGCTCGGTTGTTCTTGCGACTGGGCATGCGCTGGCGCATGTGCCGCACTGGTAACAGCGTGTTATTGTTTCTCCGCCGAGTCTGCTTGTTATCTCCCTTGCGAAGTCAAGGGGTTTTTCTTCAGCCATTTTTGCTCACTCCATGGGAATCTTCGTCTTTAGCTAGGCGAGTTGGAGGTTGCCTAGCCTTTCCACTTTTTCTGTCATGGCTTTGGCTGCTTCTGCGAATTTGTCGCCTTCTATGTAGACTAGATTGAACATTTCGAGTCTTTTCGGTTCTATGCCGTAGGCTTGGAGGAGCATCTTCGCCATTTCCACTTTCTTTTGGGCCTTTTGGCTTCCAACCTCGTAGTGGCATCCGTCGGGCTTGCAGCCAACCACCATAACGCCCTGGGCTCCAGCCTTGAAGGCTTCTAGGATATGCTGGACTTGAACTATGCCAGTGCATGGGACTCGCAAAACTCTGACGTTGGCTGGATAGCTCATCATAGCCATTCCAGAAGAGTCCACTGCTGCGTTGCCGCATTCTGAACAGCTGAAGGCCAGCACCAGCGGTTTAGAAGCACCATTAACAGATAGCAGCGCCTTTATTTGGGCGTATATTTGGTTTGGCCTTAGGTGGCGCAGTTCTATGGCTCCAACTGGGCATGTGCCAACACAGACGCCGCAGCCCTCGCACAATAATTCTGAAATTTTAGCCACGAAGTGGCTGTCGCCTTTCGGCTCAAGTGTTATGGCGCCATATGGACATGTTACCGGACAGAATTGGCAGTTGCCACAATAGTCTTGGTTGACTACAGCCACTTTCAAGTCTTTGGTGATTTTACCGTTCATGAGGAACTTGGCCGCCTTAACAGCCGCAGAATGGGCATGAAGCGAAGCTGTTGGGGCGTCCTTTGGGAAGACGGCGCCTCCGCATATGAATATGCCCCTCCGCTTTGTTTCAGTAGGCCTAAGCTTGGCGTTGTACTCCTTAAAGAAGCCGTCTTGATCTAACTCTATGCCTAAGATTTTCGCCAGCTCTTTCGTGTCTTCTGATGGGACCATGGCTGTGGCTAAAACCACCAAGTCGGCTTCCAATTCCATAAGCCTTCTCAGAAGCTCGTCTTCAACCTCAACAATCAGCGTGTTTGTGGCTGGGTCGTGGATTATTTCGGATGGCCTTCCCTTAACAAATTTCACGCCCATTTCTCTGGCTTTTTCATAATAGTATTCGTGTTCTCTGCCTGTTGTGCGGATGTCTATGTAGCATATGGTCACATCCGCGTCTGGAAACTCCTCCTTAATCAGTGTTGCATGCTTCAGCGAAATCATACAGCAAATGCTTGAACAGTAGGGGTTCCAGCGCCGGTCCCTTGAACCAACACACTGCACAAAGACAATGCGTTTTGCCGGTTTCCTATCTGAGGGCCTAATGGGCACGCCTCCAACTGGGCCGAAGGCGTCCAGCATCCTCGCCAGTTCCAGATGCGTTATCACGTCTGGATATTCGCCATAATGGTACTCCTTTATGACACTTGGGTCGTATTCACGGAAGCCGGTAGCCACAATTATGCTCCCGACGTTAAGTGTCACATGTTCAATTTTCTGGTCCAGATTGATGGCTTTTGTTGGGCAAACCTCAACGCATTTGGCGCATTCATGGAACTTGCAGGCTTTGGCGTCTATGGCGTAGGCTGGCGGGTAAACCAAAGGCTTGTTTATGTAGATGGCTTTCCGCTTTGTGAGCTTGGCGTTATATTCGTCTGGCACTTCGACGGGACAGACGCTTGTGCATAGGTCGCATGCCACACACTTTTTCTCGTCCACGTAGCGGGGTTTCCGTTCAACAGTCACCTTGAAGTTTCCCGGGCCGCCCTCAACCTTAACGACTTTAGCGTTTGTCAAAACACTCAAGTTTGGAATCTCCGAGAAGCCGGAACGGTAAACGCATTTCCTCGATGTTTGGGTCACGGTTTTTAGGTCCGTTGCTGGAGACTGAATGCATATGGCACAGTCGTCTGTGGGGAAGAAGCGAACGGCTTTAGCGGCCAAACCGCCTACAAAAGGCTCTTTTTCTATTAAGTGGACTTGGAAGCCCATATCCGCCAAATCTTCAGCTGCCTGCATTCCAGCTATTCCGCCGCCAATAACGAGGACAGATTTGACAGCTGGAAATTCGGCTTTCTCTATTGGTTCTAGAAGTTTGGCTTTTTCGATGGCGGCTAGAAGCATTGCCTTCGCTTTTTCAGTAGCCTCTTTTGGCGTGTCCTTGTGGGGCCATGCACAATGGTCTTTAAGGTCTAAAACCTCCACTAAATGCGGATTGAGTCCAGCCTCTTCAACGGCTTTTGCAACAACTATTTCGCTTATTTTTGGAATAGTCTCTGCGACGACGACGCGGTTTACCTTTTTAGTTTTAATGGCGTCTACTATGGTTTTTAGGCCTTCGCCCCGCCAAAACTCGCTTCCTCGGGCAACAAGGGCAACTCCCGGAACAGCCTTAACAAAGTTTGTTAAGGCTTCAAAGTCGAGGATTTTTGCTATTTGCCCACCGCAGTCGGATAGGAAGACTCCAACTTTAGCTTCTTCAACGGCTTTCACTTTTGTTTCCCTCCTTTTCCTCCTTCCAACTTTACCTTTTGATTTTTTGGATGAGCCTTTTCTCGCTATCATAAATCTCCACCTCCAAAGGCATTTGACCAACCGCAAAATGGGTGGCGCATGCGAAACATGGGTCGTAAGCCCTAAAAGCCATCTCAATCATGTTCAATATGCCGTCGGTCACCTTACCCTTCTTGATTAAGCCTTTGGCAGCGTTTCTAATGGACATGCAAATGCTCGGCGCATTATTAACGGTAGCCACTATCAAATTGACCTTCTTAGCCAAAGCATTCTCGTCAAACTGATAATGATGTATAAGCGTGCCCCTTGCTGCTTCCACGATTCCGACGCCTTCGCCTGGTTTGCCGGGCTTGTTGCGAACATTTTTGCTGGTTATTTCCGGGTCTGTTATAAGTTCTAGGGCACGTTCAGCAGCGTATAAAAGCTCTATGAGCCTAGCCCAGTGGTAAGCCAAAGTGTTGTGAACAGGTTTCCCGCCTAGGGTTGCGTACATGCGCTCGTATTCGGCTTGGGCCAGGGGTGTTGCCATGCCATCAGCAGCATTAAGCCTTCCAAGGGGACCAACACGGTAGGCACCACTTTCAGGACCGTCAACAAGACCTTTCCAACCAACCTTCTTCAAGTACGGAAGCTTCACGTAGGTCCATGGCTCCACATGTTCTTCTATGACGTCTAAATACTCTTTGGGAGAGAATTTGACGAACTCACGCCCATTTGGGTCTACTACGCGGACGTTTCCATCGTAGAAGTTCACCTTGTTGTTTTTATCCGCTAACCCCATATAGTAGGTTTTGAGCGTGTAAGCCTCACTTTTAATCAAGTCTATGTAAGCGGTGTTTTTCAGTACTATGTCGTCGAAGAGTTTCAGCGAGAACTTGGCGAATTCTAGACAGCTTCTCACCATACGCTCAATTTCTCGCCGCTCGTCCTCTGAAATTGGCCTTGCAAATCCGCCGGGAATGCATGCGCTTACTGGGTGGGTTGCCTTTCCGCCTAAGATTTCGGTTATCTTTTGGCCATAAGCCCTATGCTTTATGACTTCTTTGCCAATTTCTAAGCCGGCTTTTTCAATAACGCCTAAAACGTTGCGTTTTTCCGGTGGCGCATCTGGCCCGACCACAAAATCTGGACCGCCAAGATAGTAGAAGTGCAATGTGTGGTCGTATAAGTAGTAACCGCAGTACATGAGTTCCCGCAATTTTTTGGCGGGCTCCGGCGGTTCAACATTGAAAGCCGCGTCTAGGGCTTTGGCGCTCGCCATGTGGTGGGCTACGGGACAGACGCCGCAAATGCGCGTTGTTATTATTGGCAAATCTTCAGCCCTTCGACCTTCACAGAACTTTTCAAAGCCGCGGAGTTCTGGAACTTGGAAGTAGGCTTCGTCAACGTCGCCTTCTTCATTTAGGAATATGGTTATCTTTCCGTGGCCCTCCAGCCTTGTGATGGGGTTTATAACTATCTCTTTCATCGCATCACCCTCCTCCGCAAAATCGAGTTAGCCAAAGAATACTTGTAAAAGGTTCCAACAGGGTCGACGACTTGTTCTATGACTTTTGGGTCCGTGACTATGGAGGCGAAGGCGCTTATCATGGCTGCGCCTTGGTCTGCCACGCGGGGCGCCGGTCCACCGCATCCAGTGCAAGGTATATTCGCCTTTAAGCATTGGGCACCGCATCCGCCTCTTGTGGCGGGTCCCATGCATATGACGCTTTGGTCTAAGAAACATGTTTTGTAGTCGTCTTCTATCTCATAGATTCTTTTGACCTGTGTTATTTTTCGGTCTTTCTTTTCCCTTGGGCATTCATCACAGATAGACTTGTTTAGTAGAAAGCTGGAGCCTTTAGGTGGAAGTCCCCCACTTAAAATGGTGTCTAAAGCTTCAATTATCCTTGGAACTGGAGGAGGACAGCCAGAAATAAAGTAGTCTACGTCGACGGTTTGCGCCAAAGTCTTAACCGTATCATAAAACTCTGGAAGTTCCAGCTCTCCTTGTGCAACCTTCAACCGAGTTTGAGGGGTTACTTTTCCCGGATTCTTTGTTGATGGAGTTTCAAAGTACACCCTTTCGAAAATTTTCTCCTTATTCCACAAGTTCGCCAAGCCTATTACGTCGCCATCGCATGCACATGAGCCAAAAGCCACCAGCACTTTTGATTTCTGCCTTAGCAGTTTCGCCATGTACTCGTTTTCCTCCGTTCTTATTGCACCGTTAAAGAAGCAGACGTCTATGCTTTTGTCTGGCATGGCTTTCACATCCTTATATTTAATGTCCATGGCTACAGGCCAAAACACGATGTCTGCTTTAGCTATGACGTCTAAGATTTTTTCGTTAATGTCTAGAACAGCGATTTCGCATCCGCCACAGCTTGCTGCCCAGTAAAACGCAAACTTCAATTTTTGAGATTTTTCCATTCTCCTCACCAGTTACCGGAATTGAAGTTAGGTTATATATAGCATCTATAATTTAAATTTAGCTCATAAGTAAATAGAAAAATATTGTTTTAACACGATTCAAAAAGATGCGAAGACAATGAAAGTTTGCAACTAGTCTAACGAAGATGGTTCAGCTTCCCTGTTCGTAATCTTCTGAGATTCGATAGAGATTTCTTGCGGCTTCTCTTCCTTAAGGTTAAGAATCGCCTTTAGGTTGCCGTCCTCCTGGGCTTTAATGGTGAATCCCATGTTTCTGAGAAGATTTATGGCTTTAACATTGTCTGGGAGCATTATAGCATATATCGTCTCTACACCCATTTCCTTAGCGATTTCTATGGCGTAGTCCACCATTTTTGTGCCTAAGCCTAGCCCCTGCCATGGGTCTGCAACTATGAACGCTATTTCGCCCTTCCTACGGTCAGGCTCAAGGCTTATTCTTGCTACTCCGAGAATCTTCTTGCGGTCTCCCTCATTTAATTCAGCGACTATCGCGATTTCCCTTTCATAGTCTATATTACAGTATCGCACCCTCACCTCGTGGGGTGTGTCCTTTATTATTTGGAAGAACCTATAACGGATTGATTCCTCGGAAAAGTTCTTGAACATTTCAAGCCATAACAGTTCATCTTCAGGCTTTATTGGCCTAAGTAACACTATTCTCCCGTCTCGCATCCTCCAGAGAGTTTCATACTTTTTAGGGTAAGGACTTATTATCAAATGTGAATGCGGCTCAACATTTTTAAAAATTAGATCCTTATCGATGACCATGCGCGCATCCAAGACATAGGCCTCTTTATCACTTATCCACAGCGGATTTAAGTCTACTTCTTTTATCTGTGGAAAATCCACCAGTAACTGGGAGAATCGCATTAGTATTTCCTCAAGAAATTTCATGTTTGCTGGCGGCGACCCCCTGTATCCTTTAAGCAGATGGTAAACCTTCGTCTCTTCAATTAACCTTTTAATTAAGGTCTGGTTCAGCGGAGGCAAGCCAATTGCGTAGTCCTTATATAGCTCGGCAGCTGTGCCACCAATTCCGAAGAGGACAATAGGACCGAAGATTTCGTCCTTTTTGGCACCGACCATTACTTCGTAGCCGTTACCTTTTATCATTTTCTGAACGGTTACGCCTTGAATTTCTGCTGTTGGGTTATGTTCCTTGGTGGCCTTAACCACACATTCAAACGCGCTTCTGACCTCAGCCTCGCTATTCAAGTTAAGGGCGACGCCTCCAGCCTCGGTTTTATGTGTTATGTGTTGTGAGAGAACCTTGACGACCACGGGGTAGCCGATCTGTGACGCTAAACGTGCGGCCTCATCGGCTGTTCTAGCGACATATGTTTTCACCACCGGTATACCATAGAATTCAAGGATCTTTTTCGCCTCAGCTTCGGTCAAAACTTCACGGCCTTCCATCACTACGCTTCCCATGGCTGCAACGATTGGACGTTTAGGCGGTGAGAAATCCACCGACAGTTCCTCTGGAGTTTCGTAGAGAAGTTCTAAGTTCCTCTTGTACTGGTACATGTACAGGTATGTTTTTATTGCCTGTTCCGGAGTGGGATGGGTTGGAATGTCGTTCTCGTTTAATATGTGGTTTGCCTCTTCAATAGCGCCGTAACCCATGAAAGACGTCAAGATTGTTTTGTCATGGTATTTGCAACTCTTACATATATCAACAATAGCCTTTGCTAATTCAACAGGATTTGACATGGCTTGTGAAGTGCAAATTATAAGGATGCCGTCTACATTTTCGTCTTTGAGACACGCCTCCAACGCAGCCTTATAACGATCAGCGTTGGCCTCTTCTAGGAGGTCGATGGGGTTCGTGATGCTACAGTACTTTGGAAGCATTTTTCCTAGCATGTCAAGCGTTTTTGGGCTTAAAGTGGCAAGTTTGCCTCCCCGAGTTATGAGGACGTCTGTTGCGATAACGGCAGGGCCGCCGGCGTTTGTTATTATGGCAAGGTTTGGACCTTTAGGCAAAGGCTGAAGCCCAAGTGCCTCTGCGCAATTAAATAGGTCTGATATTTCATCAACCCGAACTATGCTTGCACGTTTAAAGGCTGCATCGTAAATTTGATCTTCCCCAGTTAAGGAGCCTGTGTGAGAAGCTGCAGCCTTTGCGCTTTCGCTGAATTTTCCAGCCTTAACAACAATTATGGGTTTTGTTCTTGCGAAGTGTCTCGCTGCGCTCATGAATTTGCGGGCATCTGTTATTCCTTCAATGTACATTAATATGCTCCTAGTTTCGGGGTCTGTTCCGAAATAATCTATTAAGTCGCCAAAGTCAACGTCAATCATTGAACCAACGGAGACGAAGTAGCTAAACCCTATATTTTCGTGGATTGCCCAGTCAAGCGTTGCAGCCCCTAACGCTGCGCTTTGAGTAATGAAAGCTATGTTGCCTGGCTTTGGCATCCTATTTAAGAGGGTGACGTTAAGCTTGATTTTCGGTCGCATTACACCCAGCGAATTTGGCCCAATTATCCGCAAGCCATACTTTTGCTTAGCTTCCAATATTTTATTCTCAAGCTCCTTGCCTTCCGGTCCAACTTCCCTAAATCCAGCGGAGATTATCACTATGCCCTTAATCCCCACCCTGCCACATTGTTCCACAATTTCCGGGATTGACGTTGCTGGAGTTGCAATGACGGCGAGATCTACCGTTTCAGGAATTTCCTCCACACTTTGATAGGCCCTAAAACCCAAGATTTCTTTCTTCTTTATGTTAACTGGGTAGAGGGTCCCTTCAAAACCTGATTCGATGAAATTTGCCATTAAAACACGTCCCACGGACCCCTCCCTGTCCGTGGCGCCTATGAGAGCAACACTGTTAGGATTAAAGATTTTTTCAAGATAAATAGTAACCAGGACGAACCCCCGTGTTGGAAATAGGTGGGGCTGAAATTAAAACTTTGTGCATTTGGCATACTACACGTTGAAAAAGGCATTCATGACGTGGAAACCTAATTAAATATGGTTTAAATTAAAACCCATGTTTTCCCTTAAATATTGTTGAATTTTAACGTAAACTATTTATTATGCAACTTTTTTTCAAAAACGATTCCCGAGGTCGATGGTTGTGGCTCAAAGTGTGGAGGTATATAAAGAGTTTTTTGAAGGAGACGTAATCCCGCCGAGCTGGAAAGACAGAGTTTGGAGCAAAGAGGATTTTAAAAAGTTCCATGCGAGTACCGTGGCGAGTAAGGAAGCCGCTGAAAAATGGTGGGAGAAATGGGCGAATGAACTATTCTGGTTTAAAAAGTGGAGTAAAGTTTTAGACGACAGTAAACCGCCATTTTACAAGTGGTTCATTGGTGGAGAAACCAACCTAGCTTATTTAGCCACCGACTGGCAAGTCCAAAAAGGACGCAAGAACAAGTTGGCGATTATATGGGAAGGAGAGCCTTGGGACAGCGTGCTCCAACAGCCAAGAGAGGTTAAAAAGTTCACTTTTTACGATTTATTTAAGGCCTCCAATGTAATAAGCTATGCGTTGAAAGAGAAGTTAGGCGTAAAGAAGGGGGAGATTATAACTTTCTACTTGCCCATGATTCCGGAGCTACCATTTTATATGCTTGCTGTTCAGCGCCTAGCCGCTGAACATAGTGTTGTCTTCAGCGGTTTCAGTGCAGAGTCGCTGGCAAGCCGTGTTGTGGACAGTGGCTCGAGAATAATAGTAACTGCCGACGGCTTTTACAGAAGAGGCAAAACTATAAACTTAAAATCAATAGTCGACGAGGCTGTAAAGATATGTGAAAAAGAAGGGCGCAAAATCGAAAAGGTCATAGTTGTCAAGAGGGCCGGAAATGAGATAGAGTTTAACCGGGATAGGGATTTGTGGCACCACGAGTTGATAGCTGATGTGCCGCAGACAGTTTATGTGCCAGTTGAGAGGCAAAATGAATCAGATAGCTCTTTCATCCTATACACTTCTGGGACAACGGGCACCCCTAAGGCTGTCCAACATTCAATAGGCGGTTATGCGACTGGATTATATGCTACAATGAAAATGCTTTTTGACGTAAGGGAGGATGACATCTACTGGTGCACCGCTGACGTGGGATGGATTACAGGGCACTCATACGTGGTTTACGGTCCGCTCATTTTAGGGTTAACAACCGTAATCTATGAGGGCAGCCCAGACTACCCTGAACCTGACAGATGGTGGAGCATTATAGAAAGACATGGAGTAACATTGTTCTATACCGCGCCCACCGCCATTAGAATGCTGATGAAGTATCCTGAAGGTTATGTAAAGAAACATGACTTCTCAACGTTAAGAATTATCCACACAGTAGGAGAGCCAATAAATCCCGAAGCCTTCTTATGGTACTTTAAAAACCTAGGTCGAAACGACGTAGTGGCCACTAGCTCGTGGTGGATGACTGAAACTGGGCACATTATAACTGGACACTTCCCAGGTCTTGGAAAAATCTTCCCGATGAAGCCTGGAACCAACGGATACTCCATACCCGGCGTGGACGTCGACGTTGTTGATGATGATGGCAATCCATGCCCGCCTGGCGTCAGAGGGTACTTCGTGATAACTTCTCCTTGGCCGGGAATGCTTGAAACCTTGTACAAGAACCCGCAGAGGTACATTGACGCATACTGGTTGAGGTTTAAGGGTAAATTATACTTTTACACGGGAGACTTCGCAGTTAAAGATCAAGATGGATACATATGGGTACTTGGAAGGGCTGACGACGTCATCAAGGTTGCAGGGCACAGAATAGGCACTGCTGAGGTTGAAGCAACCCTTGCGAGGCACTCAGCAGTGGCTGAGGCGGCTTGTGTGGGCAAGAGCGACCCGGTAAAGGGACAGGTACCGGTGATCTTTACGGTGCTTAAGAAGGGTTTCTCTCCAAGTTCAGAGCTTGAAAAGGAATTAAAGAATCACCTTAGAACTTCTATAGGGCCTATAGTGGCATCAGACACCGTTATAGCCTTCGTTGAGGTTCTACCTAAAACAAGAAGCGGAAAAATAATGAGAAGGTTGCTGAGATCTGTTGTTGAAAGCGCAACTTTAGGCGACGTAACAACTTTGGAGGATGGCGTTGCCGTCGAAGAGGCAAAAAAGGCTTATGAAATCATAAAGTCAGCCCTTGAATCCAAATAACCATCAAATCTTTTTAGTATTTAATCCTCGAAACATGGACAAAAGCTAGCTTAAAATGGTGAGAACTCTTGTCAAATGAAACCTTCAAAGTTTTTGGTTTAAGGGCGGAAACTGGCAGATGGATCGTTGTTGTAGCAGGTCTTATTGTAATGCTTTGTCTCGGTGCAATCTACGCCTACAGTGTGATCTCTCTACATTCGAAGAAGATTTTTGAAGCTTCGCCCCCACAAGGTTACGGTCTAAAAGTTTCATCCACCGAAATGCAATTTCCATTTATTGTTTTCCTGCTTCTTTTCGCACTTACCATGCCACTTATAGGAAGATTCATTGAAAGGTATGGGCCTAGAAAAGTCACGCTTGTGGGTGCGTTGTTTGTAGGTTTAGGATGGTGTTTGGCTTCCTTCGCCAATTCTCCGTTAACACTCACCTTCCTTTACGGCGTGGTAGGCGGCCTCGGAGTTGGCATAGCCTACAACTGTCCAATAGTAACTTCAACAAAGTGGTTCCCGGATCGAAGAGGCTTAGCTGTCGGCTTAACAGTCCTCGGCTTCGGCTTATCAGCAGCTTTAGTAGCGCCTCTGGCAGACTTTCTCGCAGCAAAGTTTGGAGTACGAGCCATGTTTCAAATATTGGGAGGCACATTTTTTGCCTTAACGGCTGCTTCCGCTTTATTCCTTAAACTTCCTCCCGAAAACTGGTCGCCACAGGGCTGGAAACCCGCAGGGAAGCTGGAGGCCTCTCAAGGCAACTTGAAAAGAGATGAGATGATACGAACCAAGGCTTTCTATGCATTATGGGTATGTTACACTGTTGGAACATTAGCTGGGTTAATGGCCATAGGGGTTTCAAAATCCGTTGGTTTAGAAGTAGCCTCAAATATTGGGATAAGGGAGCAAGAAATTTCAGCCCTACTTACAGTCTTAATCGCTCCATTCGCTCTCTGCAATGGTGTTGGACGCCCTATATTCGGCTGGTTAACCGACAGACTTGGCCCCAGAAAGACAGCAGCCATATCCTTCACAATGATTATTATAGCTTCATTAGCGATGTCTATACTGTCGAACTTGCTAGTAGTCTACGTTTTCGCCTTCGCAGTTTTATGGCTTAACCTAGGCGGGTGGCTTGCAATAGCTCCAGCAGCCACAGCACAGTTCTTCGGAACAAAAGACTATGCACGCAACTACGGTCTCGTATTCACGGCATATGGCGCAGGAGCCCTCATCGGCAACCTAATCGCCGGACAAGCTAAAGATATCTTTGGAGCATATGTAAAGATCTTCCCATACGTGGCGGCTTTGGCAGCCCTTGGCCTAATCTTAGCCTTAAATCTAAGGTAACCAAGCCAAAAAGTTTCAAAGCTCCAACAATAAGGAGCCCATCCCTAATACTAAGATATTTTGGTCGTATAATTCCCACATTTTAGTAAGCCTTAACGTCTAAAATCTCTTTTCGCGGATGTTTACTGGGTAAACTTCCCCTTCAAAGCCAGACTCTATAAAATTTTTCATTAGGGCGTAGCCTACAGAGCCTTCCGTCGCTGGCGCCCACAACAGACACGCTTTTAGGGTTAAAAATCTTGTCGAGATATAGGGTAACCAAGCCAAAGCACCGCACCTTGAAAAATCGGCAGCGAAGATTAAAAGTTTACCTAAAAATAAACAGCATTTCCAAAATTGATTAAACCTATAACTTTAAAATCAGCCTAGTGTTTGATAAAGGGATGACTGTGTAATGGATAAGGCGAAGTTTAGCCTTAGGCATTATCATGTGGTTTTTGATAAGCCTATGCGGCGTTGGAGTAGCGTGTTAAAGGTTATTGCATGGATAGGAATCGTTAGGAGCAACCGAAATTTATGGAAGTGGATGTGTATGCAAGCCATTAAAGGCTATTGCACTTTAAGGGTAAGTCCTAAACCCATTAATCCAAACAGTTATAAGTCCATTCCGAGAATTGTTTACCGTTACGAAGCCAAAACAACATGATTAAGGAATATTTGACTTTTAGAGAACGCGTTTTAAGGATTATTAAGCGTTTAGATATTTAGGTATAGAAGTTTAGGGTTGTTTTATCTATATATGCTATTCTGGTTAGTATGAAGGTTTAACATAAATCGTAATGTATGAATCCGTCACTTCATCCACTTTTATTTCTAAGCCTAAGTCGCAATGGATTACTTGAGACTTATACACATGCCTGTATATTCTTACTTGAAAAGCAGGGGTAGCCACTGCTAGGGTGTGGTAATCACCAGCAGAAGGGTCATGTGAATATAGTATCCCGAACTTGTTACCGTTGAATTCAACATCTTGAATTTGTCCGTTGGTGATTGTTAGCTTCTTGTAAGAGAGATTCTGAAAATAAGAGAGTATTACAGGCAGCTGCCAAATCAACACACCCATTACTGAGACTAATATCAATACACCAACAACTTTCTTTGTTGGAAATGGCTTTCTTACTTCCTTTCTTTCACTTTTGCCTTCTTCCTTAATAAAATGTAGTTCTCCTTCTGATACAAATTTACCCTTTTTCTCTTCAGCATGTGCAATAGCTATTTCCTTTTTTGTTTGCCAACTTCCTAAAGGTGTTCTAGGCGGTAGGTTTGGACAGCTGTGACTTTCTGGAAGCCTATGTTCTAAACAATAATATCCTCCGCAAAATTTGCATTCAAAAGGGAGGTCTACTTCTTTCCCACAATATTCGCATTGAGGCATCCTTCATCAAATATTAATTATACATGCATTTAAAGTAAATTTTGCGGTTTGTCGTCCGTTCGTGTTTATTTGACTGACTGTGACTGGGGCTGGCTGACTGTGTGTCTGTGACAGGGTAGGGTGTGGGTAACGGGTGGGTTTTGGGGTAAAAATTAATTATCAACATTAGCTTATTGCATACAGGTAGAGTGTAAGCGTGAGAGCAGAGAAAAAAGGTGAACTGTTTACAACTGTAATTGCCTTTTTTATTTGTCTCGGATTTACGATATATACCACATGGAACATAATGGAAGTCTGGAGGATTCAACAAGAAATTGCAGAGCAACAAGGCGTTCCGTTTGTTTACGACCCATTTAGTTACATGTATATTGTACTGTCTATGATCCCAACACTGTATCTTCTCGGCAGGATCATTAAAATCTTAAACGAGGTCAATAAACCCTAACACCTTTGGGTTTGGGGTTAAAATTTTATGCAAAAACACCTCAGCTTGGCATGGGGCACGAGAAAAGCTAGAGGGGAGGGGGTAGTCACTTTAGGCTGTTTTTCGAAGCCATTTTCGCAATTTAAAATCTATAGAGGGAGGGATGCTATTGGCTTTTTTCCAAGCCAAAAAATGTATAGAGAGGGTATCAAATTTAGGCTTTAGCCGACGCCTAAATTTGACCTTACTTCTTGCCCATTAAGTATTCATGGATAGCCCTTGCAGCCCTTTTTCCGGCTCCCATGGCGCTTATAACGGTTGCTTCGCCAGTGACTATGTCGCCGCCGGCGTAGACGCCTTCAAGGCTTGTTTTGCCGTTCTCATCAGCCACAATGGTACCCCACTTTGTGACGGCTAAGCCATCTGTTGTACGCTGAATTATCGGGTTTGGAGTTCGCCCAATAGCAATAATGGCAGTGTCAATATCCATTAGGAATTCTGAGCCTTTAACTTGCACCGGTCTGCGCCTCCCAGACTCGTCTGGTGGTCCAAGCTCCATCTGTATGCATTCCATCTGCTTAACCCAGCCCTTCTCGTCGCCGATAAACCGGGTTGGTGTCGCCAAAAACTTGCAGATAATCCCCTCCTCCTCGGCGTTTTCAATTTCTTCTTTGCGGGCTGGCATCTCCTCTCTGGAGCGACGATAGACTATGCACACTTGCTCTGCGCCGAGGCGAAGCGCTGAACGAGCAGAGTCCATAGCAACATTTCCACCGCCAATGACGACCACATGCTTGCCAATCCTTATTGGCGTGTCGTATTCTGGAAAGGCATAAGCCTTCATCAAGTTAACCCTAATCAGAAACTCGTTAGCCGAATAAATCCCGCCTAGGTTCTCGCCAGGCACACCCAAAAACTGGGGCAAACCAGCACCAGTTCCAATGAAAACCGCGTCAAAACCCCTCTCCTTCACCAGTTCTGGAACGGTGTAGGTTCTGCCAATAAGATAACCAAGCTTAAGCTCAACGCCAAGCTTCCTGATATAATCCACTTCAGCCTGCACTATGCTTTTTGGCAGACGAAACTCCGGAATACCATAAACCAACACGCCGCCCGGAAGATGCAAAGCCTCAAAAATAACCACTTCATGCCCAAGCTTTGCGAGGTCTGCAGCTGCCGTCAAACCAGCAGGACCAGCACCTATTATGGCAACTCTTTTGCCGGTGGGCGGAGCCCTCTCAGGAATCGTGAAACCCCTCGCTCTCTCCCAATCTGCCAAAAACCTTTCAAGCCTGCCAATACTAACTGGGTCGCCAACCTTACCGAGAACACAGTATTTTTGGCATTGTTCCTCCTGGGGGCAAACCCGCCCACAGATAGCTGGGAGGCTGTTCTTCTCCTTAATCTTCTTTATGCCCTCTTCGTATTTGCCCTCTCTAAGCAACTTGATAAAGGCTGGAATGTCAATTTCAACTGGACAGCCCTTAACACATTGAGGTTGGGGACACTGGAGACATCGGTTTGCCTCTTCAAGGGCTTGCTCTTCAGTGTAGCCTAAAGCAACCTCGTTAAAGTTGTGTTTCCGCACTTCTGGCGGCTGCTTAGGAATTGGAACACCCTTTTTCTTAACCTTAGGCTGGGGCTTACTTTCCGCCACACTCGCACCCTCCAAGCTCCCACAACAAGGCGCTTAAACGCTCCTCCGGAAGGAACATGCGCTGACGCTTAATCAACTGGTCAAAATCCACAAGATGCCCATCAAACTCCGGACCATCAACACAACCAAACTTCATCTGCCCGCCAACGCTTACGCGGCAGACGCCACACATGCCCATGCCATCCACCATGATGGGCATAAGCGTAACGACCGTCGGAATATTGTAAGGCTTTGTTAATTCGCAGGCTTTTTGAAGCATTGGAACAGGACCCATAGCCACACACCTATCAAACTTCTCAGAAGCCAAAACATCCACCAGAAAATCCAACCCCCTATAGCCTTCGGAACCGTCGTCCGTCGCCACATAAAGCATATGACTCAAAGCTTTCATTTCATCCTTAAAGAAAAGCAGTTCCTTAATGCGGGCGCCTATAACCGTTATAACAGTGTTTCCAGCCTCTCGTAAGGCTTTAACTTGCAAAAGCATGGGCGCAATCATAACGCCTCCAGCTACACACAAGACCTTGCCAAAATTTTTAATCTCCGAAGGATTCCCAAGCGGACCAGTAATGTTCCATATGCTGTCACCCTTCTTCAACAAGCCAAGCTGCTTCGTCGTCTTACCAACCTCATTGAAAACAAAAGTTATTGAACCCTTCTTCACATCGTAGCCAGCAATTGTTAGAGGCACCCGCTCGCCCTTCTCATTTATAACGACTATGATGAACTGTCCGGGTTTGGCTTTCTCGGCTATTTCAGGAGCATAAACCTCAAATAACTTTATTTTTGGGGCAAGCTCTTCAACCATTAAAATCTCATACATAGGGCTAAGCCTCCATTTTCAAAGGTTTTATTGGCGGTAAAGCCGCAATCATCCTCACAAAATCTTCAAGTCTCTCCTCAAATTTCCCAGCATCCCTTGGAGACGCCTCATAAAGCTCAAAACGCTCAATTAGGCCCATCTTCTTTAAAACATCCTTAAGCACAGTCATGTTTCTCTCAGCTGTGTCGCGCCCCTCTTGAAGCTTGCAATCCTCAGCGGAACACACAACAGCCATAACCCCGTCAAAGCCATTTTCCAGCGCATTGACAACGTGAACTGGATCAAGAGCTTTGAAGCATGGAACCTCAAGCATAACAACATTCCGCTTGAAGAGAACGCCCTCCGGATTATCAAGGGCGGAAAACTCAGACCACTGACAACTAAAGACAAGAATTAGGGGTGATTTGCCCTCAGCCTTCAGCCTAATCGCTGAATCACCATAACGCCTCAAGACATTCTCAAACTCAAAGCCCTTAACCTGAATTGCATGATGTGGACAGACTAAAGCACATGCGCCACAGCCCATACAATAGTCGCTTAGGATTTTTGGCGTGGTGAAAGGCTCCGCTTCTATAGCGGCGTATGGACATATAAAGACACATTTGTCGCAGCCAACACACTTTGCAGTATCATAAACAGCTTTCCGAGAATATTTAACAACTCTGACAGCGTCTTTGCTGAAGCCCAGCTCTTCAAGAACCCTTCTTCCAAGGAAAAGCCGCCTCGTGTTGATTTTTGTGCCTTCTTTGAAGCGACAGAACAAATCCTCACATTGAATTGAAACAACATTTCTAATGCCAGAACCCAAAACCTTGAATATGAATTCTGTTGGAACTCGCCCGGAACATGGCAAACGAAGTGGGATGTACTCCTTTATGCTTAAACCCTGCTCAGTCAAAATCTCCTCAACTTCCCTTGTTGAAGGCGAGTTCCCACGGCACATGAGCACAAGCGTTTCAGTTCCAGTTCTTTTCCGCTCGCTTTCCACATAGTCTACCAAACTTTCATAATCGTAGTAGACAATTTCTATGGCGAAAACTGGACATGCACTGTAGCATATCCCGCACACTTGGCACTTCTGGAGGTCTATCTCCACCTTGCCAGTTTCAGCATCTCGTTTAATGGCTTCATAGGGGCATATAGAATAACATATGGAACAGCGACTACAGTAATCTTGGTTTATAAATACAACAACCGTTTGTTCTTCGCCCATTCCATCATATCTCCAAACCCGCTGCTTATTTAAACGCATCAGCGCTAGAAGTTCTGAATGAAAGACCATAGAACAATATAATATTTTTGGAGCAAAATTGGCGCATTACTGCTTGAAATAGTAAGGTCTGCGAATAAAACCATAAACCTCTAAAGCGGCGGTTATCCCCTGCCCAACAGCCGTCCCAACTTGCTTAACCGGATGATTAGTAACATCACCAGCCGCATAAACCCCGGGAATGTTTGTTCTTTGACGAGCATCAACAATTATGTAGCCATGCTCGTCCACAGCCACTCCAGCTTCCTTAGCGAGTTGGCTGTTAGGCCTTTCACCGACTTGAACAAAAATTCCGTCTATTGGAAGCTCCATGACAGCACCAGTTTTGGAATTAAAAAGTGCAACCTTGCTGACGAGCTTTTCACCCTTAATCTCTTTCAACTCAGTATTCCAAAAAACCTCGACATTGGGCTTTTCCAATAAAGCCCTAACACGCGCCTCTTCGGCTCTAAAGGCGTCCCTTCTATGTGACACCTTAACCTCTGAAGCCAAATCAGCCAAATAGAGGGCTGTAGCCACAGCAGAGTTGCCGCCGCCAACCACCAAGACACGTTTACCCTTAAAGAGGGGGCCATCACAAATACCACAGTAGCTTACCCCTCTACCACGAAACTCTTTTTCGCCCGGAACGCCAAGCTCAGTGTAGCTTGTACCAGAGGCGATTATAACAGCCTTACTTTTATAGGCGGCTTTAGCAGTTTCGACAATTTTCTCCTCGCCCTTCAAGTTTAGGCTCGTAACCTTTTCAAACTCGCGGGTTTCTGCGCCGAGTCTTCTACACTGCGCCACAATTTTCTGCATAAGCTCAAGCCCACTTATTCGCTCGAAACCAGGATAGTTCTCAATTATTGGGGCGTCGGCGGCTGTTCCACCAGCAATCTTCTCCTCAAGAATTAACGCTTTTAACCCGCTTCTAACAGCGTAGATTCCAGCCGTTAAGCCAGCAACGCCAGCGCCAATAATTATTAATTCCCAGTCTTCCATTCCCTAACAACCCTAACTGAGTATTTGGCTGCAACGCCATTTTTAATTGTTTTGTGAGCCGCTAGTCTTCTTCAAAGTCCATGTCAAGTTCGGCAATTTCAAGTTCATAACATTCTGGACAAAGCCCATCATAGATCTCGTATTCCTCTCTTGTGATTTCCCTGCCACAAAGCAGACAGTGGTAGGTTTCTTCTTCCTCCATTAATAAACCTCAAATTCTATATGCACATATGCGTTTTATAAAGCGAGTGCCAAAAGCTCAGCCACGTCCATAACTTGGATTTTACCCTCATTACCAGTTGTTTTTACAGCATCTTCCATTGTGAGCATGCAGAAGGGACAAGCCACAGCCAATACGTCGGCCCCTACATATACAGCTTCCTTGACGCGGATTTCAGCTAAGCGTGGTCCTGGAATGTCAACCCACATTCTTCCGCCTCCCCCTTCGCAGCATAGGCTTCTGCTTCTTGAACGGTCAAACTCTAGAAGCGTTACGCCCTTTATGCTTTCAATGGCCTTGCGGGGTTCATCGTAAATGTTGTTTTGTTTGCCAAGGTAACACGGGTCATGATAAATCACTTTTTTGGCCATTTCTTTTGACGGTGTCAGCTTCCCAGTTTCAATAAGCTTTGCCAAAAGCTGCGTATGATGCAGGGGCTCAAAGCTTGTTTGATTATACCTATTCTTGAAGGCGTGAAAACCATGAGGGCAGCTTGTAACCAACTGTTTGACGTCATACTTGCCAAAAATTTTCATGTTCTCTTCAACCAAGAAATCGAAAAGTCCCTTTTCACCCATGCCGTATACCTCGCTTCCACAACATTTTTCCTCTTCGCCTAAAACTCCGAAATTAAGTCCAGCGGCCTCAAAACATTTCACAAGGCTTTTTGTAACACTTTGCACTCGTGGGTCGTAGGCTGGCGTGCATCCAACATAAAATAGGATTTCGGCCCCTTGGGAAATATGCTTGACATTTAAGCCTTGACTCCACTCCGTGCGTTTCCCGCGAATCCTTCCCCATGGGTTACCGTTTTTGAATATGCTTTCTAAGGCGTCCCTTATGGTTGGGGCTATTTGTCCTTCCTCAACAGCCATGCTTCTAATGTCAATAAGAAACTCGTAGGGATTCAAGTCTTTAGGACAACGCACACCACAAGTTGTGCATGTTGTGCAGCTCCACAACTCGTTGGGCGGATGTATCACTAACTTCCTAGAGGCGGAAACTTCACGCATGTAACGTCTAATGTTTAGGTTTGCCTTTTTGGCGACTGGGCAGCTTCCAGTGCACATGCCGCATTGGATGCATTCCAGAAGCTTGTGCTTTTGAACGAGTTCTTGAGGGTTCATTTCATGTCACTTTGCTGAAAGTTGAAGGATAAGATTTTAAAAGCATTTTCCCTTTTAAGGGTTTAAACAATCATGCCATTTGGAGACATTCGCCCATGTCAGAGGAAAAGAATGAAGCAGGAAGACCTCGCATAGGAATTTTTGTATGCGAGTGCGGTGGCAATATCGGAGATGTTGTTGACGTTAAAGCGGTTGTTGAAGCTGTCAAAAACTGGGAAGGTGTTGCAGTAGCCAAATACCATAAATATTTGTGCTCAAAGCCAGCCCAAGAAATGATTGCGGAAGCCATAAAAAAGGAAAACCTCGACAGAGTTGTGGTGGCTTCCTGCACGCCAAGAATGCACTTGGCTACATTCCAAAGCGTGCTGGAAAGGGCTGGGCTAAATCCCTACATGCTTGAATTTGTGAACATAAGGGAACAGGACTCATGGGTTCATGGACCAAAACCAAATCCCGAAGCAACAAGGAAAGCTATAAGCCTAATTAGGGGAGGATACGAGCGTAGCCTCGAACTTGAGCCTCTAGAAATGATAAGTGAGAAGGGCTCAAGGGAAATCCTTATTGTGGGCGGCGGAATAGCTGGCATAATGACTGCTCTCCAGCTTGGGTATTCTGGCTATAGGGTTCACCTTGTTGAGCGAAAACCCAGCATAGGTGGAAACATGGCAAAGCTAACAAAGGTGTTTCCCACGCTTGACTGTGCGCAGTGCATTTTAACGCCAAGAATGGCTGAGGTTGGAAGAAACCCCAACGTGAATTTGCTAACTTATGCTGAGGTGCAAGATGTTAGTGGTCGCCCCGGTAATTACACGGTTCGCATCTTTATGAAGCCCCGAGGCGTTGATGTTGAGAAGTGTAGAAGTTGTGGTGTATGCGCAAAAGTTTGTCCCGTCACAGTTCCAGACGAATTTAATGAGGGCTTATCCCAGCGAAAAGCAGCCTACATAGAGTTCCCACAAGCCGTTCCATCCGCCTACGCCATAGACTTCAAAGCATGCACAAAATGTGGAAAATGCGAACAATACTGCCCAGCAAAAGCCATAAACTTAAACGACACCGGCAAGATTGTTGAGTTAAATGTTGGCGCCATAATTTTGGCTACTGGCTACAGGCTTTATGATGCGCGGAAACTAGAAAACTATGGCTATGGCATCTACAAAGACGTTATAACAATGATGGACTTGGAGAGGCTTACATCGGCAACTGGACCGACAGGGGGCTATGTTAAGAGGGCTGATGGAAGCGATGTCCGCAAAATCGCCATAATTTTGTGCGCTGGCTCAAGAGATAAGAACCATATCCCATACTGCAGTCGAATATGCTGCATGTACGCCCTTAAACAAGCCTTCGTTCTCAAAAAAATGCTGGGAATAGACGTAACAATTTACTACACGGACATTAGGGCGACCGGAAAGGGCTATGAGGACTTGTACTGGCGAGACCAAGAAGCCGGAGTAATCTTCATCCGAGGAAAAGTTGCCGAAGTGTGGAAAAACAACAATGGAAAGCTTGTGGTTCAAGCTGAAGACACGCTTACTGGCGAAACTAGAGAGGACGAATTTGACATGGTAGCTTTGGCAACTGCAATGGTTCCGCCAGACGGGTTGGCGAAGCTGGCTGAAAAAATGAAAGTAGCTCTAGGCGAAGACGGTTTCGTAACAGAGAAGCATCCAAAACTCGACCCGGTAGACTCGCTTGTCACAGGAATTTTCGCATGTGGATGCGCCCTAAGCCCCAAAGACGTGAGAGACACCGTTTCAGATGCTCTAGGCGCAGCGGCAAGGGCAGCCTTATTCCTAAAAAGCGAGTACGTAACCACCAGCCCAGAGAAAGCCTTCGTCATCACGGATTTGTGCAACGGATGTAGCGAATGCATAAAAATTTGCCCGGTAAACGCTATAACACTGCAGAACGGTAAAGCTAAAATAGACCCCTTCCAGTGCATTGGCTGTGGTGCATGCATCCCCATATGCCCACAAGAAGCAATAGACTTCAAAAACTCAACAATAAAGCAAATAAAAGCCACCATAAGAGGAGTTTTAGCCGACAAAACACCAGAAGAAAATCGAATAATAGCCTTCGTCGACAAGAATGTTGGGTACACGGGCATGGACTTCTTAGGACTTGACCGTGCAAACTATCCGGAAAACGTCCGCATAGTTGCTGTTCCAACAACAGCGATTCTCGGAAAGAAGCAAATTCTCATGGCATTTGCATACGGGGCAGACGGGGTGCTGGTAATCGAAGGAAGCGAGGAAATAGACGAGAAGTTCACCAAGAAACGCATGATAGAAATGGGTAAAGAGCTTGCAGCCTTCGGCATAGAAACAATGAGGCTCAGATACAGTTATGTTCCATTGCCAGTCTACAAGAAGGCTGCAGAACTCTTCGCGATGTTCGCTGATAGAATCAAAAAGTTTGGACCACTAGCGGAAGAGAAACGACAGAACATAAGGCAAAAACTGCAAGTATAGGGTTTAATTCTTAGTTACGCTATTTTTAACAATAACAATTAAAAGCGCAAAACCGCCTATAATTTATATTGGGCATATATATGAGTGAAAAAGCCAAAAAAGTAAACCTTTTGAAACCTTTCGATGCGAGCAAAATATCAATTGAAAGAGACCGCTACTTCCACGACGCCTACATAGTGGACCTACCGCTAGAAGCCATTCCAGACCACATTTGGCAAGATATTTTCGAACAGGAATGGCGTTCCAGCAGACATTTATGGGATAGAAAACTCTTCATTATAGGTGAAAAGATAAGGCTCGTGACAACGGAAGACGATTTTAAAGAAAAACTTGACTGGGTTGAACATGTTATAAACCAGACAAATAAAGCCATAGACGAATATAACCGCAGCATGGAAGCCGCCAAAGAGTTGGAAACCAAAAGAGCCGCATGGGAAGATAGAGCAACAATTGAGAGAATGCGGGAAATATTAACTAGAAAATTTAGTCAAGCCTAAACCGAAAAGAACAAACAGTTACTAAAATTTGAAGACGAAATGTTAACCACCTTCGCGTTTATTAAAGAGCAGTAAAGGTTTAATTTGAGTTCCGCATCATGTCTTAACGGTGTAAAATATGAGGGATTATGTTCTCTCCACGTGAAGACAAAACCTTTAATATCCCCCAAAACAGCTCAGAAAGTTTTATGGAAATTTTAAGGCGAATCGAGGAGAAATGGCAAAAACGCTGGCAAGAAGCAAAAATTTTTGAGGCAAACCCAGAGCCCCAAAAGCCAAAATTCTATATAACAGTCGCTTACCCCTACCCAAATTCTCCGCAGCATATAGGCCACGCAAGAACCTACACTTTGGCTGATGTTTACGCTAGATACATGCGGATGCAAGGCTATAATGTGCTTTTACCAATGGCTTTCCATTATACTGGAACGCCAGTTTTAGCCATGGCAAAGCGCCTAGCAGAAAACGATGAGGACTTGATAAGCGACTTTGTAGAAGTCTACAAAGTTCCGAGGGAAAAGCTGAAAGAGTTAACGGAGCCGCTTGTTATGGCAAGATATTTCCATGAAGAAATCAGAGAAGGCATGAAGAGGATAGGCTATTCAATAGACTGGAGACGCGAATTCACAACAGTAGATTCCCAATATAACCGTTTCATAGAATGGCAGTTCCACAAACTCCGCGAAAAAGGCTACATAACGCGTGGAAGCCACCCAGTGGGCTGGTGTCCAAAAGACGGCAATCCGGTTGGACAGCATGACACACAAGGCGATGTGGAACCAGAAATAGGCGAGTTTACGCTGATAAAGTTTAGGCATGGAGAGTGGATTCTTCCAACAGCCACACTTCGCCCAGAAACAATCTTTGGCGTTACAAACATTTGGCTTAACCCGAAGGCAAAGTATGTTAAGGTAGTTGTTAACGGTGAAAAATGGATAGTAAGCCAAGAATGCGCTGAAAAGCTAACATACCAAAACCACAAAGTGACTATACTTGAACGCTTCGAAGGAAAGGCGCTTATAGGAAAACTTGTTGAAAACCCGGCCACAAACGAAGAAATCTACATTCTGCCAGCAGATTTTGTCGATCCCAAGAATGCGACAGGCGTAGTAATGTCCGTGCCTGGACATGCCCCCTACGATTATGTTGCCTTGAAAAACATTAAAAGCGAGCCGTCGAGGCTCGTGGAATACGGGTTGACAGAGGATGTCGTAAAACCCATAAACGCCATTTCCATAATTGAAGCTCCACAATATTCTGATGTTCCAGCGGCAGATGTTGTAAAGAAAATGGGAATAAAGGAGCAGACAGACCCCAAACTTGAAGACGCTACAAAGGAGGTTTACCGACACGAGTTTCACAATGGCAAAATGAAGGGCAACACTGGAAAATACGCTGGCTTGTCAGTGGCGGAAGCAAAAGAAAAAGTTAAGGAGGACTTAATAGCTGCTGGAAAAGCTACAACAATGTATGAGCTCTTAAACAGGCCGGTACAGTGTCGCTGTGGAACAGAGTGTATTGTGAAAATTTTTGAAAACCAATGGTTCATAGATTATGGAAAACCGGAATGGAAAGCTCTAGCCCACAAATGCCTAGAGAAGATGAGGATATTGCCAGAAGAACTTCGCGCAGAATATAAGTACGTGATAGACTGGCTACACGAAAAAGCGTGCGCAAGAAAGTCGGGATTGGGAACACGACTGCCATGGGATCCTGAATGGATTATAGAGTCCCTATCAGACTCAACGATCTATATGGCATATTACACCATAGCCCGCCACATAAAGGAACATAAAATTCAGTCAGACCAGCTAACGGACAAAGTTTTCGACTACATCTTTCTTGGAATTGGAAACTTAAAAGAGTTGGCAGAGGAAGCTGGAATAGACGCCACAGTTTTGGAAGACATGCGCAGTGAGTTCCTATACTTTTATCCCCTTGACAGTAGACATTCAGCCCACGAGCTCATACCAAACCACCTAACGTTTATGATATTCAACCATACAGCAATATTCCCAGAAAACCTTTGGCCGCGACAAATAGTGACAAATGGGCTTGTCACAATGGAAGGAGCCAAAATGAGCAAATCCTTTGGTAACATAATACCTTTAAGGGAAGGTTTGAAAACTTTCGGCGCAGACCCAATAAGGCTAAGCGTGCTAGCAACAGCAGAACTATTGCAAGATGCAGATTTCAGCCCATCCGTTGCAAAAGCAATGCGCGATAGGCTAGAGCGGCTTTACAAACTTGTCGAAAACGCCAAAACTGAAGTAAGCCAAAAGAGCCAGTTGCCAAAGGAGGAGTTGACAACCATCGATAGATGGATGTTAAGTCGACTGCAAGAGCACATTAAAAGGGCGACAAGCGCCATGGAAAAACTGGCTGTGCGCAAAGCAATCCACACAATTCTATTTGAATTGGACCAAGACTTGCAATGGTACCAGAAACGCGCAAAAACAACACCAAAAGCCGCAACAAACTACATACTAAACGAAGTATTAAAGGCTCAAATATTGATGCTTACGCCCTTCGCACCCCACACCTCTGAGGAACTATGGGAAAAAATGGGTGGAAAAGAATTCGCCTCATTGGCACAGTGGCCAAAACCAGACGAGACAAAGGTTGATGTTAAGGCTGAGGAGAGTGAAACGCTGATAGCGACATTACTTGAGGATACGCTGCACATTATAAGGGCAACCGGCATAACGCCCAAAAAAGTGTTCTATTACACAGCGTCTGAGTGGAAATGGAAGACGTACCTAAAAGCAGTTGAAAAATCCGTGGAAGGAAAGCTTGAACAAGGCAGCCTAATCAGAAAATTGTTAAAGGATGCAGATTTGAAAGGAAAAGCTAAGAAAATAGCTGAATTTGTGGGTAAAATCATTGACGAAGTTAATAGAATGCCCCAAGAAAGAAGGGAGAGGCTAATGCACGTTGGATATGTAGATGAAACCAAAATATTGGATGAGACAAAGGAGTTCCTAAAAGCAGAAGTCGGTGCCGCCGAAATAACCATTCAAAAGGATGAGAGAGCAGAACTTTACGACCCGAAAAATAGGGCGAAAATGGCGAAGCCATGGCGCCCGGCTATATACATTGAGTAAAAATTAAAAAGCATCATAAGTGTAGTACTACAGTGCAGATTAATTTCATGTCATGCAACAAAGAGTCAAGTAAGGCATTAAAAATTGTTTGGTTCATACTAATTGTTTATCCTTTAGTTATGACCTGTGCTTTAATAGATGTAGGCCTACGTTGTATTAATTATGTAGAACGCACAGGGCCATTTGAGAAAACAGAGTTCAATTATCCAATGACTCTGAACGGCAGTCAAACTTTCACTTTTCATTTGAGCATACGTGAACCTCCACCCTATGGCGCATTATTTTTTGAAGAAAACTACACATTTTGTAATATGAGAAAAATCTCCAAACCGACGTTAACTAGATGGGAAATTATACAGTTTTATTTGTGGTTTACAACAAACGAAACCTTTGATGTATGGTTTATAAGTTACGACAACCATGGAAATGTTGTAAGCAACTATACGTTTAGCCTGTGGCCTGGAGCCCTTCTGTCTGCTGCTCCACCGTATGAGGTCTCTGAACCTGAAACTTACACGTTTGAAATCAAAAATTGTGACACGCAAGATAAACACGCTAATCTGCACATTCGTATAGAGGATTTAGTATTTGAAAAACCATACTTTTACTACGGTATTTTAGCAATAATCGTAGCCGTGTTTTATCCTACATTACTTCTCATTTTTATTTTAGTGCAATTTAAGAGATGCCTAACTATACGAGTACCAATTCAAACCGATAACGCATTCAAGAGAAAACAAAAGCGTAGTTTATGTAGAAAGCTAAATTAAACGTTGTTCACTTTCCTCGTGACGCTATCCTTTGCATCCAAGGATACGAGGATTTAAATGCTGAAGATTCGTATAAACCGTCAAAAGATAAAACTATATCTTCAACACTTTTCATATGAAACCCAACGGAGGGTCCGTGGCGCAGCTTGGACAAAGCGTAATGTTTAATCCAAAGAGCGCGTCGGCCTTCTAAGCCGGAGATCCCGGGTTCAAATCCCGGCGGACCCGCCACTTCATGGAAACTTTATTTAAACTGCTTGTCATACCTAAATCTTGTGCAAGCGGGGTATGTGTATGAAGGTTATGTTTTGGTTGTTGGATGTGAATTATGAGGTTAAGAATCATGAGCCAGAAGTGTGGCTTTGGGGTATAGACTCTTCTGGGAGTAGAGTTTTGGTGGTTGATAGAGGTTTTCTTTCCTATTTTTATGCAGTTGTTGAGGATGGTTTTAACCCAGCAAAAGTTGCTGGCGAAATTGAGTCTAGAAAAGCGGAGTTTCCATTTATTGTTAGGGTTGAGGTCGTTGAAAAGAAATTTTTCGGCAAGCCTGTTAAAGCCTTAAAGGTTTATTGTCGTGACCCAGATGTTATGGTGAAGTATGCTAAGACTTTCCGGAAAATTGAGGGCGTTGAAGAGTGCCTTGAAGATGATATTCGTTATTCGATGCGCTATTTAATTGACAATGATGTTGTTCCGTGTGGCTGGCATGAGGTTGAGGTTGCCAAAGAAGAAAAAAACACGGATTTGCGGGTGGATCATGTTTATGTAGCTGCGTCTCCACCGAAATTCGTTGAAAGGGCAGAAGTTCCAAGTTTGAGAATTTTAGGTTTTTCAACTATCTGTTATAGCCGTGAGGGAGCGCCAAAACCGGACAGAAACCCCGTTGTCATAATCTCGGTGGCAACCAACGCTGGTGATGAGAGGCAGTTTGTTGCTGGTGAAGATAGGGATGACAAGCCTGTTTTAGAGGCTTTTATAGATTATGTGCGAAGATTTGACCCTGACATTATTGTTGGTTATGGAGTGAATAGGCAGGATTGGGCTTACCTCAATGAGCGTTGTAAGAAGCTTGGTTTGCGCTTATCCATTGATAGGGCTAAAACCGAGCCACACACGAGTGTTTATGGGCATGTTTCGATTACTGGTAGAGTGAACATTGACATTTTCGATTTTGCAGACGAGTTTCCAGACGTTAAAGTTAAGACTTTGGAAAATTTGGCAGATTATTTGGGCGTTATGAAAATTGAAAATCGCGTTTTGATTGAGGATGTGGATTTTGCCGATTACTGGGATGATAAGACGAAGCGTGAAATCCTCAAGAGGTTTTCGTTGGAAAACACCCGTTGCATTATGGGTATAGCTAATGCTATTCTGGATCTTGCCATGCAACTTTCAAGCTTTGTTGGTTTGCCCCTCGACCATGTTGGAACGGCAGCTGTTGGCTTTAGGGTTGAGTGGTTCCTAATTAAACATGCCCACAAAATCGGCGAGCTTGTGCCAAAGAGGGTTGAGCAACCGTATAGACCTTATGCTGGCGCCATAGTGCTCAGCCCCAAGCCCGGCTTGCATGAGAACATCGCCGTTTTAGACTTCGCAGCTATGTACCCAAACATTATGATAACATACAACCTTTCACCAGACACGTATGTAGCTCCTAAAGAGTCTATTCCACCATGCGGCGTTTATGAAGCGCCGGAAGTTAAGCATAGGTTTAGAAAAGAGCCTTCAGGTTTTTACAAGGAGGTTTTGTCGCATCTCATAAGTGTTAGAAATAAGGTTCGCTCGAAGGTGAAGAAGTGTGCCCCGAACAGTGTTGAGTATCGCGTTTTGGATGCTAGACAGAAGGCGATTAAGGTTATTACAAATGCTTCTTATGGTTATGTTGGATGGATTGGCGCAAGATGGTACATTAAGCCGGTTGCCGAGGCTGCTACTGCTTGGGGCAGACACATGATTCTTAGCGCTATTAAGATGGCTGAGGAGGAAGGATTGACGGTTGTTTACGGCGATACCGACAGCATCTTCATAAAGTACGAGCCTGAAAAGGTTGAACGGCTTGCCGCAAAGATTTATGAGAAGCTCGGCTTGGAAATTAAGCCTGACAAGATTTACACGCGTATATTTTTCACTGAAGCCAAGAAGCGTTATGCTGGGCTTCTTCCAGATGGGCGACTTGACATTGTCGGCTTGGAAGTCATTAGGGGCGACTGGGCTGTTGTAGCTAAGAAGGTGCAGGAGAAGGTTTTAGAGATAATTTTGGGGGAACAGTCGCCGCAGAAAGCTGCAAGATTCACTCAACAGTTCATTTATGAGCTGAGGCAGAGGCGTGTTCCATACCGTGACTTGATAATTTGGAAGACTTTGACGAAGTCAGTTGAGGAATATGCCGTTAAGACGCCTCATGTTGAGGCAGCCAGAATGTTTATGGAGAAGGGTTGGAAGCTTGCTATGGGCGACAAGGTTGGCTATGTTGTTGTTGCAGGGACTGGACGCCTATATGAGCGGGTTAAGCCCTACATGTTTGCCTCCTATGATGAGGTGGACATAGAATATTATGTAGCTAACCAGATTGTGCCAGCAGCCGCCAGAGTCCTCGAGTGTTTTGGCATAACCGAAGAGCAGCTGTTAACGGCTAAGGCTAGTAATAAGGAAAGGGAGACTAGGAGGCTTACAGACTTTTTCTAGGCTAGCCTTCGAATATTTCGGAAAATGTTATAAGCTGCACGTTTAGTGGCGGCTTTAAGGCTTCTGAAATGCGAGAAGCCACTATATTTTTTATGTTTTTCTCGCTAGCTATGTCCACTATCCTCTGGGTTATTATGCCGTCAAAGACCACGGTGTCTACGCCGCTGGTTTGCTGGAGTTTTTCGGCTAGCTGGCTTACTGGAAGTCTCTCTATTGGCTCGAGTTTTTCGTTTAGGAGTACCGCCTCAAATGTGCCGTCCAGTTCCTTGGCTATTTGAACAACCTCTTTTGGAAGTTCCACTCGGCGTTTTTCTCTTTTTGGTGGTGGTTTGAAAAGCTCTTCAACCGGGACTTTGGCTTCTAAAGCCTCGAAGATTTCTTTGCAGTTGAGCTCTTCAACCTCTTTTCCCCTGAGGGCTCTAGCCACATATTTCACGTTGGTCACTTGCAATAGTTCTTTCAGGATTAGGTCTCCGCCGCGGTCTCCGTCTAGGAAGGCTGTTGCCTCCTTTTCTTTACATAGTTTCTTTATTGTTTCTGGGACTTTTGCGCCTTCAAGGGCTATGACATTGTGGATTCCGCAACGCAGCAGGTTTATGACGTCGGCTCTCCCTTCAACGAGAATTATCTCTTTGGCGCTGTCGATTTCTGGTCCGGCTGAAAGCTCCTCTGGACCGTATTTTTCAACTTTCGCCACTTTTAGGGTTTCAGCCAACTCCTTGAAAACCTCA
>JAVZNT010000010.1:0-37220 GCA_038882655.1 Bathyarchaeia archaeon | reverse complement strand
CGTCTATGCGTTCGCTGTAGACTATTTCTTTTCCGCCCTTTGGTTTGGCCCCTTCAGCCACCACTATTAGGCTGAAGTTTCTTCCCCGCTTTTGCCTCCGCCTAATGTATTCGCAGACCTCGTCTATGTCGAAGGGCTTTTCTGGTATTAGAATGACGTCTGCCCCGCCAGCTAGTCCAGCTACTAGGGCTATGTGTCCCGTGTAGCGTCCCATAACTTCTAGAATTATGACTCGGTTGTGGGCTTCTGCTGTGCTATGGAGCTTGTCTAGGGCCTCTGTTGCTATGGCTACAGCCGTGTGAAAACCAAAAGTGTAGTCTGTTTCCACCAAGTCATTATCTATCGTTTTTGGAACGCCGACGCATTTAAGCCCATAATCAGCCATCTTGTGGGCAACGCTTAAAGTGTCGTCTCCACCTATGGCTATAACCGCGTTTAAACCGGCTTTTCTAGCGTTTTCCATTATTTGTTCCGGTCCACCCTCACGCTTGAAGGGGTTAGTCCTAGAAGTGCCAAGGATTGAGCCGCCTCTTGGAAGTATGCCCGCAACAGCCTCAAAGTCCAATGGAACTAGTTTGCTTTCCAGCAGCCCACGCCAGCCTTCCTTTATGCCTATTATCTCGTCTCCGTATGTCTGTATTCCCCGCCTAACAACAGCCCTTATAACGGCGTTTATTCCCGGGGCGTCTCCCCCACCACTTAATACGCCTATTCGCATTTTGTTTTACTCCTTCCTTCTAGGCTTTACCAGAGCTCCCAAAAAGGCGCATCTTCGCCTTAACAACCTCTTTCATGGCTTCTTTCGCCGGTCCCAAGATTTTTCTGGGGTCAAACTCTTTCGGCGAGTTTGCCAAGACCTCGCGAACTGTAGCCGTAAAAGCCAGTCTTAAGTCTGTGTCTATGTTTATCTTTGTTATTCCAAGCGAAATCGCCTTTTTAATATGCCCTTCAGGTATGCCCTTTGCCCCGGCGAGTTCTGCACCGTACTTTGTAGCTTTCTCAATTATCCATTGAGGAACACTTGATGCTCCGTGCAGCACCAGCGGCACTTCAACCTTTTCGCGTATCTGCTTTAGTCTTTCGAAGTCCAGTTGGGGTTCGCCCTTAAACTTGTAGGCGCCATGAGAAGTGCCAATAGAAACCGCCAACGCATCCACGCCTGTACGCTTCACAAACTCTTCGGCTTCCCGCGGGTCTGTTAGAACAGCCTCCCTCTCCTCAACTGTCTTTTCCTCAACGCCAGCCAGCTTTCCAAGCTCACCTTCAACGGAGACGCCTTTTTGATGGGCTAGCTCTACAACATGCTTTGTTAGGGATATGTTTTCTTCAAAGGGCATGTGGGAGCCGTCAATCATCACGGATGTAAAGCCCGCTTCCAAGCACTTCTTAACGGTTTCTACGTCCTCTCCATGGTCAAGGTGTAGCGACATGGGCACTGGCATAGTTTCAGCTGCCGTTTTAATAAGTCTCGCCAAATAGTTTAGCCCGCCATATTTTATGGCGCTTGGGGTTACAGCCACTATTACTGGCGACTTTTCTTCAAGGGCGGCTTCTACAACTGCCAGTAGGCTTTCAAGGTTTTGGATGTTGAAGGCTCCAACTGCATAGACTTCCTTTTGAGCCCTTTTTAATAACTCTTTGTTTGTTACAAGCATTTGGATTTCACTGCCAGTGATATTTACATCTGAAAGATATAAAGCATTTATAGATTGCTGGGCTGAATTCGGCATACTTAGTCGAAATTAAGATTCAAAACATTATTCTATCTTCGAAGTAGACGATGGGAAAAATTTATTCTACTACAAACGCATTTTAAGGCTTGGTGGAAAATTGGGCAGCGGCTTCAAGGCTGGATTAATTCATCTGACTCCTGTTTTGATCAGCGTGGTTGTTGGGATTTTATGCGCCTACCTCTTATTTGCTTCCCAAATTGAGCTTTACACTGTTACTCCGTTTTCCGAAGACCCAGCTGGCTCTCTCGGAAACGCCATATATTTTGTCGTATTGGTTGGATTTGGAGCTTCAATTTTGCTGTTTCTTTTGAAGAGGAAAAGCCATAGGCTTATCGCCGTTGTTACAGGCTTTTCTCTCGCAGCAGCTGCTTTTCTCCTTTCATTTGTTTATCTTTCGGCTGCTCTCACGCTCCTTGGTTTGCCGCTCTTTGAAGTTTTAATTCCAGCATCAACGGTTTTAACAGCTTTTACGTGCTATGTCATTTTTAATACTCGTAGTAGGGTTGGCGACTTTATAGTGGTTTTGGTGGGTGGCGCCCTTGGAGCTTTTCTAGGAGCATGCGTTTCAACTTTAAGCGCTATTCTCATTTTATGTTTTTTGGCTGCTTATGACGCCTTTGCCGTTTATCGTGGACCTGTGGGCAAAATTGCCCGTGAAGGATTGGAGAAGTTTAGAGGGTTAAGCTTCTCTTTTAGGGATATCCACATGGGGCTTGGCGACTTAACCTTCTATTCCATGCTTGCAGGACACATGCTTGTTTATTTTGGCTTACTGCCTTGTCTAGCGTCTGTGGCTGGCATTTTGTTAGGCTGCTTTTTGGCCTTTAAAATGCTTGAGAAGAGCGGAGTTTTTCCAGGGCTGCCTTTCCCGATAGCTTTTGGTCTAGTTTTCGGCTTTTTTGTCGTTCTGCTTTCTCAGCGGATGGATTTCGGGTTTATTGGGCTAGCACTAGTCGGGTTGTGTTTACGTCCACTTCCACTATTCTGCAGTTTTTAAACTCTCTTGTTTGTCCAGAAACATCCTTCAATATTATTTTTCCACCTTCAACTTTCGCGTAGACAACGTCGTTCCAAACCTCTTTTCCGTTTAGAATAACTTTAAATTCACACATGCTATTTTCGCCTTTTCCGTATTGAGGCTAGCGTTTTGCTATATTTTTTGTGGTTGGGCTTGCTGATTTTTGATATGAATTTTGGGTTCATAACCCTAATAATGGCTGTGATGTAAAGGCATAAGGGTGGTGTGCAGAATTTGACCCTGTGGCATGAAATCGAAGACCTTCAAAAGAAAAAAGCGGAATTGGAGTTTCAGTTGCACTCGCTGGAAGAGAAAGAGAAAACCCTAGAGGAAAGGGCTCGATTGCTGGAGGAAAAGTTAGCCATCAAAGAGCTGGAGCAAAAGGTTAGGATTAAGACTGAAAGCATTGAAAAGCTTGAGTCCCGCATAAATGAGCTTGAGCACAGACTTGACGTTTCCGCAAACATTATGGCTGTTCCAGAACCGGAACTGGCGAAAGTTCAACAAGGCGAAAACAGCTTTAATCTTAGGAAGCTCTTCGGCGAATAAACCGGTGCTTTGAAAAGTCTTATCTGATAGACAATAATAATAAAAGGGTCGGATAGTCAACTTTTTAGATTTTAGTCTAAACTAGTTTGATGTTGGTATTAGGAATTTATTGAATAAAATAGTTATAATGTAGGTGGCTAATAATTTCTTGCAGAGAATTGGCAAGATGAATTTGGATGGAGAATAAAGGCACTAAATCCAGCGGGTCCGTGCTATCTGACATTTTTAGCCTACTTGTTGAAACAGGCGAAAAGGAAAAGCGAAAGCGCCGGGAAGAGCTTCTTGCACCTTTGGGCGTTAAGGAATTCTTTGCTGGTGGAAGTATATCGATAGATAAACGAACATGTAAGGGCGTTGAATGCAAACTTTGCATTAAGGCTTGCCCAACAAACGCCTTATTCTGGAAGAGCAGCGGCGAGGTTGGAATAACAGAAGAATTATGCATATACTGCGGCGCATGCGTGCTAAACTGCATAGTAGACGATTGCATAAAGGTTATGCGGAAAAGAGAAAACGGCGAAACAGAAAGATTCAGCACGCCACGCGCCTTCACAATAATAGAAAACAGCATAAACGCCAAAAAACGCCATGAAAGGGTTAGGGGGATATTCCCAACAACCACTGAATATTTAAGGCTATACAAGCCACAAATGACATAAATAAGCGCCAAACTGTGTCAATTTTTGGGCAAGCATGCCATATTTGTTGCTGGTTCGGTTTAATGAATACGCTACCTTTCCATGGAATTTGGACGGTTTTCCCTACCCTTCTTCTCTAGAATTTCAGTTAAAATAACCCTAGGTCGATTTAGGAAGTGGAAAACGGTTAAATTGGATACCCTCTCTAGAATTTTGCGGTTTCATGCCTCATTATTTGCGGTTGATAAAATGGTGTGTTTGGTTTTATGTTTGTTTTTCTTTTTTGTTTTGTGTTTTATTGTTGTGTAGGCTATTGCTAGAGCTGTTGTTAGTATTATGTAGGGTGTTAGTTGTTTTGCTGTTGACGGTGTATGTATGGGGATTGAGTATCCGCCGACTGGGACGGTTGCAACTGTTATGCGGGCTGGGTCTGATTGGGCTGTGTTGCCCTTGGAGTCTGTAACTTTTAGTTGCACATAGTATATACCGGCTGTTGTCGGCGTGAAAGTCCAAGTGGTGGATGTGGCTCCTGAAACTGGAGCCCCATTCAAATACCATTGATAAGTGTAGGGTGGGTAGCCTCCAGAAACAGTGGATGTGAAGATTACGGATTGTCTTACGAATATGGATGCTGATGCTGGAGAGATCGACACCGTTAGTTGTGGTGCAACTGTTACTATGGCTTTTTCTGATATTGCTATATTTCTAACACTGTCTGTTATCATCAAATAAACTTCATAAACTCCGACTTTAGTAGGCGTGAAAGTCCAAGCGTGAAGTGCAGAAACAAAGCTATTATTCAGATACCATTGGTAATAATATGGAGGGATCCCACCAGACACCGTTGATGAGAATGTCACAGATTGACCTATAATTATTAAGGCTGAAAGCGGCGTTATCGAAACCGATAACGGTGGCATTACCCGCACATGCACCATCCTAGTTATGATGTTGTTTGCGGTGAATTCTTCACCAAGCACAGGTGAAGCATAAGCAGTCACATTATACATCGCTCCAACGTTTGGAGCCCAATGATGTGTTAGTATGTATGAAGTGCCTGTTAATAATTCCGAAATTAAGGCACTCTTGACCACAGTGCCATTAATTAACAGTTGTAATTCAACATTTGTTTCATTGTTCAAACCGCAATTAACGACTGCTGCATTTAGCAGTGTTGATTCGCCGCACCAAAGGAAACTCGGAGCTTCCAAAGTTACGGCGAGGTCATGCTCTGGTAAGGAGGGCGTAAAAACTATGGTGTTAATATAGTTGAGGTTTGTTACGTCTTCTGCAAGAATGTCCCCCGCTCCATTTGATACGCCTACAGTAGCTGAGACAGGCCCGTCATTGTAGGCGTAGTTGAACTGGATTGTGCCATTGATGTATAGGACTGCTTCAAAATTTGCGACATAGCCCGAGCCATAAGCGCGGACATACCACTGTATGACTACGCATGTTAAATTCTGCCATACGTAGATATCGTAGGGTTGATCTGTCACCCAATCATCCCAAGCCGGGGCTATTGCAAGCTTATTAGCCAATGCAGATATGCTGTTACTCCAACTGGTATCTGGACTTGTGAAAGTTATTAGTCCATTACTTGAAATGTATATCGTTCTGTAGTTTACTCCGTAAAATGGAAAGTTAAACGGCAGATCATATTGCCACCATCCGTCGTCAGCATGCCAACCCATTGCGGCGCCGTAACTAATCCATTGATGTGTAAGGTACGTCCTTTTATAAAACGAAACGTGAACCAATTTTTTTACGCGGTTATTTAATATATTAACCTCTCCAGCAACCGGTAAAACATATGCAGTTATGTTATAGTTCACTCCTCCAATAGTCGGAGTCCAATAGTAGTTAAATGTATAAGAGGCTCCGGATAGTAATTCTGGAATTAAAACATAATTCATAACAACGCCTTCAATCAAAAGTAAAACTTCCACATCTGTTTCATCGCTAAGACCATTATTATAAACTGTCAAATTCAACAGAACAGATTCGCCACGCGACAGAAGGTGGGGAACATACATGCGTATTGAAAGGTCGTGTTCCGGAAGTTGCGAAGTAATTGCTAAGCACGCGTTTACTCTTCCATATCCATATATTTCATCTTTACCCGGTAAACCTAAATCAATGGCACTAAGTTCAAGAATATATCTGATTTGTTCATTGGACCAATCAGGATGAATGGATTTGATAAGAGCCGCTACGCCACTGACATGGGGGGTCGCCATAGATGTGCCAACCCATCCTGGTCCACCATACGTATCGTCCCAGACGGTTGAATAAACATATTCGTTCTCATCATCTGTATCCCCATCTCCGTTTAAGTCGCTGCCTCCTGGCGCACATAATTCGATTTCCGGTCCATAATTAGTATACCACGAGTATAGGCTGTTATAACCTATTGCTGAGACGGCTATTACTGAATTATACTTTGCGGGATAGCAAACTTCTCTTTTAGCGTCATTACCAGCCGCAGCCACGAGTACGCAGCCTTTGTTGTAAGCGTACTCACATGCGTCCTCAATGTCAGGCTTAGGTCCGGTTTCAGACTCATATCCACCAAAGGACATGCTTATAACATGGGCGCCATTATCTGCTGCGTATTTTATCCCTTTTATTACCCACGCATCTGTGGTTTCTACTCTTGCCATAAAGGCTCTAATGTTTCTTCCATAGTAAATGGAGCCTTGAAATGCCTCGCTGAATGTTTTTCCCTCTGATGCCCTAACTTGCTCCTCAAACTCCTCTAGCATTCCAATCATTTTCAAGCTTCTCTCTTCTCCTATGCTTTCTCGCCTCTCGTTGACCTTCCATTTTAGTCTTCTTGTGAAGGAGAGGATTTCGTCGATGTTATCAGCTGTCATTAACATATCCTCACCCTTACCTTCTACAACATATTTTATGGCAGGGGTATATTTTTCAATAAGTCTAGCTGCATTGTAGAGAATTTGCGGCTCTTCGAGAAGAATTTTAACTATATCAGGGCTATATTCATAGTAAAGTTTAACGTATTTCGTTTTTAAAAATCCGTCTCTAAACTTTCTCAATAAGGCCAACGTATTATCCGGGTCTGTAACATTTTCCCTTACAGTAGTTGCTACCGCACATGGAGCCGGCTTAAAAATTTTAACCGTCATTATTTTAACATTCGGGGCAACACCGCATCCTCCAACACCATTATCCATCATTGCAGCAACTATTCCAGCACAATGAGTCCCGTGTCCGTCACAGTCCATTGGATCATTGTCTTCATCAGCAAAGTCCCAACCAATCCAGTCATCCACGTATCCGTTGCCGTCATCATCAACTCCATTGTAAGGAATCTCATAATTGTTTGTCCAAATATTTGCATACAAGTCAGGATGATCATAGTCCACCCCAGTATCTATCATGGCTACAATAACATTGGGACTACCCATTGTGATCTCCCAAGCCTTGTGGCATCCGATTTGCCGTAAGTGCCATTGAAGAAAATACATAGGGTCTGTAGGCAAGTAACCAGTGGTAACCTCAACAAATTGCGTAGAAAAATTGTTTTCGATAAATTCCTCCCCAGCCGTAGGGAGTACAAAAGCCGTAATATTGTAAACACCTTCAACGGTTGGTGACCAAACATAATGTAAGGTGTAAGACTCTCCGGCTAGCAGTTCAGGAACCACTATTGAATACGCTGTGGAACCGTTAACTATTAACATCAAGTTTACATCTGTTTCATTACTCAAGCCCTCATTTACAACCGTAGCATTCAGCGAAACTGTACCGTCAAGCTTTACTATTCGCGGAGAAGTTAAAGAGACACTAAGGTCGTGCTCTGGAATGTATGGCCTAAAGATTATCGAGTTTGTGTAATTAAGGCTTGTAACATCTTCTGCAAGAATATTGCCCGCCCCATCAGAAATTCCTATCGTGGCGGAAACAGATCCGTTGTTAAATCCATAATTGAACTGTATCTCGCCACCTATTTTTAAAATTGCTTCAAAATTTGCAATGGTAGATGCGCCCCATGCTCGTGTATACCATCTAATGCCCACATGCGTTGAATTCTTCCACACGAAGATATCGAATGGGTCCTCTGTAACCCAATCATCCCATGCTGGAGCTATCGCTAGTTTACTAGCTAATGTAGATATACTGTTAGAATAGCTAGTGTCTGGCGCGGTAAAAGTTATTAAACCGTTACTGGAAACAAAAATGTTTGAATAGTTTACCCCATAAAAAGAGAAATTAAAGGGTAAGGGATATTGCCAAGCAGCGTCATCTGCATGCCATCCCATGGAGACGCCTTCGCCAATCCAAACGTGTGGAATGTACAACCTTTCATAATGAATTCGTCTTGAACTTGCCATAGCATATGTTTGCGGGGATTTAAAGTAACGCTGGCCTTGGATAACTACATTCTTATAATTTAACTTCGCATATTTTACTATTGGCGCCTTGCTGATGTTTTCTATAAAACTTTCTTCATAACCTTCAGGGACTTCAACGAGAACAACGTTCATTATTGAATCGGCTGATATTACCTCCTTAACTCTTCCTCCATTTTGTTCAATTAACTTAATAGCCGCGTGGGATCTGCATGGAACATCTGATACGAAACCGACTATAACCTCACCGGGTACATACTCCAAGCCATTCAAATGTTTCTTAAACATTCTTAGGATAAATGGCAAAGAAAAAATCATCAAACTAGTGGTTATAATAAAAATAAGAAGAATTGCAATTAATTTTCTTTTCAATGCTCCCTTCCCCTAATAGTTTATTCTACGGTTTAAGAATTTAATTTTTTTGGGAACTTCCTTATGTGGAAGCTATTTGCCTACCAATTTTGCGTGTAAGTATTTGTTAACAACCTTTCTTCCAAAAGGAGAAAGAGGGTTTAAAGGTTTTGCCATTTTTCTTGTAGGAATTTTGGAATTTCTGATGAGTCTCTTGGGCCGACTAGGACTTGCCATCCGCTTAGCTCTTCTATTTCTCCGCTTAGGCGTGCCGCCTTCCCCGGAATTATGAGTTTTCTGTGTTTTACCTTGTTTTCTATGCCAGAAGCCTTTATTGCTTCAGCTACTTTTTCCGCTGTTAGTTTTCGTCCGGCTACTGCGCTGTCTACTGCTATGCCTTCTGTATCCACCACTAGCAGATAGGCGTTTACTTTTGCTGATTCTATGTCTGATGCTACTGTGTAGTAGGTTAAGGCGAAGTTGGTTGTGAACATGACCGGCGAATTCTCGTTCGGAGCGCCAAAAACTTTCAATCCAGGTTCTACAGCTACTGGCTTGCGGGGGTCCGTGTAAATGTTTGCTCTTAGAACAACGTTTGGTAAGAGCGCCCAACCGTCTAGGCTGTGCATTACGAGGATGTCGGCGAAACGCACTGTCAGCATGGCTGCTAAATAGGCTTCTCTCCACTTGACGATTTCTGTGGCTATTCCGGCACTTTCAAGCCAAACGGTCATGGGAACGCCCATTAATGGAAAGCCTAAAAGCTCATCGCCTTGCTTACAAGCTAAACGCCTAATAATAGTGAAATTGTTAAGCGTATCAGCCAATCCGTCGCCAGCAAAAGTGCCAGGGTCCAGAACGAGGTCTTCTACGCCATATTCAAGAAGCGTCTTCGCTAAAGACTTTAAAAGTTTGAGGTTGTTAGGCGCAAAAACTGTTAGTGGGCAGCCGTACATTAGGGCTAGTTCAGCCATCTCCCTCCAATTATCCTTCGTAGCTGCATATAGTAGCGGTCTTGCTTTTGGTGCCGCCATTAAGCCAGCTTCGAGAACTGTTGGGTTCAGTGAGCATAGAATCATGGGCAGTTTGGTGTTTTCAGCTACTTTGCGCACTGTTGCCTTAAACTTGTCAGGGTCGTTAGAAGTGGAGCGAACCGCAATCATGTCCAGTTTTAAAATTTGTCCTATGTATTCGTAGCGGAACTCTTCAACTCGTTTAATTCGGCTTAGGATTTCTTCTTGTGGCATTTCGTCTGTCACGTCTATGGCTATGGCTGTTGGGTTAAAGTACGTAAGCTCGTGGCGGTACAGGACAAGTTTTCCGCCAATTTTAACAGCCCCTTCGCCTGTGCCAACAACAACCTCTTTTATGGCTGGTTTAAGCATCTCCTTAAGCTGTTTGTAGGCTTTCTCAAACTCCTTCTTCAAAAGCGGCGTGCATTTCTCAACGGGGACTTCGCGGTTCACTACTTTCGTGGCAAAAGCCATGCAGTTTTCTTCGCCGCACTCCTTACAGTTTGTACGGGGCAGAAGCTTGTAAACGTCTATTGGGCTGAGTTCCTTAACGCCAACCTTGCCTTTACCTTCCTTTCCACTCATCTGCCTAAACCTCCATTAAACGCCTAAACTTTGGCAGTAACCCACTCAACAAGCCTATTAGCATTGCCAGACTTGCTGCCCATAAGCTGAGCTATAACATCCTTAACTGTCTTAACAGCAGCTGGATGCATCATCATGAAAAGGTCAACACCAGCCAGCAGAAGCGCCAAAGCTGTAACAACCTCCCACAACGGACCCCTAAGCTCACGAGGCTCCCATTCCGGAGCCATCTTCAGCCAAGCCTCACGGGCTGCCCAAGCGTTGGTTGTTCCAGAAGACATGGGATGCGCCAGCTCAGGGTCGCCCATCAAAGCCGCCAGACGAGCTCTCTCCATATTTGTAAAGGCGTAGTCTAAACCGTAGCCCAAAGCCGCTGTTGTCAAGTCCATGACAATGTCCTCTTTTGGCAGAAAATCGTATAGTCGACGGTTTAACTCTCTAGCCAGGTTCAAGTCCATAGGCGTGAACGAAAGTGCCACATGCCCATTCTTCCTAACGAATTTGGCGCAACGTTCAACATCCATATCCCGAGTAATAGAGCTAATCAAGAAACGCTCGCCAGCAAAAGTTTCAGCTACCTCTTGGAAAACATCCGCGTCCTTCACAGGGTCACCACAACCACCAATCACAAGTGGCACATCCACCGCTTGCGCAACAGCCTCAACGGTTTTAACAGCCTCTTTTGGCGAGGCATCCTTAACAAGCGGGTCGATACTGATTAGGTGGATGGTTATCATGTCTGCACCGAACTTTTCAACAGCCAATTTAGCCCAAGCCGCCGGGTCGCCTAAAACATCCTTAACATGCATCTTCACAGCCTTGGCAAGCGGGACTTCCATGTCAAAAACGTCAAGGGATATTACTGGCAGATGTGGTGTGGGTCTCTCAAAAGTGTAGAAAGCTGGAGTGGTTTCGCCGCCGATAATCACTGTTTTGCCCCTTGTTCCACCCTCGCTTTTTGTGGCTCCAAGCTTGACTTCCACAACTTTACCCGGATAGGTTTCAATTGGCGGAATAAATTCAGCCTCAATTATTTGGGTTGGCTTAGCCTTAACTGGCGGGGACACTTTTGGCGGCGCAATCACTGGAGCCGCAACAGTGCCAGGCTGAAGCCAAATCTCTAGGTCGCCAACCTCCATCTCAAAGTCTTCAAGTTCGATCTCCTGAAGCTTTGCCAGAAGCTCCAGCAGCCGCGAGTTCAGCTTTAACCCTAAAACACTTTCGTCTTTCTCCTTTTTTTCACCCAAGTTTCTTTCACCTTTTCTCTGGTTTCTCGCTTTTAACAGAACGAATTATGACACGTTTGGCGTAGATTTTGGCGTCCTTCAGTATGATTTTGTATCCGCCAGCGGTTATTGGCAGTGTTGCCGCAGTTATTGTTGGCACCATTGCTGGTGCGGCTTCCTCCCGCGCTTCAGCTTCTGCTGGAACAGCTTCCGGAACGGCTACAACCTCTTCTTTCCAGCGCTCAACAACCGGGTGGTTTCGCTCATTTAGAAAAGCCTTCAACTCGTCGATGGTTTTGGCGTCCTCTTCTGTGGCGATTTTGTCCACAAGCTCTGCTGGAATAAAGCTCTTAACACGCTCTTTAACTTCTTTTGGCATCCAGACGACACGTTTGTAGCCGCCGTCAGCTTGCAAAAACTTCGGAGAACGCATGTACTCGATGGATATGCCGTGGAAACCGTCCACTTGACGTCCGCCAGCCGTCGAGTCCGCCAAAGTTGAGAAGGCTAAACCATTCACGGTTACTTCCTTGTAGCCTCTGTGGACTATGCCGAAGCCGTCAACCTCTGGAATGTAGAAGGCAACGCCTTCAAAACAGCCACACGAGGTGTGTGGATAGCCAAAAGCTGTGTAAAGCCAGACGCGGGTTATCTCGCCTAAGGTTCGCTTTTTAACAGCCTCGTTTACACCCAAATACTCGCCCTTGACGGGTTCTGATAGCTCGCCTCTGTTAATTTCGAATATGGGTCCTTTTGGGTCTATGTTGGCTGAAGCTCTAGCGTCAAACCAGCTTATAGCGCCGCAGTTTGAGTAGCGCTGTGGTGTTATTACACAGCAGTGGGTTGGCGCGAAAGACTGGCATAAGATGCAGCCATAAAACTTGTCCACTTCCTCGTCTTTAAGCCCCCTAGCTCGGGCGTCTCTTGCCTCGTAAATCTGTAGTGCTTGGGGATAAAGCTCCTTTACTTTCTCGGCGTCGGTTATGAAGGTTACTTGCATTTTCTCGATTATTGGGAGTTCGCTCTTAAACAGCCTATGCAAAACCTTGCCAATATATTGAAAGGAGTTTAAGCCCTTCTGGTAGGACTTCTTACCGAGCCTAAGCCAAATGTCGTAGCGCTGGTTTAGGTGCATAAAACCCTCAATATAGTTGCAGTAGGCGTGGATACGCCTCTCAATAACGCCTTCCAGCTCTGGCTCAAGTTTGGCACCAGTCACTTCGATAAGAATGCCAAACGGGTAGGTTTTGCCCTCCTCCATGTCCTTAATGTCCGGTCCGATGATGGTTATTTTTCCGTCTTCAACTTCCTCTGGCTTTTTGACTCTTGCTAATTCGAATTTTTCTTTGACGTCCGGTCCGCCGAGCTCCACGTACATGTCTTTTCTTCGGATGCGTTCGCCCTCGTAGATTACGCCCACGTCGACGGGTATGTCCTGAAACATGCTCATTTTTTATTTCGCCTCCTTCAAACTTTCTCTATTATGACTTTAAGGTTTTTCACCCACTCCTCGTGGGAAAGGTTTGGGAAAGACCAACTTGCATGGGGATGATAAACATTATCCAAAGAGATAGTCTTCAAGTGTTGGGCGAAGTGCTTCAGCCCCGACAAAATCGTCCATTCCATGTAGTAGTAGAGCCCAACAAACAAGGCTAAGTCATGTTGTCCCTTGCCATCAACGCCAGCCCAATCTGGGTCAACAAGGCGATTTCCAATATCCACTGCCGGCATAAAGGCAGCAGGCTTAAAACCTCGTTTTGTGAACTCGCCTATCATGTGGGCTGTCGCCACAACGGGAATGCCGCTCTTTTTTGAAAACTCAATAATGAAGTCTATGAGGTTTCCACCATCAAAGTCTGTTTCAGCCGCCTTATGCCCAACAACAAGCACTGGATGCTTAGCCCTCTTAATCATGGCAGCAACAACTTCAGGTTTCGTAATAACCAAAGCCTTTTTGGGTCCCGGGATTTCAGCTGTTTGCCAAGGTTCAGCCGCCATAAACGCTCACCCCTATCACTCCTTCCTCTTCCTTATAAGCCTAGGCAAAAGCGTCGGGTCTGGTATGACAGTCTCTTTCCAGCCCTTCTCCTCTAGGATCTTTATGATTTCATCCTTCATTGTCACTGGTATGTCAGCGACTGTCCGCACGAAACGGTGGATGTCTTCGGGCATTGTTCCATACAAGCGCTTATGCAAATCTATATAATGTGTCAGCTTTATTGCGCGTCCTTTCGTTGTATCGTTGGGACGCATACAAAGCTTAGCAATCATAACCATGGCTTCCTCCTTAGTTTCAGCCGTGTAGAACAGGTGCTCCGGCGCTGGTCCAACATAAACTTTTTCGCCAGTCCTGGCGTCATAAACGTACCAATCTTCTTCGCGGTCAGCCCTTCCCAACAACATGCGCCTATACTTTATGCCGTGGGGACCAACAATCACTGGAACGCCTAAACGCCAGAAGCCTGACGCTATTGAAGCAGCTTTTTGTGAGTAAGCTCCCCATGCAACGCCCACGGCTCCTACACGATTGAGGATGTAGTCGGCAATCTCCTCGTAATTGGCTCTCAAATTCCTCTTGGCAAAGATGTTAGCAATTTTTATGGCGGCGCCAGCAATATGCGCGTTAGCTACACATGAACCAACATTTACCATGCATCCAGCCGTAAACTCACCTGTAAACTCTTCATAAGGTGTTTTGCCTTCCTCGTTCTTGTACATGCCAGCTGTCATAGCGGCACATCCAGAAGTGACAACTATGTAACGCCTATTGGCGAATTCGCGACACATCTCCGCAACTTCTATTCCGCCCTTCGGGTAGTTAGCGCATCCAACGAAGGCTATAACGCCGGGGATTTCACCGAGCACTATCGGGCTTCCAACATTCCGGATTTCCACGTCTTGTATGGGACCTCTTCCAGCCCTCACCTTGTAGGTTTCCTCTTTAAGCTTCTTCTCTCCAGCCTTAACAATGAAGCTGTGGATTTGCAAGCCTACTGGGCATGCTTCCTCGCATCGTCCACAACCAACGCATAAGTCGTATAATTCTGCAAGCTTAGTCAATGAGCCTTCCATAGCAGCTTTCATGGCTTCTGGAATATGCAAGTCTTGGGGGCAAGCTCTGCGGCAGTCTCCGCACTGCCTACACTCCTTTGCCTTTTGCAGAACTTCATCCACCTCTGGAATAGCCTTAAACTTCTTCCTCAAAGGTGCAACTTTCAAAGCTACTTTAACTGCGACTTCGCCCACTTTTTCTGGGTCTAGGATTAATGCTCCTGGGATTTTGCCGCTTATAAGGTCTTCAACTATGGCGTCTGCTGGGTCGTTTGTGCGGTTTGGCAATCCCATGCAGTTCTTCTCAGAAGCCACAATAACAGGAGCCTTAATCCGCTGTGCCTCATAGAAGGAGTCTGTTCGGATACACTGCTCGTCCAAAACAACAACGTCTGGAACGCCGCTCCTTATGAAGCGCAACTGCCAAGAAATCGGACCAATAATTTTACCCCGTTTATAATAGCGTGTTATATCATGGGCTGTGCAGCATAAACCACAAACCTCTATTTCTCCGTCCAGTCTATTCTCCTTCATATAATCGATTATGCCCACGGATGGAACAACATTATGTCCTATACAGAGGATTACCGGCTTTTCAATGTTCACTGTTCCATAGCCTAAATCCACCAGCGGCGCGTCAGGGTCAGCCTTTGGAAAACCGTAAGCAGCTATTTGGGCAATGTCAGCCACTTCCATGCCAACATGGTCTAACATGCCCACTTGGAAAACTTTTGACTCAAAGTCAAGGTTACTGCCCTCTTGCCCAGTGTGGCAAACGGACAAGCAGTGGGTAACCTGCGTCTCCACATAATCCAGTATTTCTTCAAGGTCGCCAATGGTTTCCGGCTTAACGCCACAGACAAGTCTTGTAACTGGCGCTTCCACTTGAACGTTCAAGCCGCCAACGTCTAGAGGCATTCTTCTACTATATTTCTCAATTAGGTGCTCCACCAGGTGGCGGGCATGCCCCGTGTGGGTTGCAGCGCCTATGCAGCATGCTAGGAGCACTATACGGGACTGTTGGGCAGCCATGTTTATGCCGCATGCACCCCGCTTGTTTCCGGTTAGGTCGCATTTGCCGAAAGTGCAGAGGCAGCAGACGTCACAGAATGGCAGATAAAAGGGCTTGTAGCGTTGTAGAAGCTTCATGTCCCATTCGCGTAGGGCTGTCAGCGATGGGAAAGGCGTTGGCCCCATCGGTTCAGCCCATGCTTCCTCAACTATTTTGCCAACGGACAATTCAAGGTTTTTAATAAGCCCAAGGTCTGTCTTCATTTCCCCAATTTTCACATGTAACCCTTTCTTGCTCAAGGTAAACACAACCCAGAGTAGAAGGTTTTAATGTCAGTACTCAACATTTTAAGCTTTTCTAGAAAATGTCACTCTAACGTCACATGAAATTCGAAAATAAAAGAAACACTTGAAGGTTAGGCTATGCCTTGCCATAACCAGCATTCTTCATCACGTTTTTAACAGAAACGTAAGCTGGAGTTTCTTGTGATACGCCAAGCAAAGACTTTCCAGCGAGCACGTACTCCTCAACATTCTCGTCGTAGGCAACCCTGCCCAAAAACTTGAAAGGCAAAACCTTCTTGGCTTGGTTTTCTAGGCTTTCTGGAAAACGGAAACCGCCAACAACATAGAAGTTTTGGAAGACTATTTTAACCTCTTTAGCCACACGATAAGCACGTTCCACATGGTCAAAGGACTTTTTTGAAGGGTCTATGACGTCGAAGATATCATCCAACTTAGATGTTATACGCCTATTCAAGTGTTCTAAGCCAGCCGGCGAATCTATTAGGACGTATTTGTAGTTTTTTGTTAGCGACTCCAAAGCGCCTTTTAGGGCTGCGTTTGGTAGGCAATAGCATCCCTCAACCCACTTTGTGCCAAGCGCAATAAAGTCGAAGTTTTCACCTTCATACATTCCATGAGCCCAAATTCGACTTTCAATGCGCTCTGTTGGCGGCACTCCAACAGTTGTTCCGCCCCCTTCTAGAAAGGTTTCCACAAGAAGTTCCGAAATTGATTTTTTACCAGCTGTGTGGAGGTCTACGCCGACCATCTCGCCCAAGTTCTGGTCTGGGTCGGCGTCCACAAGAAGCAGTGGAGCCTCGCCCAACTCTATGAAGTATTTTGCCATTAGGGCTACGAAGCTTGTTTTTCCAGTGCCTCCCCGCCCCATGGTGACGAGAATTTTCATGTTTTTTAACTCCTTAATGCGGCTGTCCATCTTATTATTTTCGGGTATTATTAGGTGTTGCCTTGCAAGAGCTTGTCGCATAATCTTTCTATGGCTTTAATGGCTGGGATATCCCCATATTTTAGGGGTGTTTCTCCCCGCATTTCAGCCTCCACAACCTTCTGGTCGAAGGGAAGAAAATCCAGAACCTCTAAACCATTTGCGTTGGCGAAGGCTTCAACAGCCTCTCTTTGAACCTCATTTTCAATTTTATTTCCGACAAGTAGAACGCGTTTCATTTCGGCTTTCGCGCCTAAATCGTGAATGCGTTTGGCTGTTTCAAGAGCCTTCACATTTGCGTTAACAACAACAAGCATAACGTCCACGTGTCTTGCTGTACCACGTCCCATGTGCTCAATGCCGGCCTCCATGTCCAAGACAACAGCCTCGCCCCGCTCAACGACCAAGTGCCTCAAAAGCGAACGAACAACAGCATTAGCTGGACAAGTGCATCCAGCCCCAACAGAACGCACAGTTCCCATAACAATTAGGTTCACGCCTAAAGGCGTTTTAACGGCGTAGTCCCAAACAATATCATCAACAGTGAATGTCAATCGGAAAACACCAGCATAACCAGTACTCGTCTTCGCCTCAATAAGCTGCTTATTCTCGGATACGGGCACGATGCGGCTGGCTTCTTCAGAGGATAAACCCAAAGTTAAAGCAAGGTTAGGCGAAGGATCAGCATCAATAGCAATAGTCTTAAACCCTCTTTTGGCTAGGGCATAAGCCAAACCGCCAGCAACAAGAGTCTTGCCAACACCACCCTTACCAGAAACAGCCACCTTCATAAAAACCACTTACAGCTAGAGCAAATAACTCTTTTATGCAGCATATACCGCCAATTTCCAAACAACAACCCACATCCCACAACTAGCGTCTTATTCCATATAGGCATTTTTTAGCGTGCGCATATTTATGTTTCTAGTGCCCTTGGGGGGCTTGTGGGGTTTTGTTAGAATAAGCCACACGTACTATTACTATTGGTTTATGTTTTATTTTTTCCAGCATCTCCCAGCTTACTTCAGCCAAGTCAACTTTGAATTTTTCAGCCATGTCCCAGACGGTTCTGCCAGCTCCATAGCCTCTAGCACGGTTTGCGAGTTCTGCAATTGTTAATGCCTCTTTTATTGAAATTTGGCGTCCAATTACCGCTATTGGAGTTGCTCCTCTTTTCAGCTTCATCATTCGCCCAACAATGTAGGCTATGAAGCCGCCGAAACTTTTGATCCCCTTTATTGGTTTTGGTCTAGGCGTGAAATGAAAATTTCTAAAAGAGTACGTCTTGTCTGTGTCGGCAATTATGACGCAGACTTTTCTTCCAAGCGCTTCATGGATTTTTCTTTGTATTTTTTCGGCTATGGCTTGGGCATTTTTTAATGGTAGGCAAACATAGGCGTATGGAAGATTTGTTCCGTCTATGCCTCCTTCAGAGCCAAACATTAGGGCTTGCAGTAAACCCGCATATTGTAGGGCGACCTGTTTGTGGCGGCTTCCAGCGTCTCGTGGATAGTCTCGAAGCCTTTCGATGAGTTTTCTCCGCAAGTGGCACATTGAACCGAGAAAATAGCCCCAAACAAGCGGCATCCAAAGTCTGGCGATGATTTTTGCGTTTAGGCTTGGCTGCACCTTGCTCTCGTCCACAATATTGCCGGTGGCTGTTGCAATGGCTTTTTCCGATATAACCACAAAGTCTCCGTCTGAAACCTTTCCCTCAATACTTTTGATTATCTGCCTTATGTAGTCTTCTCCGGGTCGCCAGTACTTTGTTGTTATGGCGTACGCCTTATACTTTGGCAATTTAAACCGCTTTAGGTTTTAGAGGCTTTTAAACCGCTTTTTAATCTCTTCAATGTTGCATTCTGGCGATTTCATTTTTCCTTCTGGGCAAAAGCCAAGCTCAACACATGTGGGTCCAGCATTCTCGAAAAGCGATGGCGCCACTTTCTTCACTTGTCGAAGCATTTCTGTTGCAACTTCGCGGAGTTCCCATTGGCAGCGGGTGCAGCACCGCAAATTAAAGAAGTGGCGTAGCTCGCGGGCATTCATTGTCACGACAATGTTTGTTTTTGCAGCGTTTGGAAGGATGTAGCGTGCATCCTCCTTTGGAATTCCCATCTCCAAAAGCTTCTTGTAGGCGGCGGATATACTTTCCAATGTTTCGTCAAATATTTTCTTTGCCTCTGAATTTTGGGCTATGGTTGGCGGCGTCACATACTTCTTCAAAGTGTCATATGTCACGTAACGTTGGCTCTGCTGCGTGTAGGATGCTATGCGGTGCCTGACAAGCTGGTGGGTTAAAGCCCTTGAAACCTCTTCTATGCTAAAGGTGAAGGATGCATGCTCAATTACAGACATATGCCCATAACCGGTCACACGCCTAATCGTTTGCCTAGCCCTCTCCAAATCTATACTATCAAAAATTTCAGAAGGGCTTCCACTCTTCGATGATGTTAGGGCTGCAGCCCCACAAAGAAGTTCGGGGTCCGCCGTGTAACGAAGAAGCCTAACCCTCATTTTAGTACACCTTTCAGCTTAAACCACGAAGGTAATAAATCTGGTTTATGATAAAACGCTTTTGGAGACCCTTATTGGCAAGGGCTAAAAAGCCAATAGACTATATAAACGAGCTATGCTCCAGCAAAAAAGCAAAACAGCGCAGGCTTGGAAAAGCCTTGCAAACCCAATATGAGAGGTGGACGAAAACCCTAGCCCTCAAAGACTTCCTAAAATTCAATGAAATCATAAGGGCGAACAAGTCTGAAATTGGCGCTGCACAGTTTTTCGGAAAGTTCCGCGCCTACGCCTTCGAAGAATACATTTACCGCCTTCTAAAGGAAAAAATCGCCATTAAGAAGCCTTTTGAAGTTTTTTGGGGCGAAAAATGCCTTGTTTGGCAAGACGGCGAGAAAAGTTATGCCATGGAATTTGACATTTCCATTGGGCGGAAAGCGGACGGGTTTATTGATCCTTTGGTTGTTTTTGACGCGAAGGTTGAGCTTGACTCAGCCAGACTTAAAACGGCTGTTGCCTCTTTTTCCATTCTAAAACGTTGGAAACCAGAAACCCGCTGCATGCTCGTTTATATAACGAGAGAGTTGGATTATTGTCTTTTAGAATTAGCTAAAGACTGGGTTGATGGGCTTTTTCAGTTCAGCTGGGAAAATGATGAAACTGAGGCTTTTCTAAGCCATGTTACAAAATATCTAGGCTAGAAGGAGCTAGATTTTCGCGTATATGCGGTCGCTGGTGAACCTTCCGCTTTCCATCTCCATCTCAATTTCGCGCAAAAGCAGAATTCGCTTGAACGTAGGCGGGTGCGTTGAGAACCAAGTGTTAATTTTCGCCCATGTAGATTTTGCCTCCTTCTCCATGGCTAGCTCCAGTTCCTGCTCGTCTAAGACACCGTCCTTGTCCAAGTCGTATTCCGCCTTCTTCTCCATTATGGAGGATATTTCCAGCTTAGCCATCGCCGGGTCACCAATGTAGAAGGTTCTAGCGCCGGATGGCGGTTTTGGCGAAAGCGACAAACCATAAGTGATTTTTGCTAGGGCGCTTTGGAGGCTTCTAGGCGACCCGGTTAAGTAGGCGGAATAAGCGTCTGCGTAGTGCTCCCGCAGTCGGCTTAAACCCATAACGCACAATAGCGAAACAATGTAGACTATGTAGGAGATTATTGCCACTGCAAAAAAAGCTGCCTTTATGCTTCCTTCCTCCTTCTTTTTTGATGCTGGAGCCCACCTTCCAGCTTCCCATGTTGCCCGCGCAATCAAATAGGCGAGTAGTGGCAAGGCTGAAAGCACAGTCATGACGATAAAATCTTTATGTTTTATGTGGCCTAGTTCGTGGCCTATTACGCCCTTAACCTCCTCCTTGTTAAGCTTTTTGAGGAGTCCTTCGTGCACTGCTAGGGTGGCGTCTTTGGCTGTTCTTCCAAAGACAAAGGCGTTTGGCGTTTCGTCTGGCACTATGGCCAGTTTTGGCATTGGCAGTCCTGATTTGTCGGCTAACTCTTTTACGGTTTCTTCAAGCCACGGGTTTTCTCCCCTCTCCAAATAGCGGAGCCTTGTTGAACTTGCCACCACCGCTGGTCCAATTAAATATTGGATGAGTATGAATAGTGCTGTGCCTATTATGGCGTAGACGAGGCTGAATTGAAAGATTATCATTATCGCCGCCAAAAAGAGCGCAAATATGAAGGCTACTAGGAATATGGATGTGCCCATTGCAAGTTTTAGTTCGGCTAGCCTGCCCAACAGCCCACCAGCACCACAGCAATCAAAAACGTAGAGGTATCTCTGGTTAAAGCTTTATCTCTTCGCCGCTTATTTCAAGTACTTCTTTGGGTTTTTCTTAAACTCTTCCTCACACATTTTGGAGCAGAAGTAAACAACGCGGCCTTCATGCTCAATTTTGCTAAACGCTGTTTCTGGGTCTATCTTCATCCCGCAAACTGGGTCTTTTACAAGGGCTTTCTTCGCCATAATAACTTTCACCTCCTCAGGTTCATACTTTCTCAAGGTTTGACTGTTTAGGGCGACTATAACTGTGCTGAAGGACATTATTATTGCGCCGACAGCCGCTGGTAACGTAACACCAAACCCTGATAGGATTCCAGCCGCTATTGGAATCGTTATTATGTTGTAGCCTGCAGCCCACCACAGGTTTTGAACCATCTTTGAGTATGTTTTGCGCGAGATATCTATGACTTTCACCACGTCTCGTGGGTCGTTCTTGACTAGGATTATATCTGCGCTTTCTATTGCTACGTCTGTTCCAGCACCTATGGCTATTCCAATATCCGCCGTTACAAGTGCTGGCGCGTCATTCACGCCGTCGCCGACCATGGCCACTCGATAGCCTTCTTCTATGAGCTGCTTTATTTTTTCAGCCTTTTTATCTGGGAGAACCCGCGCGAAATAGCTTTCTATGCCAAGCTCTTTTGCAACCCAGCGGGCAACCTCTTCAGAATCTCCAGTTAGCATGTAAACTTTCACGCCGTTTTCCTTTAACTTTCTGACAGCTTCCCGGGACTCTTCTCTGATACTGTCTGCTAATGCGAATACGCCAGCAAGTTTTCCGTCTACAACGGTGAAAACGACTGTTTTGCCTTGCTCTTGCAGCTCCCTTATTCTTGGGTCTTCAACAGCTATTTTCAATTCGTCCAGTAGGTTCACACTACCAACATAAACCTCTTTTCTCCCAACTTTCCCATAGGCGCCTTTCCCTGGCAGAGATTTGAAGCCCTTGGCTTGCGGGATTTTGATGTCCTTGCTTTCTGTGTACTCCACTATGGCTTTCGCTATTACATGTTCAGAGTTTAGCTCCACGCTAGCCGTGAACTTCAAAAGCTTTTCTTCTGGTATAAAGGCGACAATGTCGCTGACTCCGAATTTTCCAACAGTCAACGTGCCAGTTTTGTCAAAAACAACGGCGTTAACGTCCTTAACCATTTCGAAGGCTCGCCTATCCCTTATGAGGATTCCGCTTTTTGCCGTTATGGATGTGGAAAGAGCAACAACCAATGGTATGGCTAATCCTAAAGCGTGGGGGCAAGCGATAACGAGGACTGTTACAGCTCTTTCGAGGGCGAAATCCAAACTAGTCATAAAAGACCAAGCTGCGAAGGTTATTATGCCGACGCTTAACGCCACATAGAAAAGGAGCGCGGCGGCTCTGTTTGCCAAATCCTGCGTTCGCGAGCGGCTTTCCTGGGCTTGTCTAACCAGCTTTATAACTTGCGCCAAATAAGTCTCTTCGCCTATCCGTTCTATCCGCACTTTTAGCATGCCTTCGCCATTTATTGAGCCTCCAACAACTTTTTCGCCAACCTTTTTGCCTATTGGCCTTGACTCTCCGGTTAACAAGGCCTCATTAATATATGATTCGCCTTCAACAACAACGCCGTCGGACGGAATTTTCTCGCCGGGTCTCACAAGAACAACGTCGCCCTTTTTCAGCTGTGAGACTGATGTGTCTACGATTTCGCCGTTTTTTATTAGATGGGCTGTTGTAGGCATTATTCGGACAAGCTCCTCCAAAGCCATAGAAGCTCCCATAACGCTTTTTGCCTCAATCCAATGCCCCAAAAGCATAACATCGATTAGGGTTGCGAGTTCCCAGAAGAAGTCTTTGCCACTTATGGAGAAGTAGACTGTTCCAAGCGAATAAAACATGGCCACAGAAACAGCCATGCCAATAAGTGTCATCATGCCGGGCTGTCTGCCCTTAACCTCTTGGTATAGGCCCTTTAGGAAAGGCCACCCGCCATAAAGGTAGACAATTATGGATAGGAGGGATAACACCTCTTTCTGGTAGGGGATTTTTATCCATTCTAAGCCAAGCCACATCTGAATCATTTCTGAAAGAAGCAGAATTGGCACCGTTAGTGCTAGCGAAACTAAAAATCGCCGCTTAAACTCTCCAACATGGTGGGCGTGGTGGTGATGACTGTGAGTGCTCAAGTCCCCTATTCCTCCGACAGTTTCAGCCTTTCAGTTTCTCTAGAATTATTGCTGGACAAATTTTCTTGATGCCTTCAATAGGCCCGATTTTTTCCGAAATAAGTCTTGTGAGTTCGCGGCCGTCCTTAGTCCATATCTCAGTCATTATCATGTGGTCTCCCGTGGATGTGGCCACACAGCGGATTTCCTTAAACTCGCAAAGTTTTTGGGCAACCTCCAAAAGCTTGGGCGGGTCCACGTCTATGCCAACTATTGCAACAGTATTGAGGCCTATCTTGGCAGGGTCTATTTCTACCGTAAACCTCTTTATTACACCGTTTTCCTTTAGGGTTTGAACCCTTTTCCGTATTGTTGATTCGCTTAACCTTAATTTTTTGGCTATATCCATGAAAGCGAGGCGTCCATCTTCCTCTAGAAGTTTTAAGATTTTGAGGTCAAGCTCGTCTATTTCCGCAATCTTTTTTACCATTTTCGCACCATTCTTTACGATTTTTGCCGAATTTTGTACGAAAAGCATATAAGCCTTGAAGGATAAAAGGATTACGGTTTAAAATCGGAGGAGGAATGAAATAGATGGAAAAAATTGAAGAGAAAAAGCCGCTGTTGAGTCTCGGCGAAGTTGTTCCAGATTTTGAGGCAGTGACAACCCACGGCAAGATAAGGCTTTCAGACTTTAAGGGAAAATGGGTTATCCTATTCTCGCATCCAGCGGATTTTACGCCGGTCTGCACAACAGAGTTTGTGGCCTTCGCTCAGATACATCCCGAACTTGTGAAGCGAAACGTCCAACTCATAGGGTTAAGCATTGACAGCGTTTACTCCCACATTGCATGGGTTAGAACAATAAAGGAGAAGCTGGGCGTAACGATACCGTTTCCAATTATTGCCGACTTGGACATGAAGGTTGCAAACCTATTCGGCATGGTACACCCTAAACAAAGCACAACAGCAGCAGTGCGCTGCGTCTTCGTAATAGACCCAGAAATGAAGTTGAGGGCAATGATATACTATCCGCTGAATGTTGGAAGAAACATGGACGAAATTTTGAGGCTTATTGACGCCTTACAAACAGCCGACAAGCACAAGGTGGCTTTGCCAGCCAACTGGAGACCGGGCGACCCGGTTATAGTGCCGCCGCCAACAACGCAGGAAGATGCTGAAAAACGTTTACAAGAAGCAACCCATGAAAGCTACGAGTACATCGACTGGTTCCTCTGCAAGAAAAAGCTTCCATAAACTTATGCGAGGTGAAAATGGTTTGGTTCAAAAGCTTCGTTCAACAGCCAAACTTGTGAAGGACTTGCGAATAGCAGTTGACAATGGAAGAGCCCACAGCGTATGCCTGGATCTTCCGCCAGAGCTTGGAACAGACATGGGACCCACAGCCCTCGAGTTGAGTGTTATGAGCTATGTCGGATGCTTTGCCACAATCTTCGCTTTAATGGCCAAGAAAATGAGGGTTCAGCTTAAAGACTTGGAGGTTAAGCTTGAAACCACAAAATCCGAAGAGGCTGGAACCGTAACAGAAGCAGCCTTCAACATACACGTCAAAACCGATGCCCCAGAAGAAACAGTCCAAAGAATTTTCAAACTGACGGTGGAAAACTGCCCAGTTGGAAAGCTCTTCGAAAGGGCTGGAGTCAAAGTAAGCTACAACATCAAGGCAGAAAAATAATTGAGGAGTTTGAAATCATTGGAAAAGTGGGAATGCATAATCTGCGGATACGTTTACGACCCAGAGGTTGGAGACCCGGAACACGGCGTAAAACCCGGAACACCTTTTGAGGCTTTGCCTGAAAACTGGGTTTGCCCAGTTTGCGGCGCCCCGAAGGATCAGTTTGTTAAGAAAAGTTAGAATGGAGGTGCATGTGTTATGGAGCAGACCAAACTGTATGTTTTGCCTCAATTGCCCTACGGTTATGGGGATTTGCAGCCTTTCATGTCTGACGAGCAGTTAAGAATTCACCACAGCAAGCATCATCAAGCCTATGTTAATGGGGCTAACGCTATACTTCAGCGGATGGATAAAGCACGCAAAGAAAACATCGACATAGACGTTAAGGCTACACTTAAGGAGCTTTCATGGAATGTTGCCGGACACCTGCTACACTCGCTTTTTTGGGGCAACCTAGCACCGCCAAGCAAGAGCGGCGGAAAACCTAGTGGAATATTAGCCGACAAAATTGCCGAAGAATTTGGAAGCTTTGAGCGTTTTCAGAAGGAGTTTTCCCAGGCAGCCACAAGTGTTGAGGGTTCTGGCTGGGCGGCTTTAACCCTTTGTAGGCAGACTAATCGTCTAATGTTAATGCAGGTGGAGAAGCATAACGTGAACGTTTATCCAATGTTCCGAATCCTCATGGTTCTCGACGTTTTCGAGCACGCCTACTACATAGACTACAAGAACGACAGAGGCAAATTTGTTGAGGCCTTCTGGAAAATCATAAACTGGGACGAAGTCAACAAACGACTGGAAGAGGCACTAAAATAGGCTCGTTATGGTGAATCTGTTATGCCTAGAATCCTAATCCTTTACTACAGTAGGACTGGAAACACTGAGAAAATGGCTAAAGCTGTAGCCGAAGGTGCAAGAACCGTTCAAGGCGTAGACGTGGAGTTAACCTATCACGCAACGCCAGAACAATTAAAAGAATATGATGCTATCATTGTTGGTACGCCCACCTACCACCACGACACAACTCTTGACATCAAAATGCTCTTTGAAGAAGCGGCAGTAAAAAACATAAACTTGAAAGGCAAGGTTGGCGCCACCTTCGGGTCATATGGGTGGAGCGGTGAAGCTCCAAGGCTTGTCATTGAAATCTTGAAGAACAAGTTTGAAATGGAAGTGACAGAGCCACCACTACTTATAAGGTACACGCCGGACGCAGCTGGCTTAGAAAAGTGCAGAGAATTCGGACAGAGGATTGCTGAAAGGCTTGTTAAGGGCTTAGCATAGGCATTAAAATAATCCGTCAACTCAAATAATAAGGGGGGAACTGAAATATGTCTTCGAAAAATGAACTTTTAAACTTCATTAAGAAACAGATTGATGTTGAAAATGAAATTGTCGACTCCTTAAATGAGGCTTTGAAAGGCATTAAAAATCCGTCAGTTAAAGGCGTTTTAAGGGGAATTTCGTTGGATTCTCTGAAGCACGCAGAAATGTACGATGCTGCCTTAAAACTCTTAACTACAACTCAGCAAGCACTTGCCCAAGAACACCTTGACAAACAAAGAAGCCTTGTTGAAAGGCATATACGCATAGAAGCCGAACTTATAAAGAAGATAAGCGACATGCTTCCAACAGTTGAAAATGAGAAGGTTAAGCTTCTCCTAACAGCCATACTAGCCGACGAGAAGCGGCACCATGAGCTTCTAAAAGAAGTTTTAGAAATCATTGTTAGGGGCGAAACAATAACGGAAGAAGACTGGTGGGACATCCTCTGGAAAAACGTGCCATTCCATGGAGCACCAGGCGGATAGCCAAGCATTGCACACCCTAATTTCCCATTTTCTTGTGGAGTTTCGCATATTTTGGCAAAACTTTTAAACAAATTAGAACAAAAATGAAGGGAGGTGAAAGGTTTTGGCTTCTAAAAAATTGTTGGGAATGCTGAACGACGCTATCGCAAGGGAACTGCAAGTCTCAATACAATACATGTGGCAGCACGTACAATGGAGCGGCGTCAAAGGCTTCGCAGTTCAAGAAGAGCTTAAAAAAGTGGCTATAACAGAAATGAAGCATGCAGAAGCTATCGCAGAAAGACTATTTTACTTGGGTGAAACGCCAACAACAAAACCAACTGAAATAGTTGTCGGCAAAACGCTTAAGGAGATGATACAACGAGACATAAAAGACGAGGAGAACGCCATAAACCTATACAAGCAAATAATAGCCCAAGCCCGCAAAGAAGGCGACGAAACAACAGCCTTCCTATTTGAAGGAATACTAAAAGACGAAGAGGAACACCACGACCTCTTCACAACACTAGCAGAAGAAATATAAATATCCCCTAAACTTTTTTCCATTCGATTTTTCTGATTTTCCAGATATCATGTAAGCTCACTTCTGAAAGTAAAGAGGAAGAGAAGAGTAAAATGGAATGTGACAACCAGCCATTTTCGCATTCTGCAAAAAGGTTTAATGCATGTTGATTGCATATCGCTGCGATTAAGGCAAGAACTAGATGGAGGTGGCTTAAAGAGTGCTGTCTCAGATTCCAATCAGAATCGACAAAGTTGAAAAGAAGCTTCTAGACTGCGAAATCTTGAGAGTCGCCATAATCGCTGAATTAGACGCAATAAATCTCTACGAGCAACTGGCAGTCGCAACAAAAAACGAGGCTATTAGAAAAGTGCTTCTAGAAATAGCCAAGGAAGAAAAAACCCACGTAGGCGAGTTTCAAACATTACTGCTAAGAGAAGACAAGGAACAAGTCGAAGAATTGGAAAAGGGCAGAAAGGAAGTTGAAGAAATCAGCAAAACAGTATAAGCGGACAAGCGCTTTCAGTCAAGTTTATATCAAATTGCCCAATACTATTGCGTGTAGGAGGAAGGAGAAATGAAGAAGAAAACAACTGTGGCATTGGCTATAGTTATCATTGTTATGGCGGTCACAATTGTAGCTTTTCTAAATCAAAGTCTCGGGGAAACATCAGAAAGTGCTAAGATATATGTGGACCCTCCCATGATAATAGAAGAGGCTAAGCAGCCTCCTTTCACATTTCACATTTACATAGCGGTGTATAATATCACAAACATGGTTTCTTGCGAGTTCAACATGAGCTACACGCCAGGCGTTTTCGTCTTAAACCAGATAAACAAAATTAAAGTTCAAAATCAATATCCATCATTATACACTAATGCCGATGATTTGAAAGGATACATCCACGTAAAGCTCACATACGGACAACCAATAACTTTACCGGGAGAAGGCGCGCAACTTCTTGATATGGAGTTCACCGCCATAAACTACGGCTCCACGGCTCTAGATTTGCATGATGTTTCTCTAAAGGATAAGGATGGAAGCGCAATTTCATGCATTGTTGAGGATGGTTTTGTACAGATAATTAGACATGATATAGCCATAATTGACTGTGTGGCCTCCACAAACACAACGTACGTTAACCGATTAGTAGATATCAATGTAACAGTGAAAAATGAGGGTAGTGCAGCGGAAAACATAACTGTGAAAATCTACGCCAATGACCAACTAATTGCAACATTACAAATAACCAACTTAGGCTCAGGCGAAACAGTCACAGAAACGGTTGTTTGGAATACCTCAAACTGTGTGCCCAGCTTAACGCCATATCAAATCAAAGCAGAGGCAAGTCCAGTTCCGTACGAAGCAAACACAGCGAACAATATTTTCATCGACGGCAATGTTACAATAAAAATTATTGGAGATATAAACGGAGATGGCGCAGTAAATCTAACAGACTTGGAGTTGTGGGATGCTGCATACGGCAGCAAACCTGGCGACCAAAACTGGAATCCTCAAGCGGATATAAACGGAGACAATGTTGTAGACAAAGAAGACGGCATACTTATAATCCAAAATTATCAAAGCAGCATCTGATAAGCCCCTCTTTTTCCCTTTGTTTTATATGGATAGATTTTTATTTTCCCACATCAAAGCATGCTAACATCGGTGGCTCAAAATGATATGGCATCTGTTGGTTAAAATTGTCTCGCTTTTGCTTCTTCAGAGCACTGACGGACATGGCTTTGGATTGAAGGGTTTGGACATTCTTTTCGCGCTCGTCTTGTTCTTTGTTGAACTTCTTGCGTTAACAGTCGTCCTTTACATCGCAGGACTGATAGTGGTGGGCAAAAGGCGTGCCCTATTTTCAGACGCCTTCATAATCTCGCTTTTAGGAACCGTATTGTCCACGGTATTCGCCATTTTGCTTCTCGGTTGGATAGCACTATTTGTAGGCGTTTTTGTCTGGCTTCTGTTAATCAAACGCTTTTACGAGACTGGATGGCTTGGCGCATTAGCAGTGGGCATACTCGCAATAATAGTCTACTTGGCAATACTGCTTCTCCTAGCTTTTGTATTTGGCTTGCTAGGCTTGCTTGCTGACTTATTAGAAAGGGTCATCAGATGGCTTATGTCAATACTGCCTTAACAACAAGCGAGGTTCAGTAATTGCAAGAGACAAAAAAGCGCACCATCATACTAGGCTTAGCCTTTCTTTTCTCTTTATTCTTTTCCTCATTTGAGAACACCGTTTTCTTTACAATTCTAGCAAAGGATATCCTACAAAACCAGCTCTTAGCCGTTGGAATGATATTCCTACATAATGTGCTTGTCATTTCTATGATTCTTCTCGGCATGTCCTTCTATGTAAGCCTTGTTGTTTCAGGATTCTTTAAAAGGGAGAAATATTCGCATGTTGTTTTGGAGCACCATCAAACCTTCGCCATAACCTTCACCGTAATAATTATCTTTCTAAGCATATTAAGGGGTTGCACCCTAATCTATGGAAAGGTCAGTCTAGAAGCATTGCCAAAAATACTGATTATGAGCATGCCCGTGGGAATAGTGGAGGGCTGCGGCATCTATCTGACGCTAAAAAAGACGTTAAGCAGAACGCTCAAAACAAAAGACCTAACCTACATTTACGCTATATTCTTTATAGCCGCCATATTAGAAGTGGCCTTCATAAACCTTCTAATGACATTTGGAAGTTGAAACCTTAAAGAAAGATGCTTAATCCTCAGTCAGAACTTGTGCCCTCAGCCTTCTTTAGCTTTTCCCTCAAATCCCTTATTAACCTCTTTAGTTTGGGGCTTAACTCAACCGGGTATTTGGCTGCACCCTTAAGCCGCTTATACTTTTCTGGAAGCATTGAAAGATTGTTGAAGGCTCTTTTCCTTATTTCTTCAAGGGATGGTAAATTGTAGACTATTTTGCCTTTTTCCATAACCTTCGTGAGAAGAGGTTCACCGTCGACGTTTTCGCCTTCAAGAGCGATTACATCTTTGACAAAGTCTCCTCTTTCATCCTTAAACCTGAAGACTTGCTTTCTTCCGGGAAGAGTTGCTTTTCTTTCGCTTAGCTTCATTATTGGCTGGAATTCCCCTTTCTCATCCATTTTTTCACATAGCTTGTAGATTATGTCAACGTAGGGTCTGTCTGCTGATGTTCCCATGCGTGTTCCAACACCGAAGGCATCTATTTCGGCGCCTTTACTTAGCAACTCATCTATTCTATACTCGTCGAGGTCTCCGCTTGCAAATATCTGCACATAACTAAGCCCATTATCATCAAGCATTTTTCTAACCTTCTGACTTATTTCCATAAGGTCTCCGCTGTCGATGCGCACCCCGCGAAGCCTAAACCCTATCTTTTCAAGTTCTTTGGCGACGATTATGGCGTTTTCCGCACCTTTAATGTTGTCAAAAGTGTCTATCAAAAGGGTTGACTTATCGGGGAAAGTTTTAGCAAAAGCCTTGAAAGATTCCATCTCATTGTCGAAGAACATGACAAAAGAGTGCGCCATAGTTCCAAAAACCGGGATGCCGTACATCATTCCAGCTAGGACATTTGACGTGCCGTTACACCCAGCTATGTAACTTACACGGGCAACCTTCAATCCAGCATCTGTTCCATGCTCCCTTCTTAAACCAAACTCAATTACAGACCTACCTTTAGCGGCGTAAACAACCCTAGACGCCTTAGTGGCTATTGTAGTTTGGAGGTTAATAGTGTTTAAAACGAAGGTTTCTATCAACTGTGCTTCTATTATTGGAGCTGTAACCCTAATCAAAGGCTCGTTGGGAAAAACCACTGTGCCCTCTGGAACAGCCCAAACATCGCCACTAAACTTAAAATTCCTTAAGTATTCGAGGAAATCCTCTTTGAATCCTTGCCTCTTTAAGAATTCTATGTGCTCTTCGGTGAACCTCATTTTTTCAAGAAATAATAGGACTTGTTCTAGGCCAGCAAATAAGAAGTATGAGCGGGTTGGGGGCAAACGCCTTATGAAAAGGTCGAATGTGGCTGGTTCAAGTCTCTTATTGTCAAAATAGCTTGCACACATTGTAAGCTCATAAAGGTCTGCGAGCATGCTCATATTTTCTTCGTTAACAAAGCCTAATGAGCCTTTCACTGGCATCACCTTCGAAACCGTGCATCTTTTTTATCCGGGGAAGGGGCAGGTTTTTGTTGGGCAACCTCCAGCATACTCTGAATCTGCCGAAATAAATCTCTTTTCAGCAGTTTTCACTTCTCCAATGTATAAGACTTGCTCTGGCTTGCTTCCATAACGGAAAACAGTCACGCCTTTACACTGCAGTTTCCATGCAAGCTCAAACACTTTCCTAACATCCTCAACATTTGCCTCATAGGGCATGTTAACAGTTTTTGAAACAGCATTATCAGTGTATTTCTGGAAAGCCGCCTGCATCCTTATATGCCACTCCGGCTCAATGTCTAAGGCTGTAACAAAAACCCTTTTGACATCATCTGGAACCATGTCTATCTTTTGAACAGAACCGGTTTTTGCTATTTCTTCGAAAAGATGGGCGTCATAGAAGCCCCTTTCCTTTGTCACCATTTCAAACAACGGATTCGTTTCAAAAAGTCTTGTCCCATCCAAAACGTTTCTTATGAAGGATATGGCGAAAAGCGGCTCAATTCCAGATGAGCATCCTGCAATTATACTTATACTTCCAGTTGGCGCTATTGTTGTAACTGTGGCGTTTCTCATAGCCTTATACTTATCCTTCCAAATGCTCTCATCAAAATTTGGAAAAGAGCCCCTTTTCTCGGCGATTTCCTCAGACTTCTTGTGGGCTTCCTCGTCGATGAACCTCATCAGTTTTTCTGCAAGTTCTAGGGCTTGTTCAGAGTTGTAAGGGATGCCGAGCTTGATGAGCATGTCTGCAAAACCCATAACGCCTAAGCCTATTTTCCTATTCGCCTTAGTAACTTTCTCAATCTCCCTTAACGGATACTTGTTCGCGTCTATAACATTGTCCAAGAAGTGAACAGCGTTCCTAACGGTTTCTCTAAGTTTTCCCCAGTTGATTTCTCCATTTTCAATCATGCGTGAAAGATTAATTGACCCCAAATTGCATGACTCATAAGGCAAGAGGGGTTGTTCGCCACAAGGATTAGTTGACTCTATTCTTCCGACTTCTGGTGTGGGATTATGTCTATTAACCTCGTCTATAAATATGACGCCCGGATCTCCACTTGCCCAAGCAGACCTCGCTATAAGATTCCAGATCTCTCTAGCCTTAAGCTTATTAGTTCTTTCCTTATTTCGCGGGTTCATCAGCCAGTATTCGCCATCCCCCTCAAGAGTTTTCATAAACTCATCAGTTATGGCGACTGATATGTTAAAGTTTGAGAGAAAACCGGGTTTCTGTTTTGCAGTTATAAACTCTAGAATATCTGGGTGGTCTACCCGCAGAATTCCCATCATAGCACCTCGTCTTTTGCCTCCAGCTTTGATAACCTCTGTGGCGACATCGAAAACCCGCATAAAGCTAACTGGACCAGAAGCCACACCTTTGGTGGACATGACTATATCACCTTTAGGTCTAAGCCTTGAAAAGTCAAAGCCAACACCACCGCCGCTTTTCTCGATTAAAGCCATGTTTTTAACAGCTTCAAAAATGCTATCTAAAGAATCCTCAACGGGTAAGACAAAGCACGCAGAGAGCTGACCGAGCTTTGTTCCAGCATTGAAGAGTGTCGGCGAATTTGGGAGGAACTCAAGTCTTGTCATCATTCTGTAGAAGATTTCTTCGCCTTCGTGTGGGTCTTCGCCGTATTTAAGGTCAATTCTTGCTATGGCTTTTGCAACTCTCCTAAACATTCGAGCTGGGTCTTCAACTATGTTGCCTGCTTCATTCCTTCGTAGGTAACGCTTCCTCAAAACTTCAAGTGCATTAACTGTCAGCTTAGGCTCTTCTATCCCAAGTCTTTCTCTAAGTCGCCTTATCTCCTCTTTCTTCTTCCTATAAGCTTGATATTCCGAAGCAACTTCTTCAAAACCGCTCTTCTTTAAAACCTCTATTACAACATCTTGAACATCCTCAACCGACGGAATTCTCTTTACGAATCTTTCTTCTAAAATGCTAACAATATTACTTGTCAATTTTTCAGCTTTTTCTCCGTTTTCAAGTTTAACGGCAACAAAAGCCCTGTGTATGGCGTTTTTAATTCGTTCAGCGTTAAAGTCGACTATTCTTCCATCTCTCTTCCTAATTTTGGTTATTGGCATGGTTTTTCAATCACCATTGGATTAAACGCCGATATAAAGTTTGAAAAGCCTGCTTAGTCCACAGATATTTTTTCAATAATCTTTATTCCTCTGCCATCCCATTCTTTCATAATTTTCTGGCAAATTCCCTTATCCGCGCCGAGTTTTTCAGGCGGCACAACTCCTTTGAGGTTTATAGTCTTTGTGAGTATCAGTTTTGCAACTATTGATGCCGTGAAAGCTGTTGTTCTCGCCATAGCAGTTGTTCCACTTTTTTCATCATAGAAATCAATCAAGTCGTAGATGTATCTTATTTTCTTTCCATTCTTTAAGCCGATAACATCAACCCTTAAGACAACAATGTCTTTCACGTTTGGCTTGACAAGCTTCTCTTCAAAAAGTTTTGCAGTAACTTTTCTAGGCGGTATGTGGTGTCCTTCAACGATTACGCCTTTATCAGTGAAAAACCCCAACTCTCGGAGCAGTTTTATCTTTTCTGCGTGTCCAGGATAGCGCAGTGTTTTCTCCCACATTTCCTCAACTCCTCCAATGGTGTAAAGCAAAGTTCTAAGCCCGTCTGTGTAAAATGCCTCTAGCTTGCCAATTTTTGGAAACTTAACCTCTTCCAAACCGTCTAAAGCTTCAACTTCGACTATTTTGCCGTCTCTAACTATTCGAGCTTTACTCGTGTATTCGTCTATTAGGCTTTCTGGAGACCATGTAATAACGTAGCCTAAAGGCGGTATTGGGGTTTCTGGGAGCCCTCCAACCATTATATGAACCTTATGAGTTTTGTTAAGTTCTGAAACTGCATGGCCAACAAGAATGTTGCTTATACCCGGCGCCAATCCACAGCTTGGAATAATTGTAACACCAGCCTTAACGGCTTTATCATGTAGTGTTAAAGGATTTTCTGGCATATAAGAGACGTCGACAAGATTCTTTTCAGCCTTGATACATGCTTCGATGAGGCTGAAGCCAAACTTCGGCGGCAAAAAACCTAAAGCTAAATCAAAATCTTTCAACGTGTCTACTAACTCGCTTTTGTTTGAGGCGTCTAACCGAAGCCATTTAACATTGCTTTTTCCAACATTTCTTGCGGTTTCTTTAGCTTTATCCGCGTCTTTGTCGGCGACAAAAACTTCAACACTGCTCATTCTTTTTGCTAAGTCTTCAGCCGCCGCTGAACCCATCCTTCCGCAGCCTATAACAACTACTCGCATAAATCAAAAAGGTTGCACAAAAGCATTAAAGCTTTTCATTTTATGCCGTTTTGTCAATCTCATAATTATCTTAATTTGAAAATTTTATATACAGCCGTTGCAATTGTAGTGTTGAGCGTCATGGCGGATATCTGTCCAATATGTGGGCTTCCCAAAGACTTGTGTGTCTGCGGCGAAATCGGAAAAGAGCAACAAAGGATTCGCATAAGATTTGAAACAAGAAAATTCGGCAGACCAACAACAATAGTTGAGGGCATAAACGACAAAGACACAGACCTCGGAGGCTTAGCCCAAAAACTAAAAGGCTTCTGTGCTTGTGGAGGCACAGCTAAAAACGGCCAAATAATCCTCCAAGGAGACCACCGCGAAAAGGTCCGTCAATACCTAATAAAGCTTGGGTACCCAGAAGAAAACATAGAAGTTCAGTAGGCACGCCACAAAAGGTGCAAGCCCCATGAGAATCTTACAGAGCGTGCGCGAGGTATTTAAGACTCTAAAACATCGTGGCCCATCAAAAATATACTGTCCAAGATGTGGCAGCCCTAAAATTCATCTGTCAAGTAGTCTTGATTATTGGTTGACTCCCCAGAAATATGTTTGTGAAGACTGCGGGTATATTGGTCCAATAGTTATGGAAATTGAAAAGGAAGAAAATGAAGGTTAAAAATGGCTTAATCCGGTAATTCGAGGTTTAACTGTCTTTTCAATGTTTTGTAGCGGTTTCGAACCGTAACTTCAGTTACTCCCGCAGCTTCAGCTATGTCCTTCTGGGTTTTCTTCTCATTATTTTGTAAGCATGCAATGTATAATGCTGCAGCAGCCAACCCCATAGGGTCTTTTCCAGCTGCAGCGCGTTTCATTTTTGCGTCGCGTAGAATTTGTATTGCTAGTCCTTGTGTTTTACCAGAAATTCCTGTTTTCTCAGCAATTTTTGACACGTATGTTAATGGGTCTGCTATGGGCATCTGTACATCAAGCTCTCTGAGCAAAAGCCTATAACAGCGGGCAACATCCTTCTTATCCACTAGGCTGGCTTCTGCTATCTCCCTTAAAGTTCTCGGGGTGCCGCTTCCACGGCAAGCAGCATAAAGCGCAGCAGCAGCTATGGCTGCAATGGATCTCCCCCGTACTAAGCCCTTGTCTAAGGCTTTACGGTATATGACGGCTGCCTTCTCCTTGATGGGTGGTGGAATATACACTTTATCTGACAAGCGGTCAAGTTCAGCCATTGCCTGTGCTAAGTTTCGGTCTATTGACGAGTGCACCCTTGAGCGTATCTGCCATTTTCTTAAGCGCCACATCTGCAGTCGCGTTGAAAGCGGGAGTTTTCTGCCAAAGGCGTCGCGGTCGACTTGGCTTATAGCTGTTGACAAGCCCTTGTCGTGGACGGAGTATGATGTTGGCACTCCAACACGGCTTCTTGAAGCTTTCTCCTCCTGTGTGAAGGCTCTCCATTCTGGCCCCTTATCCATCATTTGCTCGTGAAGTACAAGACCGCATTCTCCGCAAACAGTCTCGCCAGTGTCATAGTCGTGAATAAGGTTTACACTACCGCATTCTGGACACTTGTCAACTAAGCGTTGACGGGTTCCGCCTTCTTTCACGCCCATTTTCTCACGCTTCAATTTTTGCGTAGAACCGTCCCCTTTTCATTTCCCCATTATACAGGAGTAGAAGACGCCATCCGGCCCCGCGTGTCTATCCAGATGAAATGTTTTAATATATAAATTTTACGGTTTAAAGTAAAATATCCCCTTCACAAATTTTGAATAATGATATACGCTACTAATCTAATAGAAGAGTCTGCGCCAAAATGATAAAGCTTCCAGAGAAACTACGAAAAACGCTGGAGAAAACCATAAAAGAAATGGTTGTCAACGAAACTGTTTCTGGGGTAGGCTTATTCGGTAGCTGGAGCCGCGGAGACGCCACTCTCTCAAGCGATATTGACTTGCTAATCCTCAGCAACAATCCTCTGGAAAATGAGTATGTGGAAAGAGTTTCCATAGGCGACTTATTCTTAGACATGAATTTTGTTCCTAAACATTTAATTCAAGGTCCGATACACCCAAAACTTGACCAAAAGCTCTACGAAGTCCAAATCCTCTACGATAGAGACTGGACTTTGACAAATACAAAACTTTCGATAGCAAAATTTTATGGTTCACGGGAAAGAGTTGACATGAGAACAGAAACCCACGTAATAGAGTCAGACATATACTTGAGCCGTGCCACCTCGGCCTATGCAAAAGGAGACTATCCGAGCGCTCAGCTCTTCGCCGTAGTCGCCATGGAAAATATCTTGCGTGTGCCGTTAGAAATAGCCTTTGAACCCTTTGCGATTAGTCGATTCCTAGAAAAAGTGAAGATTGCAGCGGAAAAGCTTGGCATGCCAGAAACTTTTGATGATTATCTGGAAATAGCCGGACTGAATGCTGTGGATGCAGCAGCGGCTGAAGGAAAACTAAAACTCTTTAAATCTGTTTGGGATGAAGCGAGCTTCTTTATTAAACGAAAACCCCAAGCG
>JAVZNT010000009.1:0-38298 GCA_038882655.1 Bathyarchaeia archaeon | reverse complement strand
TACCTCACCATTCTCGTCCCGAACAATATTGTCAACAACATCAATAAGCTCTGGATCAGCCACATCCAAGCCAGTCTCCTCCTTAACCTCCCTTATAACGGCGTCTTCAGCTCTCTCGCCAAGCTCCACCAAGCCGCCAGGAACACTCCACTTACCCTTCCCAGGCTCGCCCTTTCGCTTCTCCAACAAAATTTTCCCATCACAGATTATTATGGCTCCGACGCCAACAACAGGTTGATTCGGATAAAAGCGCCGAACCACACCAAAACCCTCTTAGGCATTATTCCCATTTGCATTTTAAACTTTCCTATGTAACAGGCGTGAAAGGATGCCAAACCCTTCTAGACTCTTCACCTATAAGCGCCAAATCCCTATCCTTCATAACAGCCACGCTGAGGGCGGCGGCAGTAGCCACAAGAGACATAATCCCAGTATACTGCGTTATATATGTAAGGTTCACCGTCTGGGAGGATAATTCAAAATCATAGCTTACTAGATCGCTGAGGGTTATTGTTCCATAAGAATCTATTTGTATTATTTGAGTCGCCAGTTCACCTTTACCATAATTTAAGAATCCCTCTTCATCATATCGTCCATTAAAGTAGGTCACTCTTAGATCTATGTTCACTGGAACAGTTTGCCTCCCAACTTTCACCAATACCCGCAGTTTAACGTTCCAATTGTTTATGCCGACGTCTTCACCAGCTTTAGTTTCGTTATAAAGTAGCCCAGCAATATACAACCTACTCAACAATATCCTCGTGGTGTCTAGAGATATGCTGATAATCTGGCTTTCAATGTTTGGTAATTGAAGACCAATATAATCAACGTATGGTGTTCCCTCAAAAGCGTATTGGACTGTTGCCGATTTTATGTCGCCTCTGATGGAAAGCCCTGTTGAAGCGTATGCTGCTCCAAAAAGAAGCGAAACCAAAAGCACTGTCACCATCGCTTTTGTGGTGCGCCCTAGACCAAAGGTTTTAGCTGGTGTCGGCGCAAAAACTACATAGGCTGGAAAGGCGGCTTGTCTTGCAAGCCTAAACTGGATAAGCCTTTCTCTGCTGGCAACTAGTGGTAAAATCGCTATGCCAGCTATGAAGCCTCCTGCGTGGGCGAAGACGGCTGTGCTTCCGCCGAGCCTAGCATAGCCATAAATAACTTGGGTTGCAAACCAGAAAAGGAGGTAGTAGGCCGCCTTCAACCTAAAAAACATTGGAAAAAAGAAGAACCATCCCATAACCAGCGACGTGCCTGGAAAAAGAATCAAATAAGCGCCTAAAACCCCGCTTATGGCTCCTGAAGCGCCTATGGCTGGAATCACGTAGGCTGTTGCCCCGCCCAGAAAGCTGAAGGCTGTGTGAAATATGGATGCGACTATGCCTGAGACCATGTATAGGGCTAGAAAACGCCATCTGCCAAGGGCTTCTTCAACCGCCCGCCCAAAGATGTAGAGGAAGTACATGTTAAATAGGATGTGGAAGAAGTCGGCATGCAAAAACATTGAGGAGAAAACCCTATACCATTGGGTTGGCATCGGCGTTAGTGCTGGAACAAAGCCTCCAGCGCTTACCCAGTAATCACTTATCTCTAGGAAAATATTCTCGTAGGATGTTATGGCATAGACTGCAATGTTAACGGCTACTATGGCAAGCGTAGCCACCGGTCTCTTTCTAAAATGGGATAGGTCTCCCATCGGTATGCCTAAGCTTCTTTTTAAAGCGTCTGCCAATTCACAACTGCCTCTGCGCTAAATATTTGGAGCAAGCCTATTTAATTTGTCCGCTGATGGTTAGCGTTTTTACCTTGTTAGGTATTTCCATGACAGCATTATGCCAATTGTAGCGAGAACCACGGCAAATATGCATAGGTATGTGAAGTCCAAGATTAAGGCTGATGTGTCCGTTGGCAGTATGGTTAGGTTTCTAATGGCATCTGTTAAGTATGTTAGCGGATTTACGCTGGCTATGGTTTGCATCCAGTCGGGCATAAGCCTTGTTGGGAAGAAGGTGTTGCTGGCAAACATTAATGGCATTGTTATTAGGCTTATAAACTGCATTGGACGTTCCATCCTGGTCGATCTTATGGAGAAAGCTAAGAAAACCGATGAGAGCCCAACACCTAGTAGGAATATTGCCGCGTAAACGCCTAAAATGTTGAGGATTGTGAAGGTGCTGCTTAATTGCAGTCCCAGTAGATATGCCAGCGCTAAAATAACTGTGGCTTGGAACATTGCCCTAAAAGTTGCGTTGAGAATTTTTGCAAATATTATGGCTGTCCGCGAGACCGGGGTGCTTATCACCTTGTCCAGAAATCCTAAGCGTCGGTCCCAGACTATGGACATGCCGCTGAACATTGTTGTGGTCATGACTATCATTGAAACCATGCCTACAGCCATAAAGCTGAAGTAGTCTGCAACGCCGAAAGTGTTCTGCATTATGCTTGAACCCATGTTGGCGAACATCTGCGAAAGCATTGTGCCATTAAGAACCACGCCTGGGAGCCCAGACGGAGAAAGAATGGCGCTTCCCGGAATCGGTATCTGCTGTGGCAGGTTTATGTTGTTGGCTGAAAAGAGTCCGCCTATATTCATGGACTTGCCCAGCAAACCCATCCAGATTAGGGGTTGAAGCACAAACATTACCAGCATGACTGGGTCTTTGAGCCACTTTTTTAGCTCGCGATAGGTTAAAGCCCACAAGCCTCTTGCCAAGCTTGGGCGACACTCGTTTGTTGTTGACGTGTTGGCCCCGCTCATCTTTTTCTAGCCCTCCATAAGTGTAGTCTTTGAGTCATAAACTCCATGCGGGACTCTTCCGTGTCGCGCATGGCTCTGCCAGTGTACTCCAAATAAACCTCGTTTAGGGTTGGCTCCGTAAGCGAGAGCCTCGTCACGGTGTAGCCCTTCTTCCTCAAAGCTTCGATTATTAGTGGGGCTGTTGCCTCTCCTTTTTCAGCCTTAATCCTATAAGCGCTGTTCTCGTTTCTAACTTCCTTGACATTTTCAACGCTTTTGATTATGTTGGTTACGTCTGCGTTCTCTTTTATGGTTATTGTTATTATGTCTCCGCCTAGGCTGTCCTTAAGCTCGCTGGGCGTGCCGGTCACAACTATTTTACCGTGGTCTATGATGGCTATGCGGTCACAGAGGGCGTCAGCCTCCTCCAAATAATGCGTGGTCATAAAAAGCGTCATGCTATACTCCTTCTTCAAACGCTTAATATAATCCCAAGTGGCGGCTCTTGTTTGAACGTCTAAGCCTAATGTCGGCTCGTCCAAAAACAGCGCTTTAGGCCTATTAATCAGACCACATGCAAGTTCAAGTCTCCGGCGCATCCCGCCAGAGTAGGTTTCAACCCTCTTATCCTTAAACTCCGTTAGTTCCACGAGTTCCAGCAGTTCTAAAGCGCGTTTTTTGGCAATTTCGCGGGGAATCCCGTACAAGTCGGCGCACAACATTATGTTCTCGTAGCCCGTTAAGTCCTCGTCTGCCGTGTACTCTTGGGGCACAACACCGATCACTTTTCGAACTTCATTAGCTTGTTTAACAATGTCGTAGCCCAACACTGAGGCTGTGCCCTCTGTTGGCTTTAGCACAGTTATCAACATATTTATCGTCGTGGTTTTTCCAGCACCGTTTGGACCTAAAAAGCCGAAAATTTCGCCATTTCGGACGCTGAAGCTTACGTGATCCACAGCCACTAAGCTTCGGTTAAAAACCTTCGTTAAGTTTTCAGCCCTAATCACCTCATCCGTCATGCCTTTTCACTCCTCAGCCTCTTGTCTATTTCCTCAAGCCTCTGAGCAGTTTCCTTCAGAACCGCCAAGGTTTCTTTTATGGCTTTCTCGCTGAAATGTTCTTCGAGGGTTAAGCCCAGGCTGAACAAAGCCTTGAACAAACACCTAAAAGACTCTCTAATCTCCTCAGCCTCTTTGGGTGGAATGCGAAGCCAAAGGGCACCCATAAGTGGCGGGACGAAGAGCTTTCTACCCATGCGGAACTGAGCGCGCACCTTCCGCTGTTCCTCTAGAAGCTGCCTGCCCTTATCAGTAAGCGTGTAACGCTTTACTCCGCTTTCTTCGGTTGGCACATCGCGGATGTAGCCATTATCCTGAAGCCAAGCCAAAAGCGGATAAACCGAGCCGGGGCTAGGCTTCCAACAGCCGTTGGTGCGCTTCTCAATTTCGTTCATAATTTCAGAGCCAGAAAGTGGCTTCTCGTTCAAAAGTTCAAGTACTTGATAGCGCAAAAACCCCTTCGGTACAGCGGCCATGTGCCTCAACCAGTGCCGGAAAGGCGGAAGAGGCAGAGGTGGCGGAAACTCGGCATTTGTATCATCAAACATTCACATCACCATCGATATCAAATTCGATAAACCATTTGCATATTTAAGGGTTATGCCGCTTGAAAACCCTTCAATCCATTTACTCTATTAACGTTCCAACAGGTGTTCCTTCAACTGCCAGCAATAGGTTTTCTGGCTTAAACCCGTTTAGGACGCGGACTTTTATGCGCCTAGCTTTTAGGATTTTTATGGCTTTCGGGTCTAGAATTTGGTGTATTCCAGCCTTGTGCCTTTCTTCGGCTAAAACTTTTGGCAGTTCTTCAAAGCCTACCTTATCAAGTTTTACAGCGTCTGGATGCCTTCTCGGGTCTTTTGTGTATACGCCTTCCTGGTCTGTGGCTTTAATGAGTATGTCCGCTTTTATGCTTTCAGCCACCAAGGCGGCGGCTGTGTCGGTTGTCATTCCCGGTTTTAAGCCGCCTAAAACTGCAATCTTCCCCTTTTCTAGGCATTGGACAGCCTCTTTCACGTTTGTTGGGATTTTTTCGCATGCCAGCCCGCCCAGCATTTTGGTGAAGAGTTGGGCGTAAAGCCTTGAAACGCTAATCGCCAAATCATCCTGGTCTTTTTCCGCCAAGCCTAATTCTTTGGCTATTTTTATGAACTCTCTCGCTAGGGCGCCCCCACCGACAACAACCGCGAGCGTGTGCCCTTCAGCCTTCAGTTTTTTCAAAATTTTGGCATATTCGCTTATAAGTTGAGTGTTTACATGTGTGGCAACAACAGAACCGCCCAGTCGGATTACTATTCGCATCGTGTTCAGCTTTCCTTTAAATTAGTGAGAAAGCACTTAAACCTTAAAAGAATTTGTCCAATCCATGTTTGGGCTTTGCTGTTTGCATCTCTATTTTTTCGCCGAAGATTAGGCGCATGCCGTCTATGGCTGCCACTGTAGGGGTTCCAGTCTTCTCTTCAATTATTTTTGCTTCGCGGGCTGGTCCCTGGAATATCATTTGCATTCCAAGATGCGTCAAAACGGCTTGTTCTGGGCGGGCTTCTTCAATGATTTTTATGGCATCTTCTGTTGTCATGTGTCCTTTCCACGGCTTTCCGGCTGGTCGCATAATACAAAGCATCAAAAGCCTAGCGCCTCTGTAGTATTTGCCTATTCCCTCAAAGTATTCTGTGTCGCTTGTGTAGGCGAAATCTCCAAACTCTTTCGTCTCGAAGCGGAAGCCAACAGCATCCGGGTCTGTGTGTCGCGCCTCCGCAGCCGAAATTGCCACATCTGCCGCTTGGAAACGCATGCTCGGAACAGCTTCAATTATTTGCTCGAGCATTTGCTGGTGATATTTTGAAATGGATGGTTCGCAGACATCGCTTCCCTTCAGAACGCTTTTTGACGCTGCGAGTACTCCACGCTTTTTCGTCATGCCTCTGGTCATGGCTTCAATCATAACCTCGGCGTCGGTGTAGTGGTCTGGGTGGCAGTGGGAAACGAAGATGGCGTTCAGCTTCTGAGGGTCTAAGCCTTCACTTATGGAGTAGACAAGCGCTCCGGGTCCGGGGTCCAAATGCAAGTTTAGGTTTTCGCCTATTATGCGTATTCCGGCTGTTCGCCTCTTCTGAGTTATTGTTGTGAACCTTCCGCCGCCCGTTCCGAGGAATATTATTTCGTATTGAGTCATGTATATGCCTATGTTTTCTCGAAATTTTTGCTTTACCCTCGCTTGTTGTCTGAGGTTTTAGGAGGGAAAATGCTTTTAATTTGGGTTGAAATATGCGAGAAGAGGCTTGACTGCCTTGTTCGAGGGGTTGGGGCTTGTTGGTAATTCGCTTATTCTTTTAGCCTCTCTTGTGGTTCTTAACAAGGCAAGCGACTGGGCAATAACAAACAGCGTTAAAATTGCTGATATAACTGGTTTTGGAAAGACAACAACAGGCTTTATACTTGTGGCTTTTTCCACATCCCTGCCAGAGCTTTGTGTCTCCATATTTGCGGCTATAGGCGGCGAAAGCATCGGCGTGGCAGTGGGCAATGTTTTAGGCTCGAATATTGTGAACATATGCCTAATACTGGGCATATGCTTCCTCATAGTGGCGCTGAAAAGCTCTGAAGCGGTAAAACTGGCGCCAGCCATGGCTAAGGAGGAGGTTGGGACTCTATATTTTGGGCTTTTTGTGGCCTCTGTTGTCCCTTTGGCGCTCCTTTACATTGGATATGCAAGCAGAGTTATCGGCGTAATCCTCCTAGCAATTTTCGTATTCTATGTTTATCAGCTTTCAAAAGTTAAGAAGATAAGGGATGAAGGCTCTCTAGGGGAAGAGAGGAGAAAACTTCCTGTCTACACGTTTTTTGCACTTTTAGGCATTACACTGGTTGTTGCAAGCTCATATTTCATTGTAGAATCGGCAACCTTCATCGCTGATAGCCTTGGGATTCCAAAAGTTGTTATTGGTGCTACTATAGTGGCTTTTGGGACAAGCCTCCCAGAGCTTGCCACAAGCGTCCACGCTGTTCAGAAGGGGCATATGGACCTTGCCTTGGGCAACATTGTTGGAAGTTGCTTCATAAACATTACATGCATCCTCGGCGTCGCATTGGTAGGAGCGAAATTGGCGGTTAACATGGCAGCTTTCTCCCACCTTGTCATGTTCTCGCTTATAACAAACCTTTTGTTGTGGTATTTCCTCTCCAGCGAACGTATAAGCTGGAGGGAAGGCGCCATACTCCTTATAATGTATGCCATATTTCTGGTAACAAGTTTCGGCGGAGGCTACAGAACATAAAGGGTGAAACAGCCTTTAAATAAGAGATTATAAACCGTCTAAAGCGGAAACCAATGAGGAAAGCTCAAGTTAAGGCTCTGGCGCTTTTTTCAGGAGGTTTAGACAGCAGCCTAGCCATAAGGCTTATGCAAGAGCAAGGCATCGAAGTGGAAGCCATAACCTTCTTAACACCTTTCTATACGGCGAAAAAGGGAGGCTTCAGCTTTCAAAGAGCCGCTGAAAAGTTGGGCGTGCCCCTAAAGGTTGTGCGTTTAGGCTTGGAATATTTGCGGGTTATCCGCAAGCCCAAGTTTGGTTATGGGCGGCACATGAATCCATGCATAGACTGCCACATATTCATGCTTAAAAAGGCTAAAAAGTACACCAAACAGATAGGCGCCGACTTCATAATTACTGGCGAGGTTTTGGATGAGCGGCCCATGTCCCAACACATGAAAGCCCTAAAAATTGTGGAGGAAGAGTCCAGCTTAAAGGGAAGGCTTCTGCGACCGCTTTCAGCCAAGCTTTTGCCACCAACAATAGCTGAAAAATGTGGGCTTGTGGACAGAAGCAAACTATTAGACATTCGCGGAAGGTCTCGCAAGAGGCAACTAGCCCTAGCAAAGGTTTACGGCATAACCGAGTACCAGTCTCCCGCCGGCGGATGCCTCCTAACCTACAAAGAGTTTTCGGCTAAACTCCGAGACTTACTCCAGCACAAAAAACGAGTTTCAATGACGGATTTAGAACTTTTAAAGGTTGGGCGCCATTTTAGGCTAGGCGAAAACAAAATAATTGTGGGAAGAAACAAAGAGGAAAACGAGAAACTTTTAAAGCTTAAAAGCAGAAACGACTATTTCTTCGAAGCGCATGGCTGCGGAAGCCCAATAACGCTTTTGCAAGGTCCAAAAACTCGGCAATCCGTAGAAAAAGCTGCGCAGCTAACAGCCTACTACTCAGATCAGAAAACAGGTAAAGTGCACGTGAAATATGGAAGAGAAAAACTGGAAAAAAACATGATAGTGGAAAGACCAGACGGCAAGGAAGTGGAGCAGCTGCGAGTTAAAGTAGGGTTGTAAATACTTTTATTTCTGTTGAGTAGAGTTTTATATGTATAGTATTGGTGCCGGCGATGGTCTAGGCAGCTGGTGGCTTTTTCTTCAACCAAAAATTGTTGAAAATTTCTAGAGAGGGGCTATCAATTTTGCAGTTTCCCACTCATTACAAAATTGACTTTTGGCAAGGTAAAAATAGGCTGAAAACATAACATAATTTTGGGATTGATGGGCAAAATGCAAAGGACTGGCGTGGCAAAGCTTCCCCTCCACTATGGGAAGGCTCCGAAGTGGCTAGTTGTCCGTATGCGAAAACTAGCACGAGAAATGGTGACAATAATAGTGGACGAGTATGGAACCGGCGAGTTCTTAAAGCGCTTATCCAACCCTTTCTGGTTTCAGGCTTTAGGCTGTGTTTTGGGTTATGACTGGCACTCTTCAGGCGTGACAACAGTTGTTACTGGCGTTTTAAAACAAGCTGTAATCCCAGAAAAACATGGCATTGCAGTTTGCGGTGGAAAAGGGAAAATTTCTAGACAAACGCCGCTGGAGATTGGGTATGTGGGCGAAAAATTCGGTTTTCCAGACAATAGGATAGAAAGCCTGCAACATGCTAGCAAGATGAGCGCAAAAGTTGATAACACGGCTATTCAGGCTGGTTATCAGCTTTACCACCACGCCTTCTTCGTCGACGAAAATGGGCGATGGGCGGTTATACAGCAGGGAATGTGCCCCCAAGACCGCACAGCAAGACGCTACCACTGGCTTTCCGAAAACGTCAAAAACTTTGTCGTCGAGCCCCACAACGCCATTGTTGGCAACGCGAGGCGCGAAATAGCCCTAGACATGACAGCAAAAGAAAGCGAAGGCTGCAGAAAAGCCTCTGTGGACTTGGCATGTGAGCCGCCCAAAAAGCTTATGCGCTTAATAATGTCGATAAGACCAGCCTACCAGAAATCGCTGGAAGAGTGGCTTCCAAAAACAGACCAAACAAGCTTGACAGACTACCCAATAGACGTCTTGTCCATGCCAGCCAACATAAACTGGAAAGCCCTACAACAAGTCTACGAGTTCAAACCACGAAACTACGAGGAGCTCTTAGGCTTCAAAGGCGTAGGCGCCGCCACTGTTCGCGGCTTAGCCCTAATAGCCGAGCTCATTTACGGCGAGAAGCCTAGCTGGAAAGACCCGGTGAAATACTCCTTCGCTTATGGCGGAAAGGACGGCGTCCCCTACCCAGTGGATAGAAAAGCCATAGACGAGTCCATACAAATCCTGAGAAGGGCTGTTGAGGACACAAAATTAGGCGATAAGGAAAAGCTGAACGCCCTAAAAAGGCTTATGGTTTTCATCCCGCCAACACGCCAGTAACCCGCTCTACTCGCTTATTGTCAAGTCGCTGAATCAAGCCTAATTCATGCTTGGCATAGGCTTAAGGCATCAGATAAGTTTATATCTTGGGCTTTGAAGTGTGATGGGAAAATGATAGCAAAAATGCTAAGGATTACATATGACTCTGCCATTAAGCGTTGCAGCCTTCATAGCGAGTCTGCTGCTCCTATACATAGGCTCGAAGAAAATAGTGAATGCAGCCGCACGCTTAGCTAACATTCTAAATCTCCATAAAGTTGTCGTGGGAACAGTTTTTGTGGCTTCCGTGACATCAGCGCCAGAGCTTTTTAGCTCGCTTTTTGCGGCTGTTTTCAGCTCTTCGCAAATGGCTTTCGGCAACATAATAGGCTCAAACATATACAATGTTCCCCTGATCATAGGCATATGCGGCTTAATCGGCGAGTTCAAAATGAAAAACTCCACAATCAACAAGGAATGCCTCCTCATGATAGGCTTAGCCGCCCTACTAATGCTGCTGACGATGGCAACAGGCACAGTTACATGGTGGATCGGAATAATCTTCTTGGCACTTTACCCAGCCTTCATCTACTACTCTATACGAAAGGGGAACGGCAACGGAAACACCACAAATAAAGCAAAGGAAGGCAATGCAAAGCCAGCAGCCATAATGATTCTTGGCGGGGCCGCCCTAATAGCAGGCACATTCCTACTCGTCTACAGCGCCACTGCTATAGCTGAAATTTTAGGCTTAAGCCACTTCTACGCAGGACTAACAATAATGGCTTTAGGCTGTGTAGTCCCAGAAACAGCCGTCTCAATGGCTGCAGCCCTTCACGGCGAACAAGAAATATCCATAGGCAATGTTATAGGCGACAACATAATAACAGCAACACTGGTTTTCGGAATAATCGCCCTTATAAGGCCTTTCACGGTGACGCTGCAGGAGATTTTAACTACGATTCCCTTCATAATTCTCGTAACCTTCGTCTTATTCGCCATGAATAAGCGAAGCCACAAAATAACAAGGGCTTGGAGCATACTCATGTTAACAATAGCCGCGGCAGCCTTCATCCTAGAAACATTCAACCACATAACTTAACATCAATTTCTGGAAAATTTTAAAAGACTGCTTTTTTAACCTCTATTTGGGAAAGCATGAAAATTGTTCCTTTGGAGTCATCCCTTGAGCCGCTTTTTTGGAAAACAATAAGCCAAGACATCCCCCACTATTACTTTTTCGCCTTTGACTGGAAATACAGAAGAGATCAGACGAAGATTCTGCTAGCATTGGACAATGGCAAGATTCATGGAATGATGCTGATATACAGAGGGGAAATAGTTAATTTAAGAGGAAGCACTGAAGCCGCAAAAGCCCTTCTGGAGAAGCTAGACCTAGAAAAAATAGAAATTCAAACTCTTGAAGAGCATAAACCCCACATCCTTGAGAAATATGAACCCATGGCAACGCATGGAATGATGGTCATGCTTCTTCGCAGAGGGGAAGAGAAACTTCACATAAAGCATCCAGTGGTTGGATTAGATGTCTCTGACGCTGAGCAAATAGCCACGATAATGAAGGCGGCTGACCCGGAATTTTGGGGCGAGGTGACAAGCCAAGACATAGTTGAAGGCATGAACCGTGGAGCAAAATGGTTTGGGGTAAAATCTGACGGGAAACTTGTTTCAATAGGGAATGCGTGGACGACAGAATGGATAAGCCTAATAGGGATTGTTGCTACAAGCGAAAAATATAGAAACATGGGTTATGCAACTTCTGTGATTTCAACACTTGTAAAAGAGTTTTTAGCTGTGCAGCCCGCTATGATAATTTTTGTAAGGAGTGAAAATGCCCCCGCAATCCATGTTTATGAAAAGGTTGGGTTTAAACAGTATAGAAAATACTTCTTCATGAGGGGAACCAAGCGTAAGTTTTAGCGGGCTTCACTCTTCAACAGTTATTGCCTGTGTTGGGCATGATGTTACACAAGCCATGCACGCTATGCAGTCGCCCTCCCTAACAGGAACAGACTTCTGCGTATCAGGGTATTCTGGCAACTTTTTGAGTTCAAAGACATTTACTGGGCAAATTTCAACACATACGCCGTCACCATTACATTTACTCCAGTCAACCTTAACTTTTGGCATACACACCAACCTTAACCATAAATTCTGAAGCCTTCCACATTTAATACTTTCCACAAAATTGCGGATAACAAATGCTTTATCAAACATTGCCGAAATAAAAGGCTTGAAAAGGGATGCCCAACAAAAACGAAGATAAAGGCTCAGCGGCAGGCACAAGCATAGAGGAACTAGGCAAAAAGCTCGACATGATAATTAAAAGACTTGAAGCCTTAGAAGCGCTATTGCTGAGCAATCCGAAATACGCTGAGTTGGCACCTTACTTGCGGTTAAGTCGCTTTGGAGTTGGCTTATACGGAGAACCATTAAAGCTGGCGGCTAGGCTGAAAACAGCTGAAAAACACTTGAGGAAGGAGTGGATAGCCAAAGACGAAATTTCAAGATGCATAATCCAAGCCCTAGCCGTAAGCGAAAAACTAAACGTTTCAGCAATAACGAGGCTGGTGCGCCGAATGCGGGGAAAAGCCTCAAGAAGAATAGTGCGAGAGAGACTGAAACGCCTAGAAAAGGAAGGCGTCGTCCAAAAGGCAGAGGGCTACGGCAACGTTTACAGGCTTGCAGAGTGATCGCCCAGCTGACCACTTCTTTCCAGAATAATTAACTGTGCTAGCCAACCTAATATAAAGTTGAAAAATGAACTGAAACATGCAAAGGAGGTGGAAGTAGAATGGCTGAGGAAAAAGAAGGGAAGAAGAAAGAAGAGAAAGAGGATGTTGAGGAACTAAGGGAAGTTCTAAGCGTAGTCTCAAAGGAAGTGCCAGCCCTAATAAAGGGGATAATCGCCAGCGTATTCTCAGAAGAAGCGGGAAGAGACATGGGAAGGGCAGCCGCCGCCTTCTACAAAGAGCTTAAAGAGGCAGGCATGCCAGAAGATGTAGCCGTCAAAATGACTGAGGGCTATATCTCCACATTCACAAGCCTCGGCGAAATCATGAAAAGAGCTGTGGGCGGGGAAAAGGGCATAGACAGCAAGAAACTGGAGAAGGAGATTTCAAGGAAAGTCAAGGAGAGGCTGGCTGAGAAGGGCTTAGCGGAAAAAGAAGAAAGCGAAGAAGAGGAAGAAGATGAGGACTAGGCTGAAAACCGCTTTAAGGAAATCGCGATGAAGCTAACTAGCATAATCAGCGCAGCGTTTCACACAATCCGCCTTCTCCTAAGCCTTTTCGCCATCTGGCTAAGTTTCGGTTGGAAGGTGCGAAAAGCCAGAAAAGCCTTTGAAAAGGAACTTGTTAAGGCTGGGATGGCGAAAAAGGACGCGAAAAGGCTTAGCGCATGGTACTCAAAACTTAAAGACGACATTACCCGAGCCTTTAAGTCTTCAGCTTTTACATGGCGTTAAACCTTTAAAATCTCAGCATAAATCTGCGCGCAACAATGGGATGAAAAACTTACTCCATAACCTTGCGCCACAGCATATTTTATGGCTTCTTCAGAGGGAAAAGCTATAGCGTCAATGCCAGCTTTTATGGCTAAGATGTCTGTTTCCGCTCTATGCTTGCCCTTTGGTCGCATACAACCCAAAGCTATTGGAGTTTTTGGGAACATAATCCTTGCAATAGCTAAAACCTTGGCTATTTCTAAGGGCTCTGGTGGTTTCACATTCTCCATCATTGTGCCTCGTATGGGCATAAAAGCAATTATGACAATGGCTGAAGGCTTATGCCTTGAAATCATTCGCAGAGCTTGTAACTCGCCCTTTAACAGCCCATAATAAAGCCCAACAATAACATGGGGAACAAAACACAAGCCAGATCGACTTAACGCCTTCAACGCATTTTCATAATCCTTAACTGTCACGCTCAAGTTGTAAATCTCCCTAATTGTTTCATCATCTCCAATGATGTCGATTAGGGCAGCATCGACGCCAGCTTCCTTGAGCTTTAAAGCATTATCAAAGTTCACAATTCCAACATGCGCAAAAATGGTCAAGCTAAAGTCCGCCTTAACCCGCTGAATGGCTTCTGCAAACTTTTCCAGCGGAACAGAACCGTCTAGGAGGCAGCCGCCACTGATTAGGCAGCCGACAGCTCCTTCTTTTTTAAGCTTTGCACACAAATTGTAAAGCTCTTCAGGCGTTCTAGCCGGGCGCATGGTCTCAAGAACTTTACCGCCGCAGTGCTTACAATTTAATGCGCAACCTTTCCCTGTTACAGAGATTGTTGGAAAATCCTTGGCTGAGGAGCAGAAATAATCCGTTTTATAATATGTGAAGCTTGGAGCGTAAAAGCGAATGCTTCTCCTTTCTGAAACTGGATGAAAAGCGTTGCTTCGTAAAAGTTTTGAGAACTCTTCGTTGCTCATTCGCCAAATGGTCTTTGGAGTGAACTGTGGCATCTTCCTCTCTACTAAAGCCTAACGGAGTGTTTAATAACTTTCGCTGGTTTCGCCTTAACTTTTAGTTTCTTCTTCACTGCTTGAGATGGTCGGCGTCGGCACTATTTCTAATGTATTAACAGTCTTAATTGTTTTTGCAATTTTTTCCAAATACCTCTGGAAGCTTAGGGTTCTGAAAACGGATAAGCCCCTTTCGGTTATGGCGTAAAGCTTCTTTTTGCTAGTGAATTTCTCCACGACGAGCCCGTTTCTCATCAAGGATTCCAAGTATTGCCCAAGAACAGTGCAATCCATGTTGGTTTTGTAGGCTATGCTATCCACCGTCAACGGTCTTTTGGCTAAGGCTGCCAATATGGTCTCATAGTTTTCAAGCTTAGACCTTCGCAAATCCTTCACACTCAAAATCATGTTTTGACAACGATAATGATAATAACACTTATGAATTCAGAATCAATAGCAGAAAGACACTAAAAAGCAGCAGCGAATGTGAAAAGCCTTTGACAGACCCGAAAATTCCAGGCAAGGTTCGTGTCTCGCTAGGCTCAGCCATAGTTTTGGGACTGATTAATTGCAGACTTGACGCCAAACCAACAACAGCCTACCTAATGACATACAGGCGGGGAAAGTGCCTCGCAAACTGCGGATTTTGTCCGCAAGCAAGGAAAAGCCACGGTAGAGCCGACATGCTTTCAAGAGTTTCATGGCCAGCCTTCAACACAGAGCAAGTTCTTAATAGGATAGGGGCAACCGTAAAAAGTGGCGTGATTAGGCGTGTCTGTATACAAGCCCTAAATTATCCAGACGTGCACACGCATATCCAAGCGCTTTCAAGGAAAATTTCCAAACGTGCAGACGTTCCGACATCAGTTTCATGTCAGCCCATAAACCCAGAAAACATAAGGCGTTTAGCAGAGGCTGGTGTTGAAAGGATAGGCATACCTTTGGACGCTGCAACTCCGGAAATTTTCGACAAGGTAAAAGGGGCTTCCGCCGGCGGACCGTACAACATGGAAAGACAGCTAACACTACTCAAAGAAGCTGTTAAAATATTTGGAGAGAGAAAAGTCAGCACCCATCTAATTGTTGGTTTAGGCGAGTCTGAAAAAGAAACGGTGGAAATGATTCAAAAATGCTTTGAGATGGGTGTGCTGCCAGCACTCTTCGCTTTCACACCAGTCGCCGGAACAGCCCTAGAAAATTTGGGGCAGCCGCCAATACAACAGTATCGGCATGTACAACTAGCCAGATACTTAATCGTCCACAAAATTTCAAGAGTTGAAGCTATGACCTTTGATGAAAAAGGTCGCATAACAAGCTTTGGTGTGGATAAACAAGCATTAAGGCAAATAGTTGGCTCTGGCGAACCTTTTAGAACTTCTGGGTGCCCAAACTGCAACCGTCCGTACTACAACGAAAAGCCAAGCGGCCCAATATACAATTATCCAAGACCCCTAAGCGAGGAGGAAATTGCAAAGGCCTTTGAAGAGCTAGCCCTAACCTAGGGTTCTTTTGCCTCTAACAGGGGCTGCTGTGAAATTTTTGGCTTCTGCTTCGTAACCTGCTCAACTATGCGCCAGAAATCCTCTTCAGTTAAGCCCCTCCGGAGTTCTTTCATAAGCTTCTTAATTTGGTAGAAGGTCATTTGGGTTCCGCCCTTGTCTAGGCTCTCCTGTAAGCCCCTTATCCTCCTAACTATTTCGTCAATTTGCCATGGTGCAGCCTTTATACCAGCCATCTCTAACCGCTTTTCAACGAGGCGCCTTCCACCGCTCCTGCCAATGTAGAACTGTGTTTCCCTCTCTATCATTTCAGGCGGAAACGGCTCAAAAAGCAATGGGTGAGCAAGCATCCCCTCAACGTGCTCGTCAACCTCGTAGGAGAAGGCATTTTCGCCAACAATTGGTTTGTGAAACTGGATTGGCAGGGCGAAGCTTTTCTCCGCTTGTTGGGCAAGCCTATAAAGCTTCTTCATATCGACGCCCGTGTCTATGTCATATAGAAGTTCTAGGGCGGCGACGACCTCTTCTAGAGGGGCTACGCCAGCCCTCTCACCGAAACCTACAAGGCATGTGTGCACGTAGGCTGCGCCTTCTTCTACAGCTGCCAAAGTGTTTGCCGTAGCTAAGCCGAAATCATTATGGCAATGAATAGAAAGCGTAACATCTTTTCCAAGAACTTGTTGAAGTCCATCCCTAACATGGGAAATAAGATAGCGCACCGATAAAGGTCTTAAGAAGCCAACAGTATCAGCTATCACAAGTCTGTCAGCACCAGCCTTCCTGGCAGTCTCAAAAATTTGTAGAATGTCAGGCAAAGAGGTTCTTGAAGCATCTTCCAAGACAAAGTCGACTGTTACGTCGTGCCTTTTGGCGTATTCTATGCATTCCACAGTATTTTTCAGAGCTTGCTCCTTTGACGTTTTAAGCCTATACTGGAGGTTAAGCCCATTAAAAGGTGTGAAAATGATAACTTCCTTAACGCCGCAGTCCAGACACGCGTCTACATCGCTCCTAGTTGCTCGTGCAGAAGCGGCTATGCTGGCTTGCTGAAAGCCCTCGTTGGCTATTCTCTTAACTGTGTTCTTTTCCTCCTCTGAAAGTGCTGGAAAACCAACAGTTATGATGGAAACACCAGCCTCGTCTAAAAGCTTAGCCAATTTAACCTTCTCCACATAGGTTAAGAAAACCGCTGGAGTTTCAACGCCTTCCCGTAAGGTTTCATCCCAGATAAAAACTCTGTCAGGAAGCCTTGGAGGGAGGTTCTTCCTCAAACGGTTATAGTTCGCTATTAATCCTTGAGCCTCAAGCTTCTTAAAGATTGTTTTCCGCATGAGCACCACATTCCAACAAGTAAACGAACCGCAAACGCATCTTGATATTCCGCAAGCACTTATATAAGAATTCAGCAGTTAAGCAGCTTCACGCAGCCAAGTTTGAAAGTTTAAATTGAAAACTTCAGCAATAGTATTTCGAGGTGTCTTTGTTGGTGGAGGCGCCAGTAGAGGATAAACGGATAACCCTCAAAGAGGCAGCGAAACTTATTCCAGACGGGGCGCATCTTTTCTGGGGAGGTTTCGGCTTCCAAAGACCACCAATGGCTTTCGCTCACGAACTGGTGAGGCAGAAAAAGCGAAACCTAACAATTTACACATGTGGTTCTGAGATGGACATAGACATTTTGTGCGGTGCATATGTTGTTTCACGTTTTGAGCTGGCTTTCTTCGCAATAGAAGGAATTGGTCTGGCTCCAAACATTCAGCGGAGGATCCGAGAAGGCACTATTCAAATCGAGGATTATACGAATTTGGCTATGGCTCTGCGTTTCCTTGGTGGAGCGCTTGGCGTTCCATTTATGCCTTTGAAAAGCATGCTTGGAACAGATCTCGTCGCAAAGACGAGGTTCAGACCCAAAAAGGCTGAGGTTATAACTTGCCCCTTCACTGGCGAGAAAGTTGTACTTGTGCCGTCTGTGCGTCCAGACTTCAGCATAGTGCATGTCTCCCGAGTAGATAGGGAAGGCAACGCCCAAATAGACGGCATAAAAGGCGAGGATGTGGAAGGCGCAAGAGCTGGCAAAAAAGTAATCGTCTTAGCCGAAGAAATAGTGGATACGGAATTTATACGTTCACAACCGGATCAGACGGCGATTCCCAACATTTACGTAAACTATGTTGTAGAATGCCCATGGGGAGCATACCCAATGATGGTTTACAACTACTACGACTATGACATGGAGCACGTGCGCATGTACTATCAACAGTGCAAAACAGAGGAAGGATGGCAAAAATACTGCGAAGAATACGTTACAAGCGTGGAGGACCACATGGAGTTCCTCAAGAAAATTGGCATGGAACGCCTTCTAAAGCTTAGAGCTAAAAAGCCCTTCCCATACTAGAGAGGTGAAATGCCTATGGAAAAGGAGAATTATGCAAAACCGGGCGAGTTTACGACTCTTGAGCTTATGGCAGTTTGCGGTGCTAGAGCCATAAAAAACGGCGAAGTAGTTTTCGTTGGAACAGGCTTGCCAATGATTGCCGCAATGCTTGCTAAAAGAACCCATGCGCCCAAAGCCAAAATAGTTTATGAGGCTGGCTTCATAGACTCAAACGCCATAGACATAGCCCTATCAATAGCCGACTCTAGGCTCGGTTATAGGGCATCAGCAGCCATAGGCTTAATTGAAACGCTAGGGTTGCTTCTTCAAGGTGGCCACGTGGACGTTGGCTTTGTTGGAGCTGCACAAATAGACGAGTATGGAAACATAAACACCACGTACATAGGCGACTTTGAACATCCAACTGTGCGGCTTCCTGGGAGCGGAGGAGGAAACGACATAGTGTCATCGGCGAAACGCATAGTCATAATAATGACTCATGAAAAGCGGAAAATGGTGAAGAAACTCGACTATTTGACGAGTCCAGGCCACTTGGATGGCCCGGGAGCAAGAGAAAAGGCGGGCTTACTTGGTGGCGGTCCATCGCTTGTTGTTACAAACCTTTGCCAGATGGATTTTGACCCGAAAACAAAGCGGATTAGGCTTGCAACAATCCATCCAGGCGTGACTTTACAGGAGATTATGGAAAACATCGGATTCGACTTGATTATACCGGAGCATGTGCCAACAACAGAACCGCCAACATACGAAGAATTAGCCATTCTAAGGGCTATAGACCCCCACGGCATTTACATACCTAGACCAGAACAAAGCAAATAGTGTACAACCTTCTTTTTCAATTTGTTTTGCATTTTCTCTAGGAAAGCATTTTATAGCGACTTCTGGAAAATGTGAGACTGGTTGTGATGTCATGGATTTTGAATTAACACCCGAGCAGAAAATGATAGTTGAAACAGCCACTGAAATTGCCAGAGACTATGGCCCAGAATATTGGCGTGAAAAAGACCGCAAACATGAGTTTCCAGAAGACTTTTGGAAAAGCCTTGTTGATGCTGGTTTCCCGGGCATAGTTGTTCCAGAAAAGTACGGCGGAAGCGGAATGGGCATGTTCGAAATGCTACTCGCCATGGAAACCCTTGTTTCAGAGGGCTGCGGACTTGCCGGAGAATGGTTCTTATGCCTTTCGGCTGTTTTTGGCGGCTTATCTATAGTGAAGCATGGCAACGAGGCTCAAAAAGAAAAGTACTTGCCAAAAATTGCAAAGGGAATAGAGTTCTGCTTAGCCCTAACAGAGCCTGATGCTGGAACAAACACTCTAAACATTAAGACCTTGGCTGTCAAGGACGGAGACAAATACACAATTAATGGTCAGAAAATTTTCATATCCGGGGCGGATAGAGCTAAGGGAATGCTTCTAGTCACCAGAACCACGCTCGCTGATAAAGCGCCCAAAAGAACATTGGGTTTGACGCTGTTCCTTGTCGATCTGCCCAACCCAGCAATAGAAATAATTCCAATCGAGAAGCACGGCATAAATTACTCAAAAACCTTTGAAGTTTACATAAACGACTTAAGAGTTCCGCAAGAAAATGTTTTAGGCGAACCAGAGAAAGGCTGGTACCTGCTTTTGGACACGCTTAACCCAGAGCGCATGTCCTTCTCGGCAGCGGCATACGGCTTGGGACTATTAGCCATCAAAAAAGCTGTTGAATACGCAAAGGAAAGGCGGGTTTTCGAAGCCCCCATCGGGGCGCATCAAGCCATACAGTTCCCACTGGCAGAAGCCAAAGCAAAAATTGAGGCTGCAAAGCTCCTAAACTATAAGGCTGCATGGCTCTATGACCGAGGGCAAGAGTGTGGAGCAGAAGCCAACATGGCTAAGGTGGCAGCTGTTGAAGCAGGAACCGAGGCGGTTTACCATGCAATGCAGACCTTTGGCGGATATGGCTATGCTGTGGAATATGACGTGGAAAGATGGTGGAGGGAAATAAACCTCATAAGATTAGCACCAGTAACCCATCAAATGGCATTAGCCTTCATTGGGCAACACGTGCTCGGACTGCCAAAATCCTACTAAACCGCGCTACGCTCTTCCTTTCAAATTCTGAATCAAATTCAGATTTTTAATCCTAGTTCGCAATAATTACAATAAATATTAAGTATTAATAAAGCATAAATTAGGTTTCCCCATTCTTTTTGATGAAAACTTTGGAGGAAATAATATGAGAAATTCTATAGTGTTTGCAGTGTTTCTGTCGCTGCTAGCGCTTGCAAGTATTTCATTGCCGCTAATGGTGAAAGTTTGCGAAGCTGCCCCAGAGGAGTACTCCTCAGCCATGATAGCAGAGCTAGGCGAAGCCGCAACGGTGCTAATTTACACGCAAATATCTGCAACAATAAAGATATACATTCCAGACGTGAATTGGGTTCCCACAACAGAATATTTCCTTGTCCCAGTAGGTATCGCAGCCCTAGGCTCGGGATTTTTTGTAACCGCTGACGGCTACATTGTGACCGCTGGACATGTGCTGTTCTGCTTTACCCATCAAGATCTGACACAAGACTTGTACACCAAATATTTCCTCATAGAAGGCGCCTTTACAACGATAATTGAGGAACTTGAAAGCGAAGGCTATTATCTAACTCCTGAAGAACAAGCGGCACTTTGGAATTATGTTATGTCGTATGGAGAAATTAAGGATTCCCTTCGCCGAGTTTATGCCGTACTTGGAGAGGTGGCACCCACATTGACTGATGTTCAGAGTAAGGGCTGGATTGCGCGGGAAATAGCCATTAGCCCCTTCTTTGAAAGAGACGTGGCAATAATTAAGATAGAGCCGCCTTCCAACTATTGCCCAGTCTTGATGGTTGGTGATTCTGACGCTGTTATGACTGGCGAATCGGTTTACTCCTTTGGTTTTGCAGATGTCACAGTTTTCGCTGAAGAGTTAGGCGTTGAAACTCTATTGGCACCATCAATGAAGGAGGGGATAATAAGCCAAAGACGTTTAACAAGCTCTCAGACACCATGCTTCGAAACGAGCGCAAGCCTAACCCATGGAATGAGCGGTGGACCAGGCTTAAGTAAAAAGGGAGAAGTTATAGGAATCTGCAGCATGGGCTCGGTTAGAGAGGGAGTTGAAGTAGCGGGGTTCAACTATCTAATAGCAAGCAATGTGGTTAAAAGCATGATGAATGAGGCTAATATCGCTAACAAAAATGTGCAAGGACCGGTTGACGAAGCCTTCATTCAAGGTTTGAAGTATTATTATGCGAGGCACTACTCGGCGGCAAAACAGAAATTCGAAGCTTGCACAGGACTATTTGATTATCATTGGCGAGCAAAAGCGTTGATAAAAAGCTGCAACTCTGCAATAGCCAGAGGTGACGATGTTCCCCTTCCAAGTGTAAGCCTAACAACTCCAACGACGTCGCTAGCTTTGGGCGAATCAGTAACCTTCACGGCGTCTGTTAGCGGTGGAAATTTGCCGATAACTTACAAGTGGTACCTAAATAACGAAGAGGTTTCAAGCGGCACCTCTAACAGCTGGAAATTTACGCCAACATCTGAAGGAACATACCTAATATACGTGGTGGCTGTGGATGCAGATGGATGCACAGCTCAATCTCAAACAGCGACGTTAACTGTGACCCCAGCTCCTGGCTTAGGTGGCACATGGATAATCCTCATAATTCTGGTTGCAGCCGCCATAGCAGTGATTGCCCTATTTTTAGCTCAAAAACGCAGAATCAGATCAGCACCAGCACCTATAATATAATCTCCCCCTTCTTTTTTAGCTGCCCAACTACATTAACATGTTGGTTGAAAGGTAAAGAAGCTGGAAAATCTTTTAACAGCGTTATTAACAATTTAGTTTTCTATCTTGGATGGTGAACAAGCTTGGTTGAAATTAAAAAAATTGCAATTTTGGGTGCTGGTTTGATGGGTCATGGCATTGCGCAAGTGGCTGCCCAAGTTGGCAAGTATGAGGTTTACCTACGGGATATTGAGCAGAGGTTTGTGGACAACGGCATGAACATGATTCGCAGCAGCCTCCAGAAATTCCTTAGCAAGGGGCAAATAACTGAGGCGGAGTTGAACGAAACCATAACGCGCATACATCCAACAACAGACCTTAAAGAGGCTGTTTCAGAAGCTGACTTGGTTATTGAGGCCATTCCGGAGAATGTAGAGTTGAAGAAGGCAACTTTCCGTGAGGTGGATGCGTTGGCGCCACTACATGCCATAATCGCTTCTAACACGTCGTCCATAAGCATAACAGAGCTTGGCTCAGCCACAAAGCGTCCAGAAAAGGTTTGTGGAATGCACTTCTTCAATCCACCGCAGCTGATGAAGCTTGTGGAAGTGATAATGGGTGCCAAAACCTCAGACGAGACTGTGCAGACAGTCTTAGAAGTGGCCCACAAAATGCAGAAGGAAACAGTTCTGGTCAAGAAGGATTGTCCGGGCTTCATCGTGAACCGCATATTGATACCAGCTTTAAACGAGGCTGTAGCCCTATACTGGGAAGGTGTAGCAGACAGAGACGACATTGATAAAGCCATAAAGCTTGGACTAAACTGGCCTATGGGGCCCCTCATGCTGTTAGACTATATTGGTGCTGATACAACTCTAGCCATAGCTGAGGTTCTTGAAAGGGAGCTTGACCCAAAGTTTCATCCGCATCCAGGATTGAAGCAGATGGTTAAGGCCAACTTGTTAGGGAGAAAAACTGGCAGAGGTTTCTATGACTGGACGCAGAAATAAGCGAAAGGAGATGGATTTAATTGGAGTTTAAGTACATCCTATATGAGAAAAGTGAGGGCATAGCCACAATAACGATAAACAGACCAGAAGCACTAAATGCTTTCAGCGTGGAAGTGGTCAGTGAAATCTTGCAAGCTCTTGAAGATGTGAAGGCTGATGAAAGTGTGCGGGTTGTCGTTTTAACCGGCGCTGGTGAAAAGGCGTTTTCTGCTGGAGCGGACATAAAAGCCATGAAGGGAATGAATGCCCTAAAAGCGCGGGAACTCTCCATGATGGGTGAGAAGCTTTGTTCAGCCTTAGAAAATCTTGAAAAGCCTGTCATAGCCGCTATAAATGGGTATGCTTTAGGCGGAGGCTTAGAAGTTGCAATGGCTTGCGACATCCGCATAGCTTCTGAAAACGCTAGGATTGGACAGACGGAAATAAACATTGGCTTAATTCCGGGCTGGGGTGGAACACAGAGGCTGACCCGCTTAATTGGCGCGACAAAGGCTAAGGAGATGATTTTCACTGGTAAAATGATTGACGCAAAAACTGCTGAGCAGTTTGGACTTGTTAACATGGTTGTTCCACAAGAAAAGTTTAGAGAGGCTGTTCGTCAATTCGCTCTAGAACTCGCCCAGAAAGCTCCAGTAGCCCTTAAAGTGGCTAAAGCCTTGATAAACAAGGGCGCGGAAATAAACCTTGACGCTGCAATAGCCTTGGAAAGGGAAGGCTTTGGCGTTGTAGCGTCAACAGAAGACCTTCAAGAGGGCGTTTCAGCCTTCATTGAAAAAAGAAAACCAGTGTTTAAGGGCAAATAAAGCGTTTCACTTCGTTATTTCCCCTTCTATCCTCTGTTTTTGTCATGGTTGCAACGGTTTAAGTTCACCAAAAGTTATATCTAAAAGCGTAAGGCTAATGGGTTTTCTAACAGTTGGAGAAGGCAGTAATGCCAGACCCCCACATATTATTGAAGGATGAACCTGGAAAGCGTGTTCTGTTGCTTGGTAATGAGGCTATTGCCCGTGGAATACTGGAATCGGGCATAGGCGTTGTCACTACTTACCCTGGGACACCAGCCTCAGAAATTGGCGACGCTGTCTCCGCCATAGCCCAGAAGGCTGGCGTTTACATGGAGTACTCAGTAAACGAGATTGTTGCTGTTGAAGTGGCTGGTGGAGCTGCAAACTGTGGAGTTAGGGCGCTTGCAGCCATGAAACATGTAGGATTGAATGTGGCTGCGGATGCGTTAATGACTTTGGCTTATACTGGTGTTAGAGGCGGATTAGTTATTGTGGCAGCCGACGACCCGGAATGTTACAGTTCACAGAATGAGCAGGACAGCCGACTCTATGCTTTGCTCTCTAATCTACCATGCTTGGAGCCTTCAAACGCGCAGGAGGCAAAGGACATGGTGGCTTATGCTGTTGAGCTTTCTGAAAAGCTTGAGCTTCCAGTTATAATGCGGACAACCACACGTGTAAGCCACACCAGATCACCAATCACTTTTGGAAAACTTGTAAAACCCAGTTTGAAAGGCGAATTTGTCCGAGATGTTAAACGTTTAGTCATGGTTCCAGCCAATGCAAGACCAAGACATGATGTTCTTTTGCAGCGAATGGAAAAGGCAAAGGAAATAACAGAAACCTCCGCGTACAATCTAATAAACCCGAAGGGCAAAGATAAAGAGTACGGCATAATCTCATCAAGCTCAGCCTACAACTACGCTGTTGAAGCTGCTGGAATTTTAGGCTTAGACGTTGATGTCTTAAAGCTTGGGATGTCCCATCCACTGCCAGAGAAAATAATAGGAAAATTCGTGAAGAAACACGGCAAAATCATAGTTATTGAAGAGCTTGAGCCGTATTTAGAACTTAATGTTAAGGCAATTACAAAGGACTATGCTCCATCAACAGAGGTTTATGGCAAGCAGTATTTTCCAAGGTCTGGTGAGCTTTCCACAAGCCAGGTTTTGAAGGGACTTGCCGCAATAACTGGCAGAAAAATTCCCATGGACCTTGAAGGTTTGACTAAACGCTACAATGAAGTTTCTGAAGGGATTCCGCCTAGACCGCCAATCCTATGTGCCGGTTGTCCTCATAGAGCTTCATTCTACGTTATAAAACGGGTTGCTGGCGAAAGGGCAATTTACCCAACAGATATTGGCTGTTACGCTTTAGGAATAGCTCCGCCCTTAAAAGTTGGCGACATACTCGTTTGCATGGGCGCTGGTATAGGAACTGCTCAAGGCATAAGCAAGGCGACCGGGATGAACACAATTGCAATAATTGGAGATTCAACCTTCTTTCACGCTGGTGTTCCAAGGCTGCTAAACGCCGTTTACAACAAGCATAGACTTGTAGTCGCGGTTTTAGACAACCTCACAACAGCAATGACTGGACATCAACCGCATCCGGGGACTGGTGTGACTGGCATGCAAGAGCCCACGGAACCCATAGCAATCGAGAAGGTTGCTGATGGCTGCGGAGTAAAATTCGTCAGAGTTGTTGACCCCTTCAATGTTAGGGAAGCTGAAAAAATCCTAAAAGAGGCTTTACAGTTTCCCGAAACCTCCCTCATCGTTTTCAGAGCGCCATGCGCCCTAATACTCGTTAGGGAAAAAAAGCGTGAAGGCTTAGAAATTGTACCTTTCAAGATAAACGAGAAGTGTACAAACTGCATGGCATGCATAAAACTGTTGGGCTGCCCAGCAATAATCCTCAAAGAGGATAAGGTTGTGAGTATAAACGAGAATATTTGTGTTGGCTGCGGTTTATGTGCCCATGTTTGCCCATACAAGGCCATAGAACCAGTAAAACAGGTGTAAAGGTGCGGGCATGATGAAAGAGTTTAGCATCGTTTTGGCTGGTGTTGGCGGTCAAGGAATACTTTTAGCAGCTGAAGTCCTTGGAACAGCCGCTGTGAAGGATGGCTTAAATGTTCGCGTGGGCGAAATCCACGGAATGGCACAGCGAGGTGGAACCGTCCTATGCACTGTTAGAATTGGTGAAACTGTTTTATCCCCGCTAATCACGGATGGGCAAGCAGACATCCTATTAGGATTTGAACCTCTAGAAACGCTGAGAAACGTAAGATACGCCTCTGAAAAGACCATCATAATTATGGGGGATGAGGAGATTCCACCGCCAGGACTTACATTGAAAGGTGGAAGCTATCCAAGGCTGGAGGAAATACTTGAAAAGTTGAGGAGATTTTCCAAAAACATCATCATAGTTGAAGCTTTGAGACTCGCCAAAGAAGCTGGAAGCGCTGTAATGCAGAACGCTGTACTGCTCGGGGCTTTATCTGCTGCTGAGAAGTTGCCAATAAAGAAGGAAAGCCTAATAGCGACTTTGGAAGAGCTTGTTCCGGCAAAATACGCTAAAATGAATGTTAAGGCTTTTGAACTTGGCTATGATTACGTTAAAAACCTTAAAGAAGCCTAAAATTCAGCTATCAGCCTTTTTGTCCGCCTTCAGTTTTTACGCTTTCTTTTATGGCTTTCAATATGCTCTTGAAGATTTTCATATCTGAAACGTTCACCACAGGGATTTGGAGACTCTTGTCCACCTCGTAGATTCTCTCATATTTTGGAAACTCCGCGTAGCAAATCTGGCTTATTGGAAACTCTCGGTTTTTCAGTTCGTGTTCGAAGGACTTTTCATAAACTTCTAGGCATAGCAAATATCCGTCTATCCAGTAAAGCCTATTAGCGCCGTAAGTGGTGGCGCACCATGCAATGTCGCCTACGCTGCGCTTGTCTAACCCTAAGACTGTAACCTTTTTTGTTGGGGCGATTTCCACGTCCATCGGCTTTTTCACCCTTTAAACGGCGTATTCAATACCTCTTTAACTCTGTTGCTTATTTTTGGTCCAAGACCGTAAACAGTTTTTGGCCATTCGTCAACGTTTAGGAAGGCATTTAACGGTGTTTGATAGGATTTAAGGATTGCTATGGCTTTTTCCTTACCAATATTTGGTAAGCTGGCCACAAAAAATATTTGGGCATCTTCCAAAGTTTCACATTTTTTGACAGGATGTACCGTCGGCACTCTTTTTTCCACTATTTGTTCTTGGCGGGCGGCGATGTAAAGAAAATCCACCGTTTCCTTGTAGGATGTAGTGTTTAGTATGGCTACACCGTTTTTTGCAAGATTGAACAGAGCGCCCCAAACAGCTTCTGGCTTTATTCTACTAAACTTGTAAATTATGGGCATGTAGCCTTCCAAAAGGATGAGCGCTTTTGGATATGTCTCCTTAAGTTTGAAAAGTTGCTCGAAGAGGTAGCGATGTGTAAGCGTGTAAACAAAGTCTTGAACCCTCTTGCGTTCAACAGCGCAAGCATCGGATAAAATGTAGTCTCCTTTTTCCAAGTGCTCTATTTTCACGTTTACGCCGCGTTCCCTAAGTCCCTTAACAACTTTTTCGGCGCTGCTTGCCTCGCGACTATCCACGATGATTGTTGGTTCTTCTCTCTTCTTCTCCTTCAAATATGGGAGGAGTGTTTCAGCACCAGACATAGCCTCAACTCTAATGCTATCCTACAAACTTTGATGCTATTTCTCTTGCGGTACCGCGCCCTCACATGCTTTCCCAAATAGTCATTCAAAATAATTAAAACATAAAGCTTAATACTGACGGGAAAAGGAGATGCCCTTATGAAGATAGGAGTGCTCTTCACAATTACCATCATGATTTTATGCGTTATCCTTGTTCCGTTGACGGCTTATTTCCTTGGCGGGTGGTACGCTTACTGGAGTCATGCTTTGCTAGCGATAATCTTCGCTTTGGCGGTTGTGCTCTTAAAGACGAAATGGTACTGGGAGGAGGATTAACATGGCGGACGCCTTGCCAGAAATAACGCAGACACTGGTTTTCAGCGTAATTGCGGCGATAGCGGCTTTTCTAGCGGTAAGCATACTTTTAGGCTTTCTAATGCGGAGAAAAACGAAAACCTTCGATGAGTGGCTTGTTGGACACGGAGACATAGGCCCCATTGTAACGGGCTTCGCCTTAATTGCCTCGTGCCTAAGCGGGTGGGCAATGTATGGAAATGCCGGTTTGGGCTACACTTACGGCTGGGCTGGAAGCTGGCTTATAGGAACAGTCTGTTTGATGGGCATAGCCCTATGCCTTGTTATGGGCTACAGAATGCGAAGGTACGTTCAGGTAGGCGCCAGAACAGTGCCTGAAATGCTGAAAGTTAGATTTGAAAGCAGAACCCTCCAAGCCTTAGCCGGAATAGCCATGATAATCCTCCTCATAGTATACTCTGTTGGGCAGTACAAAGCAATGGCAACCGTCTGGACAATCACGACTAATACGCCGTTCCATTGGAGCCTCACAATCACCGCCGTCCTAGTTTTAGTTTACGTTGCTGTTGGAGGATATACTGGCACCCAGTGGGTTTCATGTTTCCAAGGAATCCTCCTAACCGCCGCCGGATGGATTCTTGGAATAGTTTCCATGCTGTGGGCTGGTGGACCAGCAAAAATTGAGGAAGCCCTTAAAACCCAAATCTTTATGGCACCTGGTGGAAACTCAACTAACACCTCGCTGAATAGTTACATTATTCCGCCTTCATCCCTTCAAGATTTGGCTTCGCCATGGGTTGACTGGGTCGGTGTGACGGCATCATTATTCATGTTCCTATTTATGGCGACGGGTTTTCCCCATAACATTGCAAGATTTCTTGGCTCGAGGAAAATTTCAAAAAAAGAGTATTGGGCAATACTTCTAATCCTAATTTTAGGTGGTTTAACCCCCCTCTGGATAGGAGTTGTTGGGATGGCTGGCAGAACTTTTTTCGGAAACATTCTATTAAACGCGCAGTATAAGCCTATGTACGGAGACGCTGTTGGCGCCTACGTCAGCATAAGCGCTGGTGGGGCTCCCCTTGCAGCTTTATTCGCAGCAAGTGTTTTTGCGGCGTCTGTGGCTACTCTTGCTGGCATGGCAATGATTATGGCTACGAACACCACAAGAGACTTAATCCATAACATAAAACCAACACTCCCTCATAGAGAGCTTATATGGCTTACACGAGCCATGCTGATTCCATTTATAATGGTGCCCTTGTGGTGGACTTTAACTTCAACGCCGCCGGTGCTGTCCGAATTCATGTCTGGTTCAGCGGTGGCGCAAGCCGGAATATTCTTCTTCGTCGTTGGGGTTTCCATGCACTGGCAAAGAGCAACAAAGTGGGGTGCAGCCGCAGCAATAGTTTACGGCTTATTTTTAACAGCGCTTCATCCCAAAGCTTACGGAAAATTCTTTGGGCTTTATCACTGGGGCTACTGGGCTCTTCTATTGATATTTGGCTCAGCAACCGCCTACTTCCTAACAAGCCTACTCACAAAACCGCTTCCAAAAGAAAAGCTTGAAAAACTTTTCTCAGAAAGGAAAACTTGTAAGGACTAACCATTTTCGAAGTTCAAATGGATAAAAAGAGAGGATGGAAAAGCTATGGCAGTCCCTTTTTGGTTATTTCCTTCACAATGCCAGCAGCTATTGTTGTACCCATGTCTCTTACAGCGAATCTTCCAAGCTCTGAAAAGTCTGAGTAGGTTTCAATGGCTATTGGACGTAGCGGTTCCATCCGCACGAGCGCAGCATCTCCTGTTTTGAGGAAAGAGGGTTTCTCCTCGACGACCTGTCCAGAGCGCGGGTCAATCTTCCTTACTAGTTCTGTGAATCTGCAAGCCATCTGTCCAGTGTGATAGTGGAGTACAGGCGTATAGCCGGCGGCTATGGCTGTCGGATGGTATATGACGATTATTTGGCCAATGAACTCTCTTGCCACTGTTGGCGGATTATTAACGTGTCCACAAACGTCTCCTCGGCGTATGTCTGTTTTCGCTACACCTCTAACGTTGAAACCTATATTGTCGCCGGGTTCAGCCCTTGGTATTCTCGTGTGGTGCATCTCTATTGACTTGACTTCGCCTTGCTTGTTCGCCGGCATAAATATGACTATGTCGCCTTCTTTCAGAACTCCTGTTTCAACTCTGCCGACCGGCACTGTACCTACACCCGTTATGCTATAAACGTCTTGAATTGGAACTCGCAGCGGCTTGTCCAGAGGTTTCGGCGGTATCTCAAAGGTATCTAATGCCTCAATTAGGGTTGGTCCCTTGTACCATGGCATTTTGTCGCTGAGTTTAACAAGGTTGTCGCCTGTCCACCCGGAAGTTGGTACAAACGGAATCTTCTCAACTTTGTAGCCAACCATTTTAAGCATTCGGGCAACTTCGTTTTTAACCTCATTGTAGCGCTCTTGGCTCCAGTTAACAGTGGGGTCATCCATTTTATTGATGGCAACCACAAGTTGGTTGACGCCCAGAGTGAAAGCCAAGAAGGCGTGCTCCCTCGTCTGCCCACCAGGTCCTATGCCAGCTTCGAATTCACCTCTTTTGGCTGAGACAAAGAGTATGGCGCCGTCAGCTTGGCTTGCGCCTGTAATCATGTTTTTAACGAAGTCTCTGTGGCCAGGCGCGTCAATGATTGTGAAGTAGTATTTTTTGGTTTCAAATTTTAGGAATCGCAAGTCTATTGTTAAGCCTCTTTCCCGCTCCTCTTTTAGGTTATCGAGAATCCATGCAAACTTGAAAGTTTCTTTTCCGAGTTTTCTGGCTTCTTCTTCATAGGCTTTCACTGTTCTTTCGTCGACAACTCCTGCTAGGTAAAGCATGTGTCCCGTTGTCGTTGACTTTCCATGGTCAACATGCCCCATAATCACTAGATTTAGGTGGGGTTTTTCTGGTCTACTCATTTTTTCTCCTCCATATTTTAAATTCTAAATTTTCGTATTTTTAGTGAATTCGTTTACACAACTGTTCATTCAATTATTAAAAGTTTATGATAAAACCGTCTGAACCGTGAATTATGCAACGCTTCAAAATTTTTCGTAGCTTCAATAAACTCTTTTGCAAATTTATCCGCATTTTTCTCTGTACCCTTATGTTTTCCGCAGAAGGTTTGAAGATGATGGTAAAGACTCGCGGAGGACGACGAAAGGATCTCCAATTTTTTCTTGGTTGGCGACATGGATAGTTTTTGTTTTTGGGACGTAGCATCCAACTTTACCACTGTGCCCCTTTGGCATTCCAACCTTTAATCGTGGGGCATCAACCCTTAGTAGCGGTTTAGCATTTTTAGGGCTTCGTTAACTTGCCCCGTAAGGATGAGCCGCACTATTTTGACTTTGAAAAGCAAGTCGCCGTTTGGCATGTCTTTTAGAAACGGATATTAGCATTTACTTTGAATAAGGTTTTTTGGACGAGTACGATTTATGCCGACAAACCTGCCAGCGGAAGCTAAACGCAAATGGGCTGAAGTCTCAGCAGCACGAAACCCTAGAGAAAAACTTCAACTTATGCAAGAGTTTTTAAGCCTTGTCCCAAAGCATAAGGGAACCGCCAAACTATGCGCCCAAGTTAAGAAGCAGATATCTGTTTTGCGGAGAGAACTTGAAGAGGGAAAGCGGCGAAAGGCTGGCAGAGGTGGACCAAAATTCTTTATAGAGAAAGAGGGCGCAGCCCAAATAGTCATTTTAGGATTGACGAATGTTGGAAAGAGCAGTCTCATCGCTTCTGTTACAAACGCAAAGGTTGAGGTTTCACCAGCCCCATATACTACCAGAGAGCCCGTTCCCGGAATGCTTCCCTACGAGGATATTCAATTTCAGCTTGTTGAGGCTCCAGCCCTAATAGAAGGCGCAGCGGATGGGAGAGCTTGGGGTCTTCAAACCCTCGCCTTGGCTAGAAACACTGACGGCTTGATACTAATGGTGGACTTAACACAAGACCCTGTTTGGCAGTTGTCCACGATCCTTGGCGAACTTGAAAAGACGCGGATACTTGTTAGCAAGCCAAAAGCGCGGGTTGAAATTGAGAGGAAGTATATGGGTGCTGGCTTGCGCATAATCATTTTTGGAAGGCTTCTGGACTGCAATTTTAAAGATGTTGAGGAGCTTCTCAAAGGCTATAGGGTTACAGACGCTATTGTCAAAATTTATGGTGAGGCAACGTTAGACGATGTTGAAGATGCCATCTTTGAGAGCACAGTTTACAAACCAGCCATAATTGTTGCAAACAAAGTTGACTTAGAAGATGCGTGGTCAAACCTAAAAATTTTAGAAGACCGTGTAGGTGGGCAACTACCCATAATTGCTGTTTCATGCAAAACCGGAATTGGCATAAAAGCAATAGGTAAGGCCTTGTTTAAAACCTTAGACTTGATTCGCGTTTACACAAAGGAGCCAGCTGAAAAAAGCGCTTCAGAAAAGCCCTTCGTCTTGAAGAGGGGCTCAACAGTTTATGATTTAGCCAGAAATATTCATAGCGACTTCAGCGAGAATTTCGCATACGCGAAGGTCTGGGCTAAACGCCTAGTTTTCAGCCCCCAAAAAGTTGGAGCTGCATTCACCCTTGAAGATGGCGATGTTGTCGAGATTCACACAAAATAGTATAAGCGTAAAACAGCAGTTATCTTGAAGCCATGGCTATTCTTTCCAACTCGTGGCGCCTTGAAACTGCATAGCTTTTCATGTCGTTGCTTGCCGCTAAAATAAGCTCCTCTGCTAGGCACTCTTCGATTGAACGGGGGTTATGCATGGCCGCTTGTCGCGCTCCCTCGCATATGTGTCTTAAAGCCAAGTCAACCCTCCTTTGTGGTGAGACGTCAACCGACAAGTGGTAAACTATGCCACCGTAAGCAATTCTTGTGGTGTCTTCACATGGTGCAGAGTTTTCAACAGCCCTTACGAGAACTTCTATCGGGTTTCTCCCAGTGCGTAGGTGGATTATTTCAAAGGCATGTTTAACGATGTTAATAGCTTTGGCTTTTTTCCCAGCGTTTTTCCCTGGGCGCATAAGGTTGTTTACAAGCCTTTCTACAATGTTCACGTCTGCCTTCCCAAAACGTTTGTGTTCATGGCGCCCCATAGTGTGAGGTATAACAACAGGTTTAAGCGAAACATATCTCTGCAGGCCTAAATCCCTAACTTCAACTTCTTTGTAGCTCCACTTTCCGAAAAGCTTTATTTCTCTTTCCTCCATTTTCCGCTCAGCTTTCTTCTGCTCCGTTTCCTTCGTCTCCCTATGCTCTTTCTGCTCTTTGCTCAACCTTCATCACCGCATCGGCTTCTGTTTTCTACCAAGCACAAGCTCTTTTAGGGAAACGCCGTTAACCATTATGACTTTCCAGCGGACGCCTGGAATGTCGCCCATGCTTCTTCCACGAGAGCCGCCGATACCTTCAACTATTGCCTCGTCATGTTCGTCCACAACGTTTAGGGCTCCGTCTCCGGGCAGAAAAGCCGTGATAACCTTTCCATTTTTGATAAGTTGGACTCGGACGCATTTCCTTATGGCGCTGTTGGGCTGTTTGCTTTCAACGCCTACCTTTTCAAGGACTATGCCCCTTGCCATGGGTGCTCCTTCAAGAGGGTCAGCTTTAACGTCTAGGCCTAGCATGCGCCTTTTATAATACATGCTACTCCAACGGAACTTCTTCCTTTTTTCAACAAGTTTTCTTGCGGCGAACTCGCCCCTTGGAGACTTTGAACCCATAGTCTACTTTTTCCTCTCGCTACGTCTAATCACACATCTAATATTTAAACTGAACGTGGCGTAAAACCGAAAATCTAGAGGGGGTAGCCCGTATTGGTTTGAAAACGCTCCAAAACAGAAATTTTCTAAATAAGGAAACAACTTTAAGACTAGTGTGTGGGGTCTTCCTAAAATGGCTGGTTGGAGACTGCTAAAGTTTGAAACGTATAACGCCTACATGAGCATGGCTGTAGATGAAGCCATATTAGAAGCAAGAATAAGGGGGTTGGCGCCCAACACCGTGAGGTTTTACCGCTGGAAACCTTCGGCAGTTTCTATTGGGCGATTCCAAAAAGTGGAAAATGAGGTTTACCTAGAAAACTGTCAAAAGCATGGTGTGGATGTTGTTAGGCGAATAACTGGCGGAGGCACGGTCTACCACGACGCGGAAGGCGAAATAACCTACAGCGTAGTCGCAAGCAAAGAGGATTTAAACGCCAAGGACATAACAGAGGTTTATGCAAAAATTTACGCAGGCATAGTTGAAGCCCTAAAAATTCTAGGATTGAAAGCAGACTTCAACGAAGGCGACGCAAGGGCATGCCCAAACCTAACAATAAATGGGAAGAAAATTTCCGGAAGCGCCCAGTGCCACAAATCCGATGTGGTCTTGCAACACGGCACGATACTTGTGGATGTTAACCTCGAAAAAATGTTCACTTTTCTAAAGGTTCCATGGGCAAAAACATGCATGGAAGTTGTTGGCATAGCCAAAAACAAGATAACCTCAATAAAGGCGGAGCTCGGAAGAGATATCCAACACGCCACGGTACACAAAGCCCTAATTGAAGGCTTTCAGAAAACACTAAAGGCTGAACTTGAAAACAGCGATTTAACAAAATACGAGAGGGAACTGGTTGGAAAACTTTGCAGAGAAAAGTACGCCACAACAAAATGGAACATGCACGGAAAAGAACCACGCTAACGTTTTTCTATCCGCCACCTAACCCCTTGAGGTGTATCCTCCAATATTATGCCCATAGCTTTAAGCTGCATTCTAATCTTGTCAGCGGTCGCCCAATCCTTAGCTTTCCTTGCTTCCTCCCTCTTCCTAATCAGTTCTTCAACTTCTGGTGGCAACTTCTCTTCGGCTTTGACTTCGCCTATGACACCTAAAACCTTGTCAAACTTCATCATCAAATTGCAGGCTTCTCCAGCTTCTTGTTTGCTCAGTTTGTTCTCGTCCATAAGCCTATTCACATCTCTGACGAAGTCGAAGAGGGCGGCTAAAGCTACATTTATGTTTAGGTCGTCATCCATGGCTTCCTCAAAACGCCTCTGCGCGTCAGCCATCAAACTTTTTATCTTTTCCCCGCAACCTTCACCATCAGCCTCTAAAAGCCTACGTACAAAGATCCTTAAACGGTCAACAGCCCCCTTCGCAGCCTCCAAGCCTTCAAAGGTGAAATTTAACTGTTGCCTGTAATGAGTGGACATAAGCAAGTAACGTATAGCCAAAGGCTCATACCCCTTTGCCATCAAATCCCTCAAAGTGTAAAAGTTGCCATATCTTTTCGCCATGCGTCTACCTTCAACAAGCAAATGCTCAGAATGGAGCCAATAACGGGCAAAAGGCTTACCAGTCGCAGCCTCACTTTGAGCGATTTCATTCTCGTGATGTGGGAAAATCAAGTCAACACCGCCGCTGTGGATGTCTATGGTCTCACCCAAATATTTCATCGCCATGGTTGAGCATTCAATGTGCCATCCAGGTCTTCCCTTGCCAATCTTCGTTTCCCAAAAGACGTCACCATCCTCCTCGTCCCAAGCCTTCCAAAGGGCAAAATCGCGGGCTTCCTCCTTCCCATACTCGTCAACCTTCACTCTGGCTCCGGGCTTCAACTCCTCAATTTTTAACTTTGAAAGTTTCCCATAATCTTTAAACTTTGAAATATCATAATAAATGGAACCATCTTCACCTCTATAGGCGTAGCCCTTCTCTATAAGCCTCCTAATCAACTCAACCATTTCATGGATATGTTCAGTGGCCTTAGGATAATACTCAGCCCTTTCAAGGTTCAACGCCTTTATATCCTCAAAAAACGCCTTCACATAATATTCTGTGTATTGCTTCAAGGAAACATTCTGCATTCTAGCCCCCCTAATTGTTTTGTCATCCACATCAGTGATATTCATAACTTGTATTACCTTAAAACCCCTATACTCCAGCCACCTTCTCAGTATGTCTTGAAAAACAAACGTCCTGAAGTTTCCAATATGGGCAAAATCATAAACAGTAGGGCCACATGTATAGATCTTAACTTTTCCTTCTTCCAGCGGAACAAACTTTTCCTTTTTCCGCGTCAAAGTGTTGAAGAAGAAAGTTTCTCCACACCTAGGCTCCATATCCAGTCAAAATGATAGTAACGACAACGCTTAAAGGCTTTACTTCTAAGCGGCGCTAGTCGTACCTTCTAAACTTCAGCATTTTCCTAAAACTTTTAAGGTCTTGGGCTACCATCTTTAAAAAGTGTAATTCCTCCATAGCCCTCTCAAACTTCACAAACTCTTCATAAAGCCTCTCCACAGCCTTTCTGCCTTCATCCATATCAACCGCCTCCACAACCATCAACCATAAATTAGGGGGCCTTCATTGTTTTTTGGCTGAACAAGCAGCCATTTCCGTCATCGAGGAGAAAGGAGAAGGCTTCGAAAACGGAAAAACAGATTGTGGCTGCCATTGTTCAGCCTTCAACCTCCGCCCCCATACTGCATCGTAAGACTTAATACTCGTGCCAATATAAAAACATTACTACATAACACGAGCCTACAAACTTTCCAAAAGGGGTTTAGCTGACGGCTAATATGCCCTCAAGAATTTTCTCTTCAGGGATGTCCAGTCGTTTAGAAAGCCAGCTCTTTATGAGGGCTGTGGGTTTTGGGAGTTCTCCGCTATAGGTTATTATTTGGTTGTTTTTTAGGGCGTCTGCTTGGAAAGTTTTCTCTGCCTCCTTGTATAAGAATGAAAGCGCTTGGGCTTGACGGGCTAGGGTTTGGAAGTCTTCCCATTGTTTGCAGCGTAGGATGACTGGCGGACCCCGCACTTCAGCAGCGAAGACTTGGGGTCTTTGGGCTTGCACTGTTGGTGCGGCGCCTTTCTGGGCTTCATGAGATGTTGACAGGTAGGAAATAAGGTTGGATATCTCATTTTGCAGGTTTGTAAGCCTTTCCTCAACGTTTTCTATTTTGCCGCTTAGCTCGCCAGCTTCTCCAAGCCTTTCAGTTATTTTACCTAACTCGTTTATTAAGCGGTCTAAATCCTTCTCGTGCTCCCGCAAAACGTTAATGATGAAGTCTAATGCTTCAAGTGCGTCGTCCTTTGACGGGGCCTTTTTCGACATAATGCTCTGTCTCCCGGTTTCTTTCAACCTATTCAATGCTATCTTATATAAATAAAGGTAGCGAATCCTCAAAATGTATCCGTAGGAATAGCCAAACATACTTATTAACAATAAAAATCCATGCCAAAACTGTGGTTTACCAGCCCTAAAACTTATATGTTAAACTCCATATCCGAATTGAAACCAGATTGGTGAAGTACTGTGAAGAAGCGCTATTTAATCATGGTGATGTTTGCTTTCACGCTGTTATCAATATTGATGTTGATGCCACAAACAATGGCTGAAAGCCTTGAATCACAGGCAGAGCCAGCAAAAGTTTATGTTGGAGTCTGGCTTGTGAATGTTGAAAAAGTGGATTTAGCCGCAAGCAGTTACCGTCTAGACTTCTATCTGTGGTTTAAATTTAACCCATCTGAAATCAATCTTACAGACGTGAAGAACTTCGAATTTGTAAATGGTCCGGTGTTAGAATTTAAACCCATCGAAGAAGATGAAACTGAGGGTTATGTAGAATACCGCATTAAAGGTGACTTCATAAAAACATTTGATTTCACAAATTACCCCTTTGAAACACACACGCTCACTATAGAACTAGAAAATAAGAAACTTGACTTCTCCCGCCTAGTCTATGTAGTAGATGAAAACTCTACAATTGACGAAGCTGTCAATATTGCTGGTTGGGAAATAGGAGGATACAACGCCACAGAAACTGAACATTCATATGGTGACAAAACCTATTCAAGATTCATTTTCAGCGTTCAGTTAAGACGTCCAATGCTGTCTTCTTTTGTGAAAAGCGTATTACCCATAATCGTTATAACAACAATATCACTTCTCACATTCTTCATATCGCCCCAAAACTTCGGCCAAAGAATAGGCTTAGGAGTAACAACCCTTATGTCGGCCACGGCTTTCCACCTATCTCTTCTCAGTGGCATACCGCCAATAGGCTATCTAACCTTTGCAGACAGAATGATGATATCGGTCTACACCATATTTCTTTATAACCTTTCGGCATCTGTCTACATCATGAAACTTGTAGACGCAAAGAAAACCGAGGAGGCTGCAAAATTCAACAAAAAAGCCATAAAAGCCCTTACAGCGCTAATAATTGCCCTAATCGTAATTCAGATAATCCTATAGACCATACGTTTTATCACCAAAAGTTTCATTCTTAACTCAGGAGGTATACTTAATGGGAGAGATGTGAATTCATTACGCTCTAGGCATGTGGCTGTATACGATTTTGAAAAAGATTCTTAGGTACCTAGATAACACATAGCATAAAAAGCTTATATATGATTTGATATAAATGAGCGGGAAGAAGCGAACCTTACTATATAACGATGTCGAAACAGTTAAAAAAGCGAAAGAAATTAGGCCTAAACTTATCAAGAATAGCAGAAAATGTCTTAAAAAAATAAAACGTTTAGAGCAGTCAAATCCACAAACTATGCATAATAGCGGAGTATTCTACACTGAAAATCGGAATGAGTGGACCGGGCGGTATGCAATTAAATAATTAAGTGAATCCTATTTCTCGTTCTAGCAGTTTTTGTCGTGCTGTGGTAAGCGTCATGTGGCTATTAAGATTGTTGCTTTTCAGCTGTGCGTCACCTGAAGTTCTTTAAGCTTTGCCTTTAAGGCTGTTTGGGCTAATTCCATTTCTGTTTCAAGTTTTTCTTTTTCTTTTCTCAACTTTTCAACTTCTCTCCGGGCTTTCTCCTCCTCGGATTTTGCGTTTTTAACTATTCTGTTCGCTAGCTC
>JAVZNT010000008.1:0-39438 GCA_038882655.1 Bathyarchaeia archaeon | reverse complement strand
TCTTTTGCAATTCGCCTTTTATAATCTTGGAATCTTCTCGCTAAGGTTTTAAATTTAGCGTTTGGGTTTGTCTTGAAAACGTATTCTGTATGTCTTGGCAAACTGAAAAGGCGTGATATTAAACCGCTTGAAACTTTAACAATTCTTGGGTTGCTGTTCTTTTCTGGTTTGTTAATTGCCACAGTATTGGTTTGTGGGTTAACATCAACCCATTTAATGTTCCAAGCTTCTCCTGGACGTGCACCCGTCTCTTTAATAAATTGACAGAAAACCGACAAGCGTTTAGGCAAAGCTGAAACCAGCATATCCACTTCATTCTCAAGAGGCACGTAGGGAAGCTTCTTGACTCTGCGATAATTAGGTTTAATGAAGGGTAAACCCTTCCATTTGCAATACCTAGCATAACAGTTAACCAAAACTTCCTTTCGAGCTTCACTAACATTCTTGGAAGCAATGAAACCCAAAACCTGTTCTGGATTATTAAGGTTGACATGCCTAGCTAAATGCTTCAAGATCCTACCGAAACCGTCAAGCGTTGAATCCCTCAAACCACACTTACGACAATACCAAAGAAAATTCACAACATCATCAGAGGAAGGGATGGAAACCCTAGGTTTCCATAGAAGGAGCGTGGGTTTATCATAAGCGCCGGGGGTGGGATTTGAACCCACGCGGCCCTTTCGGGCCACAGGCTTAGTGGCATTTTGGCGTTTAGGCGGTTTGTCTCCAGGCCTGCTCCCTACCTGACTAGGAGACCCCGGCTTATTTTGGCGCTAATATTGTAATGCTTATTTATTTGTCTTATAATTATCCCTTTTCCGGTGTTTCCTTTGAAGTTTAGCGGGAAATATTTGAGAAATGTTTTATTTGGATTTTTTATGTCGCTTGGTATGTCTTTCGCTATGTCTTTGGTTTTGACATTAATCAATTTGGGTTTTGTTTCAGATTTTCCGGTGCGGTGGCTTCGATCCTTTTTGATTGGCTTTGCTGTGAGTTTCCCAACTTCCTTAATCATAATTTCGCCTGCAAGGAGGGTGGTAGATTGGTTGGTCGGCTGAGATGCTTTATTTTTTCTCTGCCATTAGTACTCGATAGCCACTTTCCCTTGCCAGTATTGTGCAGTTGCCGAAGGCTTCTTCAAGGATTTGTTGGAGCCTTTTTCCGCCGATTTTCGACTTTACAACCATTTGTAATGTAGCCTTTTCAGCCATGTGTTTTGTGGCTTCTGTTATTATAGCTTTTACCATGGCTAGTCCGGCGCTTACGGGCGGGTTTGATAGTATACAATTAAAAAGTGTGTCTTTGACTGGCTGGTATAGAGTTCCCTTTTTTACTTCGGCGTTGTAAACATGGTTTAGCCTAATGTTTTGTTTTGCAAGTCTTATGGCTCTCTCATTTACGTCCACCATAACCACGTGAAGTTTTGGGTTAAGTTTTGCGGCTGCGATTCCAACAGCCCCATAGCCGCATCCCATGTCCAAAATATAGCCAGTTTCTGGGAGAACCATAGCCTCTATTAATAGTCTTGTGCCCAAGTCCACACGCTTTTTTGAGAAAACTCCTGAGGCTGTTAGAAACTTGAAGGACATCCCCCTCAACCTTGTTTGGATTATTCCAAACTGCGGCTTCGATTTTGGCTTTGGCGCAAAATAGTGGTTGGGTTGGCTGCTTTTGCCGTTGGGCATTATATTTCGCCGCTTTTCCAACATTTTGGATAAGTTCCCCGAGGCATTAAAACCCTCTTAACTTTGGCGACTACGCCGTGTTCCATGTTTAGGATCTCCTCTGTGGATACTTCAGCCACTGCCAAGGCTACCGCCTCGCCTTTTAGCGTGAATATCGCCACTACAGACCCAGCGCTTATTCCGGTTTCAAGGGATAAAACGCCCGGCGCAGTTAGGTTTGCTCCGTGGCATATGGCGTCAACAGCCGAGTCCCGAACGTAGATTTTTGGCACTAGTGCCAGGGCTTTCTCCATGGGTTGAATAATCTTTTTCAGAACCGCGTCTTCTCCGCTCTTTCGCCATTCCATGAACCAGTAAGCCACATCATGCAGTGTCACTATGCCGTCTTCTTCAACGAAGGGTCCAGCCCTTGTCCTGCGTAGTTCCTGCATGTGTGCCCCGCAGCCGAGAACCTCGCCGATGTCAAAGCATAATTTGCGAATGTATGTGCCGCCCTCGCAGCCAACCTTAAAAAGTACGTTTCTTTCATCCATTTCGAGGAAATCGATGTAGTAGATGCGTCTTGTGCGGAGTTGGCGCTTTACAGAAGCCCTTAATGGTGGTCTCTGATAAATTGTGTCCTCAAATTCTTTCAGCACATCCTTCACGCGTGTTTCGCTCACATCTCCGTGGAGCTTCATTATGCAGATGTATTCTTTGCCGCTTAAAAGGAGGGCTTGAACAATCTTCCTAGACTCCTCTAGGGTTACTGGTAGAACGCCGGTCACGTTGGGGTTTCCCCAGCCTCTTTTTAGGCTTCTAGGGTCCCACCATGACCGACGTTCTGTAGGCCCAATATGCGTTTGACCCATGCGGCTACTTCGTGACTTGTGGGTCCAGCTGGCTTGTCAAGGTTTATGACACCGAATCTTATGTAGTCTTTTGCTGGGCGCTCTTCGGGGTTACAGCCATATTTTAGGTCTGTTTCTCCCTCAGCCTTAACAACCAGTTCGCGTTCAACCTCCCATGGAGGCATACTTCTAGGCATTTGAGATAGAACACCTCTAAACGATTAGAAAATGTGAGAAGGGATTAAATAATGATTTGTTAGGCTGGAGCCAAGGCTGGTTTAACCGGCTGAGCCATAGCCTCCAAAATTCCCTTCTTTTTTAAGGCTTCACTGACTTCCTCATCTGAGGCGCCTCGTTTTATGTCGACTTTTTCAGCTAACGGCTCTAAGTGGTTGATGTTTGCTCTCCGCCTCTTAACACCCGTGACACTTTTCGGTCCGGTCACTAGCACGAAGCTTTTATCAATAACGTCTACTATAACGCATTTTTTGCCCGCCTCTCTTCCGCAAATTTTGGCGCATATTCTGCCAACCTCTATTGCCGGCATATTTTAAACCTCGAGCCTATTAGAAGCATTAGCATTTAACATGCATCCTCATATTTATAGCTTCAGCTTGGCGCCACACTTAAAATTCTATGTTAGGAAACGCTCAACAACATGGTATAAGACGCTGGCTCCAAAAACCAAGTTCTTTATTGATATGCGCTCGTCCACGCCGTGAACCATCTTCAGAATCTCGCCGTAGGGCATGTCTGAAAGGGCTGGTTGGAATCCGTAACATGCTGCCCCTAGGCTTCTGAAGAAGCGGGAGTCCGTCCCACCAGTCAGCAGTGTTGGGACGACTGTGCAGTAGGGCTCAAACTCTTTTAGGGTTTCCACCATAAGTCCATACAGAGGTGTGTCCATGGGGGATTCTGAAGGCTCATTAGCTTGGATCATTCCAAAATCAAGCTTTTCTAGGTCTACATCCCTCAAAAGCTCTTTTATGCGGTTTAAGGCTTCAGCTGTTTTTTGTCCAGGTAGGATTCTGCAGTCGAAGACGGCTTCGCATTCTGATGGGATAATGTTCTCTTTAATGCCTCCTTGAATAATTGTGGGCGCAATAGTCATCCTCAACATTGCGCGAAGCTCTTCAGCCATGGCTTTATCCTTCTGGGCAAGCATGTCTAAAATCTCATCGCCCTTGTCCGGGTTCTGAAGCAAAATGGTGAGCGCTTGTTTTGCCTCCACGTTTTCCTCAGCTATTACAGCCAAAAACTGCTTAACAGTAGGTGTCAAAACCATTGGCGCGCGGTAGTTGCCCAACTTTTCCACAACACGGTTCATGCGCAGAATAGCGTTGTCGGCAGCGCCAGGCACCGAGCCGTGTCCGGGTCTCCCCTTCGCCTTAACCTTAAACCATAAAATGCCTTTCTCAGCTGTCTGAATGGTAAAAACGTTCTTGCCATCCATTGGGATGGCTTGCCCACCGCCCTCGTTTATAACGTATTCGGCTCTAACTTTTTCCGGGTGGTTTCGGACAAGCCAACTAGCGCCATATTCTCCGCCTTTCTCCTCGTCGGCTGTTGCAGCTAGTATGACGTCGCCCTTAAGTTTGACATTGTTACGTTTTAGAAGTTTCATAATCATGACTTCCATGGCGGTCATGGATTTCATGTCCATGGCGCCCCTACCCCATACAAAGCCGTCTTTAACTAAGCCTGAAAAGGGGTCTACACTCCACTCTTTCGGGTTTGCAGCCACCACGTCCAAATGGGAAAGCAGTAGCAGGCTTGGCTTTTCGCCTGTTCCTTTAAGGCGGGTTATAACGTTTCCCCTTCCGGAAGCAGACTCCAAAACCTCACATTTGAAGCCTTCCTTTTCCAAAGTTTCTGCTAAGTATTTTGCGGCTTGGGTCTCGTTTCCAGGCGGGTTTGTCGTGTTTATACGAATTAAATCGCTTAGAAGAGCCGTGATTTCATCCTCGATTTCTGTTAAAAGTTCCGATTTCATGTACTCGCCACCTTAGCCTTAAAGTAATAGGCTGAGAACATTTAAGATTTTTCAGGAAGCCTTTTAATCAACATGTTAGATGGAAAGCACCAGCAACGACCTCTCCAGTCTTCAAAAGCTCATTGAAGGTCTTGTAAGCCTCTCCGGTCGGTTGAGTGATGAGCTTTATTCCATGCTCTTTTAAGGCTTCGTTGACTTCCGGCATAACCTTAACAAGTCCGGAATAGCCGGTGCCAACCACAAGCACTTCTGGAAGCGGTTTATGATTAAAGACTTCCTTTAAGTCTTCAACGTAGATTCTGTGCCCCTCTTTCCTCCACCATCCACTCATAATTTTTTCTGGAAAGACTATAACGTCGCTTGTGTAGCGTTTGCCATCTATAATCATGACGCCAAAATCATAAGAGTCTATCATCCGCACATCACCAAGATTCTCTTAAAGGTTTAAAGATTTAAAGCCTAACGTCCAAATCACTTTCAGCCATGAAAACCCTTCCCAAAAGCTTCTACGAGAGGGATCCAGCCACGGTGGCAAAAGAACTTCTAGGAAAGAAGCTTGTTAGAAGGCTTAACGGTCAAAAATTAGGTGGAAAAATTGTTGAAACCGAAGCCTATTATGGCGAGAAAGACCCAGCCTCCAAAGCCTATAAAGGGAGAAAAACCTTCAACGAATTCATGTTTTTGGATGTTGGAAAAACGTTCATTTACATGGTTCATGGAAACTGGCTTCTAAACATCGTTGCTCATCCAAAAGGTGGTGTCGGAGCCGTCCTAATAAGGGCTGTTGAGCCGCTTCAAGGAATAGAGGTTATGAAGAAAAATAGGGGAACAAAAGACATTTACGCATTGACAAGCGGTCCTGGAAGGCTCACGAAGGCGTTAAAAATAACGAAGGAACAGAATGGCTTAGAAGTTGCGAAAGCTGAAAACGAAATAGCAATTTTTGAAGCCGCAGCGGAAGAGTTTGAAATCTGCTCTTCTCATAGGATAGGCGTGAAAAAAGACCTCCCACAAGAATTGAGATTTTACATTAAGGGTAACAAGTTTGTTTCTAAGCCGTGAAAATTTATCTACAAAGTAAGCGCTAAAGTATTGTAGAGGACGCCTCAAAATGCTGAGCCAAGAAGCCTTACGCCAGATGCGGGAAACACCCCTAACAAAAATTGTTGGACTTATTTCTGATACGCATGTGCCAGCCCGCGCCAGAGAGGTCCCAAAAAAGGTTTTCGAAATTTTTGAAAAAGTTGATTATATTGTGCATGCTGGTGATTTGGTTGACTTGTCAGTTATAGACAGGCTGGAGCAGCTTGCACCAGTTTTGGCTGTTTACGGCAACATGGACGGTCCTGAGATTCGTGGGAAACTGCCTAAGATGAATTCTGTTAAGGTTTTTGAATGGAAGATTGGCGTTATGCATGATCCCGGAACCCTTTTTGGCATGGGGAAGATGCGGGAAATAACCAAACAGAACGGCTTCAACGTGCTTGTTTATGGGCACACGCATCATCTAAGCATAAAATGGGAAGGCGAAATCCTCTACATAAACCCTGGAAGCCCCACAAATCCGCTTCCACCTTTTGTGGCAAAACCAACAGTCGCCTTGTTAAGGATTACGAAGGAGAAGATTTATCCAGAAATCGTGACTTTGTAGAAGGGGGTTCACTTTAACTTATCTCTCTCCCCTTGTCGGGAAAACCGTTTCACAGCATATCTTAAAAAGGAATTACAAGCAGAACACTCAACCAGTCCGCATGAAAAAGGGGTGAGCATCTTATGGAGCGCTGTAGAAACCCTTGGGATAAAGAATGCAGAAATGAAGACATTGAAGTTTACATAGTCCTTAAGGGTGATAAGCTCCCTATATGTAGGCGATGCTGGAGTAAAATAGCTGAAAAGGACTTGGAATGGTGAAAGAGGCATGAACGGCTTCAACTTGAATGTTGCCAAATCCTTTCTTGGGAAGAATGTTAACCTCCACTTGAAAGACGGCTCGGTGATAGTGAATGTTCAGCTGACTGGAATTCAAAGGGATGAAATGAGAAAAGAAGTATTTGTTAGATGCGCATCATATAGAAAGGGCAAAATGCTCCAGATACCTTTAAGGAGCATTGCATGGGCTAAACTCGTAGACTTAAACATTGTCGAGATGAGAGATACTGTCGGCTAGCCAGCACTAACATCCCAGCAAACAGCAAAAACTAGATGGAATATCTAATTTAACGGTGCAGCACTCCTTAATCGTTGTTTTCCGCCTATCTGAAAGCGTGTCAAAATTTTGACAAGAATGCTTAAAACAATTTTAAATAGTTCTCAACAAATTTTGTGAGCGGTGAGCCAAATGCCATGCACAGTAATAGTTGGAGGCTTCTGGGGAGACGAGGGTAAAGGCAAAATAGTCTCCTACATGGCTTTAAAGGACAAAGTGGACGTTTGCGTTAGAACAGGCTCTGTTAATGCAGCGCACACCGTTTGGGTTGAGGGAAAACATTACGCGCTCCACATGGTTCCATCAGCCTTCGTATATGAAAAGTGCCGCCTCTTGATAGGCGCTGGCGCCAACATTCATGTGGCAAAATTCCTAGAAGAAGTGGAGCTTACAAACGTCAAAAAACGCATGGGCGTAGACCATCAAGCCTCAATAATTGAGGAGAAACACTCCGAACAAGACAAGACCAGCGCACACTTGAAGGGTATAGGCACGACTGGTTGGGGTGTTGGACCAGCCATTGAGGAACGCGTCCGCAGAACGGCAAAACTCGCAAAGGACATAGCGGAATTAAAGCCCTACTTAACAGATGTGGCGGCAGAGGCAAACAACGCCATAGATGCTGGCAAGAAGGTTCTGCTGGAAGGAACACAAGGCGTCATGCTTTCACTTTTCTTCGGCACATATCCATATGTGACTGGGAGGGACACAAGCGCCGCGGCAATATGCTCAGAAGCTGGTGTTGGACCAACAAAAGTTGACGAAGTTCTAATAGTCTTTAAATCCTTTATGACCCGCGTCGGCGCCGGACCATTGCCTGAAGAACTCCCAAAAGAGGAGGCTGTGAAACGCGGATGGTTCGAAGTTGCTGCTGGAACCAGACGAGAAAGACGCTCAGCTCCCTTCAACTTTGAAATAGCGAAAAGGGCTGTCACGCTAAACGGAGCAACACAAATAGCGCTTACAAAGCTTGACGTTGTCTACCCCAAGTGCAAAGGCGCAAAAAAATATGATGAGCTGACCCCAGAGGCTAAAGAGTTTATAAAAGAAATTGAACAACAATTAGGCATACCAGTGGTTTTAATTGGCACGGGACAAGAAGTCCTAGACATAGTAGACAGAAGAGCTTAACACACCTTCTTAAAGACAACTAATTTCTAATTTGCACCCATTTTAGCATGCAATGTTACAGCATTAAGAATAATAGTGAGCACTGTAAAATACGATTGAAAATGGCATGTGAGGCTTACATTTGTTAACACGAACTTACAGAAGGCTTCTACGGTTCAGCTTTCCAGTTGAAGTCCTAAACAGAGACCTAAAACTGATTTTCACATCAAACCTCATAGGCTCTTTTGGAGACGGCTTGTACGCCTATCTCCTCCCATATTACATGAAAGAAACCCTCGGGGCTAACTCCGTTGAAATTGGCATTCTATACGCCCTCACAAGCTTAACGGCGGCTCTCACACTTCTTTTGGCGGGAGCCCTCGCCGACAAATACGACCGAAAGAAAATCATGATTGCCGGATGGCTCGCATGGACCCCTGCCCCAATAATCTTTTCCATAGCAAAAGATTGGATTCAAATGCTTCCGGGAATGCTTCTTTGGGGCGTTTGGCTCGGAGGACCTACAAGTACTGCCTACATTGTAACCTCAGCAAACAAAAATAGGCTAACATTAACTTTCACCATGATATCTTCATCATGGTCTTTAGGCTACATTTTCTCGCCAGCTATAGGTGGATACATGGCTGGAAAAATAGGCATGCAAGCAGTCTTCTACATAGCCTTCATCCTCTATGCCTTAGCAAGCCTCGTTTTAGCCTTCATGAGCAGCCAACACGCACACTTCAGCCAACAAAAAACATCAGCGGATCCATCAACAATAAAGCTCTTAAGAGATAGGAGACTGATTGGCATTTCCACCTTCTTTGCTTCCATAATGTTTGTAATGATGATGTTCCGCCCGCTGGTCCCCCAATACCTGGCGGATGCATACCACTACGGAGACTTTGAAATAGGAGTTTTAGGCTCAATGGCCTTCTTCGGCTCCGCAGTTTTAGGCATAATACTGGGCAGAGCTGGAGACAAATGGGGCAAGAGCTACGCACTTGCAGCGTCGCTGGCATCATGTAGCATATCCCTAATCATAATGCTTCTAACGGGCGACCTATACATGTTGATGGCGGTGTTTTTCCTCGCCGGAGCCTCCTACACAACATGGTCCTTAATGAGTGCAATAATAGGACCGCAAGCTCCAGAATCCATAAGGGCTAGATGGATATCCATACCCCAGACGATAAGCATGTTCGCCTCCATAATAGCGCCATACATCGGCGGAATCGTCTATGAAATTTCAATTTATTATCCCTTCATAGCTGCAATAGGCGCTTCGCTCGCACTTGCCATAGTAACGTCCTACAAGACTTCAAAAGTGTAGCCCGAGAATGGCTTAGACTTCCAGAAATTTTATTTAAGCAGAATGCATGGATGTTCATAGGTGAAAAGACATGGATGAATATTCTGTTACGCGATTTTCGGCAGGTTTATTCGTACTAATATTCGTAGTTGGGCTGATGGCTGGTGGAGCAGTAACATCCTACATAACAGTTCCGCACATAAACAGTTTAAAAGCGGAAGTTTCAAGGCTAAGGGCTCAAGTTTCAGTGCTTTGGGGTCTCAAAAATATTCCATGCCAAAACGTAATAGTTTACCAAGACTGGACAACATTATCCGACATTTACGAAAACGTGAAGGATTCTGTCGTTTTAATTCGTGTTCGAACACGAAGCGGAACAGTTCAAGGTTCTGGCTTTATCTACAATTTTACGGACGAAGCCACCAGCAGAATGGTCGTAATAACAAATTACCATGTCATTTATAACTGGGTAACCATTAGCGTGACATTTTCGGATGGAGAAGCCTACAAAGCTGAAGTACTGGGAAAAGATCCATACGCGGACTTGGCAGTGCTGGAAGTCGTAGACGCTCCGGAAGAGAAATTTAAACCACTTATAGTTGTCCGCTCTTCAACGCTGAAAGTTGGTGACCCCGTTATAGCCATAGGAAACCCCTACGGCTTAATGGGTTCAATGACAACAGGCATTGTAAGCGCCCTCAACAGAACAATTACAGAAGAATATGCCGGTGGATTTGCAATAGCCAACATAATCCAAATAAGCGCACCCATAAATCCAGGAAACTCCGGCGGTCCTTTGCTGAACTATTGTGGCAGTGTGGTGGGGATAACAACAGCCATAGTTGCAGACTCCCAAGGGTTAGGCTTTGCAATTCCATCGGACACGCTGCTCAGAGAAATATACGCGCTGGTTAATTTTGGAAACTACACTGGACATTCATATCTAGGCATTAAAGGAACAGACATAAATTATGAAATGGCACAGAACATAGGCCTTCCAATAACTTATGGCTGGCTAATAACCGAAGTCATACAAGACGGCCCTTCAAGCGGCAAACTATATCCCAACGATGTCATTGTAGCCCTAAACAGTTCGCGCATAAGAAATGGAGATGATTTGGCAAGCTATCTTGAAGTGAACACAATTCCAGGAGACCGCCTCGAAGTTACAATTTGGCGAAAAGACGACAATTCATGGAACCAGAGGATAGTTCCCATAACTTTAGTCGAGAGACCCCCACCCCCAGTATAAACTATTTGAACTCCTTCTCAAGCTGCAGCGACTCCTTTTCTAACCCATGCTTCCTATATAATCGAATAGCCGACTCATTCTCAAACCCCGTTACTGCATGGATTTCTAAAGCCCCTTTCTTTTCAGCCATTTTAATGATTTTCTGCAGAAGCTTGCTTCCAACACCCAATCGCCTATATTTAGGTGCCACATACAAGTTTTGTATATAGGTTAGTTTTCCACCATGACAAAAATCATGAATAGACCACAAATCTATGAACCCAATAACCTCGCCATCCATCTCGGCAACCCATAACTCGTAATCCGAATCTTTAAGGGAGCTTTTTAGGATGGATAGGCGTTCCTTACGTGTTGCGGTGCTATGCATAAACTCCTCTGCAAGAGACATCAACCGCCAAACATCGTTTTCATTGGCACGTCTGATTTTAATATGGGACATAACAAACCAATAGATTCATAATTGAACCACGCAATAAACGTTTTGTATATGCGCTTTAGCTACAAAAACAACCATTTATAGAAGCTGGCTTTGAATACGTCTGCGACATAAATGACGTAAAACTTTTCAGGAAAAGAAAATGAAAAAGTGTCGCTGGTTCAGTAAAGGCGCCGCCGGTCGGACTTGAACCGACGACCGACTGGTTAACAGCCAGCCGCTCTACCACTCTGAGCTACGGCGGCACAATGGCTTGCCTATTTGTGTTTGAGTTTTAATGCGGTATTTAAGTTTATTCCGCTCTAATAGATGCCCTTTTCCTTTGCTTTCCGCTCAATTATTCTTACAAAGATTCTGTATAGAAAGCGCATTGGTTTTGCATACCACTTTTCGGCAAAGGATAAGTCTATTAGACTGTCTATCCAGTAGAGGTCGTGTTTTAAGCATTTCAGCAGGAGCTCCCTATGGAGCTCCGTCATCTCTGTCTCCTTAAACCACTGCTCGTTTTTCAATCTTCCAAGAGGTACAAAGAATAGGGGCACGATTAGGCTTCTAACATGTTTTAGATCTTCGACAAGTTCTATGGTTTTGGTCAAGTCTTCTTCTGTCTCTTCCGGCACGCCTACGATTAATGTACACGCCGGAACAAACTTGTTGTCATGCATTAGCCCCATCCCTTGACGGACAACGTCAGGCCACTCTTCCGGTTTGAAGGGGTGAGCCTTCGCCGGCATTATTTTTTTCACTAACTCCGGAGAGCCTGTTTCTATGCCAACTTCGGCGCCCCACCAAGACTGCCTCTGCTGTATGATTTCAGCCACTTTTGTAAAAAGTTTTGGCTTCACCATAACAGTTGCCAAGGAACAGTGGCTCCAGCTGAAGCCGCTTCTGCATTTCTTCATAACAGCCTCGTGAAGCCCGATAAGCTTTTCATCATTTGGAATAGTGTTCTTTGAACTGTAAAGCATGACATCTTCAGCGTGGAGACATGCGGTGCGGTCGTAGCCGCTCTTAATGTTAACATCTATTTCCTGAAGTACCATTTCAACAGGGTACCACCTTAAGGGCCTTAGTGTGACGCTGCAGAATTTGCAGCCTCTGCAGCAGCCGCGTCCAATCTCTACCAAGCCGTTAACGGAAGGGTTTAAAATGTTTGGAATCTCTTCGAGGCTTGGAGTTTCTCGGACGCTAACCTCATAGTATTGGGGAAGCTCCTCGCCGTTTAAGGCTGCCCTCATAATTTTTCCAATAACTCTTTCGGCTTCTCCGTCAATTATGCAGTCAATTCCATAATCTTTGACAAATTTTTCTCTGTATTGGAACTGCCAGACGCCTGGACCGCCCACAACAATTTTTAGCCCACGTTTTTTCGCTTTCTTAATCTCGGGTTTAGCCATCAAACTGCGGAAGTACTGTGCAAGGAAGGGTTCCCTTTTCAAGATTGCTGCAAAAGTGCTTGAGGCTGGACCGAGCCCAAATGGGTCCATGACATGCACGCCTAAAACCTTAGCTTTGTCTATGTATCTCCCAATGTGGTCCGGGTCAACTGTTAAAACGTCAAACCCTTCGCTTAAAAGTTTGGCTTCAATCTTTCTTAACCCGTAAGGTGCTGCCACAGGGATACCACCCCGCGTTTTTATAGGCGGAAAGAATAAGAAGCTGTAAAGCCAGTTTGGAATAACGTTTGGAGGGGCGCATGTTCCGAAGCCTATAAACTCGTTTTGGTGATAGTCACTCATTAAGGTGCGGTCAGCTGTTAAAATTATGTCAGCCTTCACAAAGTTCTTCCTCCTTTTCGATTAGGTCTAGGAGAACTTCTTTGACGGACTTACTGAACATGTCTTTAACTTTGAGTAGAAGGTCTTCTCCACTCTTGGTTAGGGAGTAATGCCTTATCCGCCTCTTCCCCTTTACAATCCACTCTGCGCTTGCAAATCCACCCTTCTCAAGCTTGTGAAGGAACGGATAAACTATGCTTGGCTTCAGTTTTCTTCCCGTAAGCCTCTTAAACTCCACTATTAGTCCATATCCATGCCTCGGCGTGTGTGCCAAAAGCCACAGCATTATTGGCTTCTCTAAACCTCTGAGGAAAACGTTACTTACCTTTACCAAGACTCGTCAAAGGCATATTTTAATTTTTGATATATCAGTTTTGCGCTTATATTCTTAAATGGCAATTTAAACCTAAGGTGCTCACGCATCCAGAAAGGGCGAAAATTTGATGGTTGATTTGGAAAGCGAGTTGTTTAAGTCGGCTGTTCGAGGCTTCAGTAGAGTCATAATCTTATGGCTTTTAAGCCAAAAACCACTGTCTGGATACAGTGTTACAAAGGAGTTGAGGAATTTAACCGGTTGGAGTTTTCAGCCAGGGATTGTCTACCCGCTTTTATATGAGCTTGAAGAGAGTAAGCTGATAGTTGGAAAATGGATTAAAAAGGGTAGGAGGCGCATAAAATATTATTCTGCAACAAAGAGTGGTTTAATCGTTTTGGACCGTGTGAGGGAACTTTTGAAAATGCCCGTGAAAGAGGTTTTAAAAGATTTCATGTCTCAAGCTTAAAAGGCGTCTCTGCTTTAGAAAAATGTATATTCAAGTGTTTCCAATGTTGATGGAGCCACGGGAGAGTTCAGTCTTGAAAAAAATATTGGAAGTTAGGTGGCATGGTAGAGGCGGTCAAGGAGCTTGGACAGCCAGCGAACTGCTTGCAAGAGCTGCCGTTTACGAGGGAAAGCATATTCAATCTTTTCCAGAGTTTGGTCCAGAGAGGATGGGTGCCCCAGTTGCAGCCTTTACGAGGATAAGCACAGAGCCCATTAGATTGCATTGCGCCGTATATAATCCAGACGTTGTAGTTGTTTTGGATCCAACGCTGATTAAGACTGTGCCAGTCACTGATGGATTAAGCGAAAATGGAACATTAATAATTAATTTTAAGGACGAGCCAACAGAAGCTAGGAAAATGCTTAAAAATAACAGGGGGAAGGTTTGGACTGTTCCGGCAACGGAGATTGCCATAAAAATTTTGGGCTTACCCATAACAAGCACTGCCATGCTTGGGGCTGTTGCCCGTGTAACTGGCATTGTTAGTTTACAAAGCATTGAAAGAACTATCCGGGAGCGTTTCAGAAGCGACATTGCCGAGAAGAACTTTGCAGTTATCAAAGAAGCCTATGAGGAGGTGCGTTCAGAATGACATCCAAGGAAAAGGGTTGGAAGGAAATTTCCATAGCCGCCGTATGTTGGAAGCCCAATATCGAATTCTTAACCGGAGACTGGAAAACCTACAAGCCTGTTCGGGACTTGGAGAAGTGCACAAAATGTTTGTTGTGCGCTATATTCTGTCCGGATGGGGCAATCCGCTGGAAGCCTGAAAAGGAGGATATAGAATTTGACTACAACTTTTGCAAGGGTTGTGGAATATGCGCCAACGAGTGTCCAACGAAAGCCATAGAAATGAAGCTTGAGTGAGGTGTAAATAATGAAAAGTGTTGTTGAACAGAAGGTTTTGGCATTAAACGGGGATGAAGCTGTTGCCTATGCTGTTAAGCAGTCGGACGTGGACGTTGTCGCCGCCTACCCCATTACGCCCCAAACCATAATTGTTGAGAGGTTCAGCGAATACGTAGCTAACGGCGAGGTGGAAACAGCCTTCGTCTGCACAGAGTCGGAGCACAGCGCCTTAACTGCGTGTCTTGCAGCCTCACTTACCGGAGCAAGAACGTTTACTGCTTCAGCTTCAGCTGGTTTAGCGCTCATGCACGAAATGCTCTTCGTAACTTCTGGTTGCCGTGCGCCAGTGGTTATGGCAATAGCCAACAGAGCCCTATCAGCGCCAATAAACATTCATGGAGACCAGTCTGATACTATGGCGCAGAGGGACAGCGGATGGATACAAATCTACGCGGAGAACGCCCAGGAAATTTACGATTCTGTTATTCAAGCTTTCCGTATAGCAGAACATCCAGACGTCCTATTGCCAACCATGGTCTGCCTCGACGGTTTCCAGTTAAGCCACTCTGTGGAAAACGTTAATGTGCTTCCAGACGACGTTGTCAAAAAGTTTTTAGGTGTCCGTCAATTCCCGATGGTGCTAACTCATGAGGGAAAGTTGGCTCCACTCAAATTGGACCTGGAAAACCCAATGACCATGGGACCTTTGGCTTTTCCAAACTACTATTTCGAGTTTAAGAGGCAGCAAGAAGAGGCCATGAAAAACGCGTTTAAGGTTATCCGTGAAGTGCATGATGAATATGCGAAAATAAGCGGGAGAAGCTATGGTGACGGCTTGCTCGATTCATACTTTTTGGAAGATGCGGAAATAGCCATCGTCTGCCTGGGCTCAACAGCTGGAACGGTAAAAACAGTTGTGGACGAATTGAGGGCTAAGGGCGTTAAAGCCGGACTACTGCGAATGCGAACCTTCAGGCCGTTGCCAGTTGACGATATAAAGAAGACTCTTGGACGCGTTAAGGCAGTAGCCGTCATGGATAAAAGCATGAGCTTTGGAGGTTTCGGCGGCGCAGTCTTCCATGAGGTTCGCCACGCACTTTACGAATTGGATAAGAAACCATTTGTGGTGAATTACATTTACGGACTAGGTGGAAGAGACACAAGCCCAATGCAAATCCACAAAATATACAAAGACCTCGAGGAAATTCTGGCGAAAAACCGTGTTGAAACCCCCGTAAGATATGTTGGTTTAAGGGAGTAGGAGGCGAAAAATATGCAGAGTGAATGGAAGTTTACGGCTAAGGACATAGCGGAAAAGCCAGACCTATTCATGTCTGGACACAGGGCATGCGCTGGCTGCGCCCCAGCAACAGTTATGAGGCTGATAATGAAAGCCCTAAGAGGACCAACCATTGTGACGCAGGCTACTGGATGCATGGAAGTGGTTTCAACAATTTATCCCTACACTTCTTGGGCTGTTCCATGGCTTCACACAGCCTTCGAGAACGCCGCCGCCAACGCTTCTGGAATAGAAGCGGCAATAAAAATGCTGAAAAAGAAGGGAAGAATTAAGCACGAGCATGTAGACGTCATTGCGATAGCCGGGGACGGAGGCACATACGACATAGGCATACAAGCCCTTTCCGGAGCGGTTGAAAGAGGACACGACTTCCTCTTTGTGCTATACGATAATGAGGCGTACATGAACACTGGCATACAGAGAAGCGGCGGAACACCCTTAGGCGCATCCACAACCACATCACCCGCCGGAGAAGTCATACCCGGAAAACTTGAACCCAAAAAGCCAATAGCCGACATAATGGTGGCACACGAAATTCCATACGCGGCTACGGCGTCGCCATACCATTGGAGGGACTTAATAACAAAAGTGCGCAAGGGATTAGAAGTGGATGGTCCAGCGTTCCTCCACGTTTTCGCGCCGTGCCCTCGCGGTTGGAGAAGCGACCCAGCAAAATCTATAGAGCTTTCCCGCTTGGCAGTGGAAACTTGCATCTTTCCATTATGGGAGTGTATAAACGGCGAATACCAGCTTTCGGCTCCTAGCAAAGTCATAGCCTTGGCGCCCCAAAAGAAAAAGCCAGTAAAAGAATACTTGGCGGTGCAGGGACGTTTCAGACACCTGTTCACGCCAAAATCCATGAAACTGCTGGACGAGATACAGCGGATAACAGACCAGCGATGGCAAAAACTCCTCAAAAAATGCGGAATGGCGTAAGCTATTAATCCGCGTTTTTTAGGAATTTTTCTATTTCTTTTTCTGCATTGTCCGCTTTTATGAATATGGGCACGTTTTCTATGCCTGTAGCTATGTAGCTTGACAATAGCCATTCGCCTGGCGCGAATTCCAGCGTTTTTTCCAGTATGCCTTTGTCTATCATGAAAGTATCGCTTATCAAAGCGCGGTCGTATGGTCTTGGCAACGTGCCGACAAAATACGCGTGAAGTTGTTGTAGAGCATTTGTGTTTAGGTAGGCTATGCGTTGTGTTGCTATGCAAACGCCTAAACCATATTTGCGTCCTTGTCTGAGGAGGGTTTCCACTTGTTTGCTGCATTTCTTATCTATGCCCGCTGCTCCTGAAAGCTCTGGTATGAATTCTTGGGCTTCGTCGAAGACTAGAAGGATGTAGGGCTTAACCTGAAACATGCGCTTTCTTCTCATGAGCAAATCGTGGGTTAACGTTATGACAAGCTCTTTTATTGTTGTTGGGTCTGATATGGAAATACACACGAGTCGCGTGTCGCCTTCTAAAAGTTCTCGTATTTTTTCTGCTGTTAGCCCACCAGTCTCTTTCTTCATTTCCTCTTGGCGTTTCCTTATCTGATCAAGGATGGTGGTTCTTGTCGTCGCCCAAGCATACAACGCGCTTTTGTCGTGAACTCTGAACTCTTCCATCGTGGCTATGCAGACACTGTCTATGTATTTGACGAAGTCCTCGCTTACCTCTTGGTTTTCGCTAAGCCCATGCGCTTCCATGTAGTCAAGTATGGCGTCGTGAATTCTGTCTATAGCGTTTAAATAATGAGGTTTGTCAGTGTTGCTTTTCCGTTGGTCGCTTAACTCCTCTAGGAACTGAGCGTAGGTTGGGATTTTCTGTTTTGGTCTAGTGTAAAACGCCACTCTGTCCTGTTCCATCACGCGTTTGAGTCCAAACTTTATCCTTTCGTCAGCCTCATACTCCCTTGGCTTGACAACGGAGTTGAAGAACTGTTCAATTGAGTCTATTCTATGTTCGAGGATAACCTTTGCTGGGATCTCCTCGTTCGCAAGCAAGTCAAGCAGTAGGAAAATGTATTCGCAGCTTATATCAAAAACCACAACCTTAACACCATCCGTGTGGAGCAAAATTCGCCTCAAAATGTTTGACATTAAGTTGCTTTTTCCACCGCCTGTGAAGGCGAAAACACCAAAATGGTAACGAACAAGTTTCTCAAAATCCACATATATGGGAATAAATGTATTGCTTGTTTGGAACATTTTTACAACACCGAGCCTCGGGTCAAGCCTTGCATCCTCAACAGTTTTGGACGGGTCTATGCCCAGCTTTTCAGTTATCTTCTGATTATACATGCGGTTTATCATTTCACTGTTTAAGATGTAGACGGGACTGCCCACCACTGGATAGGAGAAGCCCTTAACAAACTTGTAGTCGCAGTTTCCGCCTATAATTAGGTCGTAGTTTATTGGTATGGCGTCTATCTGAATCATCATTGTGGAGTGGTCGTCCGTCTGCCAATCCGCCTCCGACTGCTCGATAATCTCAAACTGCATGGGATAATAGCCATGATCCGACAAGCCCTTTAATCCGAAGTGCTCCGGCCAGACTCGGCTTATCTCCATAAGCGTATAGCGCTCCTCGCCCAGAAGCGCTTGCTTAAAGTTTTTCGCGGCTAGAAGCATGCCCTCTTCCAACAGCCCCATCAAGTCTTTTTGATATTCCACTTTTACGCGGCAACTGTAGCGGGCGCTTGTCCCTGCCAGTTTTGATTCTTCCGCTCCTCCAAAGAAGCGAGGCATGACGGCGGCTAGTCTAGCTCGGAATTTACCGTCAAAGTCTGTGAAGCATAGGCTGTTAAATTTGTTCTCTCCTTGCGGCTTCAATGGCTGTTCGCCTCTCCCTAAACGTGCTCATATAGAATATGAACTTTCTCAATTTATGGTTATTGAGGATCCACTCGGCTGTCGTGTCTACTACACGTTTGAATTGGCTGTAATTCCATTTGGCGATCTTATCCGCAATGAAAAGCGGCGTGTTGTGGCCAAAGGCCTCTGGAATGTTGGATGGTGCCATAGCCACCAAAACGTTCATGGTTAAGTTCTGCAACTTGTTGGGCACATTTTTGTCTATGTATAGGATCACTTCTATAGGCTCTTTTGTTCCGTCGCTTAATTCATTCCAGAACTCCACGATTGTTTCAGGCTTATAATCGTATTCTGGATATGCGAGGCGGTCTACGAGGAGGACGTTACTTCTCAGCATGGTATCTGTTTTTGCCTGGCTTAGCTGCACATAGGTTTTTAGGAAGGCTTTTTCTAAGCCTATTTTGTTTTTTATGGCGCCTGAAACGTAGCCTTTTCGGTTTTGTTTGTCTGGCACCATTGTTCTAAAGGCTGAGTCGTACTCTATTAGGCTCCATGGAGGCGTTATCCTATTCGCATTGAGGATGCTTGCTGATTGAAGGATCATACGGTCTGTGTTTGGCAGTTTTTCCAACTCTTCTCGTGTGATGCTTGTATTTAGGAGGTCGTTGTTGCCCATTATTGGGATTAGTTGGCGTTTGAAGTCTCTTGCTGCCGTGTCTTTTGTGACGCCTATTAAAAGTATGTGGCTTTTCCAGCATTCTTCCATCAGCATGTGCAACGTGAAAAGCGTCAAGAAGGCAATGTCTAGAGTTGTGAGCCAATGCTCTTTTCCGTCTTTAACTATTTTCATCAAGTTTGCTGTTTCCGGGTTTTCCGTGAAGAAGAATCTATCGCCTATGTCCTTCACAAGCTTTTTTATATGTTCCCATGTCCGCGCATATTTCTGGTTCAGCGTGTAAGTTTCGTTTTTCTCGTTCAGGAAGCCCTTTTTCATTAGGTTTTTTAGGCTTCGCTCTATCCTTTTCGCTCTTTTTTCGTCCGTTATGTCGAATTCTGCTAATATTTGCCTCTTTGACAAGGCGCCTTTACGCCTTAGAAGATCTATAATGGCGTAGCGTATATAGTCGGCTCTTGGCGGCGGCAAGCCTAAATGCTCATTGCATACGAGATGCCTAGCTATTGTCAGTTCGTTCATGTCCACTGGGTCTCCGTCTATTTTGTAGCCTAGGAGGTTGCTTTTTGCTTCCCATAGGGCGCGCTTCGAAGTATCGTAAAGGAGGCTTGCCCTTTCTATTGATAGGCTTCTGTCCAAGAGGATTATTCGAAATTTTTGTTCGACGTCTGTGGCGAGCTTGTAAGCCAAATAATACTCGGCGAAAGTCATTATCCAATTAGCCACAGTTGCATTGTTAATAATTGACTCTTCAGTAAGCGGTTTTCCAAGGCTAACCTCATCTGGCTGTGAAGCCTCAAAAAATGTCTGGTCCACGTCTGGAATTTCGTTCACATAAATTGGTACCACGCTTGATATGCCAGCTCCGTGCCGAGCTGTCCGCTCGTCATACTTGACTGTTGGCAGCTTATCCTCATGGAAAATTATTGTTCCTGTCGAAGCATAGGCTCCTCCGAAGAAGACCACAAGGTCGAAGAGGGGACGTGAATACATGGTTCCATCTATACCAGCAAAGCGGACAGATGTGGCTCCAAAGAAATCTTTTGCTGCTTCGTAAGCTTCTCTAGTTAGGAAATCTGTTTTTATTAGGTTTGAGAGGAGGCTTTCGTAGAAGTTTTTTAGAGATGAGAAGCGCTTTTCATAGTCTAAAACCTGCATCGAGGCGCCGCGCTTAAGTATGTTGCATGTTCGCCTAACAGCGTCGCTTAATGGGGAAAGCTGCACCTATTCCACCGACTTCAAGATTAGGGCTCAGCTGATAAAAACATTTTTTGGAGCTGGAAAAAGCCAATACGGGTAGTCCCTCTATAGAATTCGGGAATGTTTTATATTGCCTAACCATACAAATTCTAGGTTTGAAGGAGCAAGGTTGGCTAAAAAACCAGTTAAAAAACGTAAACGCGCCAAAAAACTACGGAGCGAAATTGAAATTAGGCAGATGACCTTGGAGGATTTGCCAGAGGTTTGGCGTTTAAGTGAGAAGATTTTTACGCCTTCTCAGCTGCAGTTTACATATCGCACATGGAATGTTAATGAGCTGCTCTCGCTCTTTCAAGAAGACCCAGAGCTATGTTTGGTGGCGGAGAATGTGGATTCAAAGAGGATCGTTGGGTTTGCCCTAGGCACTATTTTAAGACGCCCTTTCAGCCCTTGGACTTACGGCTATTTTGTTTGGGCTGGTGTTAAACGTATGCGTCGTCGGCAAGGTGTGGGAAAGAGGCTTTATAGGGAGTTAGAGAAGCGTTTCAAAGAGAAGGGTGCCCGCATAGCTATAGTGGATGTGGAGGGCACAAACCTGGCGGGAATGCGTTTCATGGAAAAGCTTGGTTTTAAGCAAAGCCAAACCTACATCTGGTACAGTAAGCTACTTGAATAGGCATAAGCCATGCGAGATGTTTCAAGTGCAGATAAAGGATTTTAAAAATCTTGGAGTTGCTTCATGCATATACTTCTTTTCTAGCAACATGATAAGCATGTTTCTACCAGTCTACTATGTAACATTCGGACTAAGCATTAGCCAAATAGCGGTCTTGCTACTATTCACTTTCATGATAATTGGGCTTTTACCCATAACTCTGCTCAGATTTGTTAGAAATTTCGAGCGGATAATATGTCTAGGCGTGCTCTTCACAATGCTTTTCTACACGCTCCTAATATATGTTAAAAATCCGGTGGTGCTGGGCGTCGCCTACGGGCTCAGCATAGCCACTTTTTGGCCAAGCTTCAACCTCCTACAGTTTAGGTTGAGCGAGTCAAGTGTTAGGGCACGTTCAGTAAGCCTCTTCTCCATAATAATTCCATCAATAGCCAGCATTGCCGGCCCAGCATTCGGCGGCCTGATTATAGAAGCCTATGGTTTTTCAGCTGCTTTAGGCTTATGTGTGGCTCTCTACTTTGTTGCTTTAACCTTTTTCGTGCTTATGAAGTTTAAACGGGAGACTCACGGTCTTTCAATTCCGAAGGGACGGAAAGTCTCCATTTTCTTTATAACTTTCGTAATTTTTGGGGCGTCTGAAGCTTATTGGTTGGCCTATCCTCTTTTCGTTAACAAGATCTCTGAAACAATTTCCAGAATGGGATTTGTCCTAGCCGTAACAGGTCTTGTGGTTTCTGTTATAACTTTTCTTGTTAATTGGCTTTCGGACATTAAGATGAGGCGTGTTGAATTCGCCATGATTGGTGTAGTGTTAAACGCTGTATGGTTTTTCCTTTTAGGACTTGTCTCCATACCTCAGCAAATAGTGCTTTTATCCGCTTTATCTGGTTTAGCAAGTGCTTTCACTATTTCATGGTTCGCCCATTATGGAGACTCCTTCAGCCGAGAGTATTACGCAAGCGTCCTAGTCCTAATGGAGGTAGGCTTAATAATTGGGAGAATGGTGAATCTCATACCCACATATATTTTCATCTCGAAAGGAGACTATAAAAACTATTTCGCACTTCTCGGCGTACTCGCCCTACTTAACATTCCATTTTTGGCTTATGGCAGCACTTTCAGCATCGCCAAACACGAAATAACTATAGGAGAATCTGACAAATTTGACGCTTAAAACTTGGAGAATCTTCTGCCAGCCTCTCCAGAAATTTTATCCCAAGTTTTTGAACATTCTCACTCTTTAACAATGCAATTTCTTTTAAGTCCCTGGCCTTCTCCAACGCATGTATGAACTCGTGGCCGAGGAAATATCCTGTCTGCTTTTTGTCTTTTATGCTGAACCAGGAACCGAAAAACTCTCTGGTTTGCGCTTGCGCCTTAACTCTGTTTAGGAACTCCTTTGCTAGCCAACGTTTATGCTTTTTACACCATGAGAGCCACTCTCGGTCTTGCGCCATATGCCATGTCTCCTTCCCCAAAACTATGTGCTCACACCTTTGGGCAAAACCTTCCACATAGAGTTGCAGCAAAGGGTTGCCTTCAGCTTCTTCAAATAGTTGTTGCTCTCCTCGCCAAAACATGTGGGTGAGATGACCAATTTCATGAGCCATTAAGCCTTCAAGCTTTCGCCGCGTATGCCACCTTTCCTCAGCAACGTTTTCTAATCCCAGAAGAACCGCTGGCTTCCCCTCGTGTAGGTCTGCCCAACCAGCGCCACACCCAACGCCAACATATACTATGAAAATCACGTCAAATTCGATTCCAAGATTTTCAACAGCCTTCAAGTAAACATTTTCATATAAGCGAAGAATATTGTTTCTCGCCTTCCGCATAAGCCGAAAACGATTCTGAAATGATGGAAAAATTTTCCGCGCCACATCTTTCCATTTAAGCCCCTCCTGCTCATAGTTTTTAACCTGCTTCCTCAACAACTCCGGATAATTCTCCATGTAGGCTGTCTGCCACAACAATATCTGCTCATCTAAAGTTCTGAAACGCGCCAAACGCCAGTATCTGGAGAAATCTAACCACGTGTCTAAAATTTCAGCCTGCCCCATCACTTAACCCCACTGAAACCCTAAACATCTTAAGCCGCTAAATAAGCCTTTACAACGACCGTTATAAAAACGTCAAAAACCCATAATTTCCATGCTAAAGCAGTGCTCATACTCGGAAACAATGGAAAATTATTTATCTATCATCATGAGAAAACCATGAATATCGAGGATGTTTGGAGGAAAATAAATGGCTAAATGTCCAAAATGTGGAACCGTTGTAAATACGCCTAAGAAGAAGTGGACAATGGCTGGACGCCCCGACAAGTCGGGTAAAAGAATGCAGCTGGAAATAGGACTTTTCGACTGTCCAAAATGCAAGAAGCCCTTCCGAGAAGTCCTAAGCAAGAAGAAGGTCTAAACCCTTAAAGGGCACAGCCAAACTGGCGACCCACAATGCCAAAGGCTAAACAGAACACATGTCCCGAATGTGGAACAGAAGTTAAAGACCCTTACAAGACATGGGAGCTTATCGCCCCCTTCCCAGACAAGAAAATGAGAATAACCATGACAGTCTTTGGCATGTATGAATGCCCAAAATGTGGAAAAAAGTTTAAGGGCGTGGTAAGTAAAGTCAAACTGGGCGCAGAAGGCATAGAAATCTAAGCGTATCCCGTAAACCCCCTCATTTTTATTTCCATAAATTAAGCGTTAAGTTTTAAAACATGAAAGGCTAATTCAACAAGAAAACCCGAATCATGCAAGAAGGCAAAAACTTGGTGATACAAACACTTAAAAGGCTTTGGAAAAACGAATACTTTCAAATGGCAATAACAGTTGCCTTAACCCTTACAGTAGTTTTCGGCTTATACTTCGGCACACAAGCAGCCTTGGGCTCAGAATATCCAGCCCTTGCAGTAGCATCCGGAAGCATGCTTCCAACCCTAAACGTAGGAGACTTAATAATAGTGCAAAAAATAGACCCATCCCAAATACACGCCGACCCAGTTAACGGAGACATCCTCGTCTATAAACGCGGAGACGAACTCATAGTCCACAGAGCAGTCGACGTAAGACAAGACGAAAATGACGTTTACTGGATTACAACCCGCGGAGACAACGCCATCACAAGCGACACGCCTTGGAATTCAACACGGCTTGTTGGCAAAGTGATAGCAAGAATCCCCGCTATCGGCAACTTACCCTTATTCCTCCATTCGGAGAGAAACATGTACCTCATATTTCTGGCACTCATAATAATTTTAATAATCTTAATGTTGCCTTTAGGTGCTCGTGGAGAAGAAAAAACCCCAAAAGAGGAGCAACAAACCGGAGAGAAAACGCTTTTCTCAAAAATAAGCCTCCGCCTACTTCTTTACATAATCATAAACATAATTCTGTTAGGACTAATAATTTTTAGTATATGCGGCTCCCTAACCATTTGGCAACCCGGAGCCACCCCGCCACAAGCAACTATTTATGGTATGCTTTCTGATGTACACTTTCATGAAAGCTTCCAATTCGTGAGCGAAGCTTACTTGTCTCAAGGTTTTTTAACATATCAAATCAACTATGAAGTAAACGGTGGTCTGCGCCAAGGAGTCCCAACCTTTTCATGGTTCCAACTCTTTATATTAATCCTAATAATTTATAACATTTGGAAACTCTACAATTTCCTTAAAAAATGGAAGGAGAAAAGCATATTAAAAGTGAGGCTGGATGTTTAGGGAAACCATGAAGGAGCAGCCTAAATGTGTTGACTGTGGCGCCAGCCTAGAATTATACGAAATTGATTATGAAAAGAATAGGCGGATTATGCAGTGTCCTCAATGTGGCTTATACCACTTTTATCGGAAGGACTTTTTTGGAAAGTGGAAACTTGTGAAGGCTGGGCGAGTTTCAGACTTGTGGCGAAAACCATAAACGCAAATCAGCCTTCACCACAAGGCGCGTCGAATCATGGACACGTACATTTGTTCACTTCTTCGGCATACTGGAAGCTTAACTTTTCCTAAACTATCCAATATTGAATCGGCAACGTTTCCGCCCAAGGAAAATCTAACTTTAACAAACCTATCTTTATTGTATGCTGCAACGAAGGCTAAAGTTGCATATGCAACCCCGCCCACCACGTCAATCACGTAATGTTCTCCAAGGTAAACTGCACTGAACCAAACCATCACCGGAAAAATTAAGACTGGCAAAGCTTTCTTCTTCCACGTTTTAAGAGCGGAGAGAGCTATCAGCCATGGAATTGCCGAATGAAGACTTGGAAATGCTGCGAATAGGTTTACCCCGATATAGTCGTAGATTGCCCGATACATGGGAACCCCCAAGTTTTGGTCAACTTGGAAAAGTATTCTGGTGGCTCCAACCCCATACCAAGGAGGCGCAACGGGATAAACAAGGAAAGTGATGAGGGCGCTATAAGTGCATATCATAAAGGCTAGAGCATACTTCTGGTAGTGCTCCGGCCGGTATTTCCATAATATGAAGGCGAAAATTGTTGGCGCAAAAAAATGCAAGGAGTAAAATGCAGCTCCAATATAATCTAAAACTGGTGTTCTAATGGATTGTTGAAGCGCAAGTGTTGGAAGGGCATTAAATATCCGTAGGTCAGCAGCTATCGGCTCTTGGACATGAATGTATCTTGGCACACCATCTATAAGCCTATTTAAAGTCTCATAGGATAGAAAGGATACGATGAATGGTGTGAAAGTCCTCACAAAACGATTGTTACTCTGGGTATAGGAAGCATACACAAACAAGCATAAAAATATGAATTCTGGTCCTGGAAAAATTCGGAAGGCCAGATAGAACGCTGAAATAAATAACGTGAAAATCGCAGGCGGTATGAACGTAAAGCCTGACTTGAATGTTTTTCCCAACTCTTCACCTTTTATAGAACCGTAAATTTGCAGTTGACCAATTTAAGGCTTTTTCAAGTTTCAGCTTAAATCGTTGAAACCTAATGCTTTATAAAGGGTATTTAAAGACTTGATATGTAGAAGTGGTGTTTATGCCTAAAGTTAAAGCTATGATAAGCATAGAGAACGTTGTTGCGTCTGCGACTCTAAACCAGAAGGTGGACTTGAACGCTGTTGTTAAGGGCTATCCAGGAGTGGAGTACCGCCCAGAACAGTTTCCAGGGCTTGTTTTTAGGCTTAAGAGACCGAAGACAGCCACGTTGATTTTTAATTCTGGCAAGATGGTTTGCACTGGAGCCAAATCCGAGAAGGAGGCTCGCAGGGCCGTCATGAAGGTTATTAAGGAGTTGAAGCGGGGCGGAATAATAATCATAAGCAAGCCTGAACTGAAAATTCAGAACATTGTGGCGTCCGCGAGTCTTGGCGGTATGATAGACTTGGAAAAGGCTGCCTATACGCTTGGGAAAACCATGTACGAGCCTGAACAGTTTCCAGGGTTAATATACAGAATGGATAACCCTAAGGTTGTCATACTGCTCTTTGCCAGCGGCAAACTTGTCTGCACCGGAGCCAAGAGAGAACAAGACGTTTACGACGCTGTCCACAAACTCCATGAAATATTAGAGAATAAAGAACTGATATTCTATGAGTAGCCGCCCCAACACCTTCCAACGCTTTCTTTTTATTCCCTTTTAATCTGCTTCAAAATTGTCTTCAATTGTTCTTCGTTTATTGCACCTGTCTCATACAGCATTTTTGCCACTTCGCTGATGTTGAGGATAGCATGAAGCTTAATGCCGCTTTTCTTTAGTTTTTCTTCGCCACCCTCTTCTCTGTCGAGGAGAACCACGGCATCGTTTACTATTCCACCTTCAGCTGTTATGGCTTTTGCCGCTCTTCTAAGCGATAATCCAGTTGTGATCAAGTCGTCCACCACTAGAACATGATCTCCTGGTGTAAGGACTCCTTCAATTCTTCTTTGTCTTCCGTGAAGACGCACGCCCTTGCGTATGTATAGAAATGGTTTTTTGAGGTTGTAGGCTATTAACGAGGCGAAGGGGATTCCCGCCACGGGGATTCCGGCGACTCTTTCGAAGTTCTCCACGCCTATCTGCTCCTTTACAAAGTTTGTGTAGAGGTTGCAGATTTTCTGGAAGACGTCTGGAAAGCTTGGAACAATGCGCAGGTCTATGTAGTATGGGCTTATTTTTCCACTTGTAAGCTTGAAGGTTCCAAATTGGAGGGCGCCAATTTTGTTCAGTATTTTGCAAACATCAAGTTTGCTGCTCATGCCGCTCTTTTCCTTCAGCATATATCTACACCTTTTTTGAAACTTGGTAAATCTTTCCAACTTCTGGGATTAGGCATGTGACTTTTGGCATTTCTCTCTTCAAAAGTTCGCCGAACCTTTTTAGGTCCGCGGAAGAGCCGGTATGATAGGGAACAGCCACCTTTGGCTTTGTTAGTCTGGCTATTTCAAAGCCTGTTTCTGGCGATGTTCCAGGAGCAATGCCGACGGTACAGAAGACTAGATCCAATTTTTCTTTTTCACCTATGCTTGCCATTTCTGGGAAGGGGAGGCTGTCCGCTGTATGGAAGACTTTTACGCCGTCCTCGCTTGTTATTATGAAGGATATGGGTGTGGCTGCTGGCGGATGGTTACATTTTTCAGCTTTAACAGAGACTTCGCCAACCTTAACCTCAGAGCCGGGCTGAACTTCTTGAAGCTTTTCCGCCGGGATGGTGTTGCGGAGTCTTTTCGTGGATGTTAGGTCTGCTATTACCATACAGCTGGTCAGCTTATGGACTTCTGAAACAAGCGACGGGTCTAGGTGGTCATAGTGCTCGTGGCTTATGAGGATGGCGTCCACTTTCTGGAAAACTTTGGGCTTCACGTCAACGGGGTCAACCACAAGGGTTTTTGAGGGAGTTTTTATTGTTACCCCAGCATAGCGATTAAACCACACGAACAGAATCTCATTTTTTCCAGGAGTTTTCTCAATTGCCATGCGGATACCTCGCTTTCTATCTATACCATTACGTCTTAAAGAACTTATGCTGTCTCAAGTGGCCGCCAACTTATCACACATGTTCTTGTACCAAATGTTGAACACAGTGCTGGAAGTTTGAGGCTCATTTCCATTGCTAGGTCTATTATCATCCAGCTTACTACCAGAACCTTGTAGTCGCCGCTTATAAAAGAGAATTCCCGCCAGAGGATTTCTCGAAGCTCCATTCTGTCTCACATGCCTTTCTCGAAACAAAACAACTTTAAGATATAGATTTGGCTGCTCTTCCACAAAATTTTATTTACGCTTCCTTGTAAACGCTTAATAACGCTGTTTGCCGTGTTAAATAAACCATAAGTGATGATGAATGGTTGATGTTTGGCACATACACCTTCAATAGACTTCTCCCGCACCTTCCCCCTTTTTCTTTGTGTAAGGTATGCTATCAAAGTTTTTAAAAGGTTAGCTGACGCTTCCTGGCTTGTCGAGTTTGCCGAGAAAGCTCGAGGCGCAGCCCATGCTTTCGCCAACCTAATGGCTAGTGGAATAACAAAGATTGTAGGCGCGATAGTCGGCGCCCTCGACGCTATCCGCCATTCCAGCATCCTAGCCGCTATCGCTGAAAAAGGAAGAGCCATCGCTCATGCAATAGCTCACGCTGTTTCATCTTTAGGCGTAGCTGTTCCCATCATAATTGCCGCAACCGCAGCAGCCGTTGCCGGAATAATGGGTTCCCTAGGCTTAATAAAGTTTGCAGAAGGCGGAATTATCACCAAGCCTACAATGGCCTTAATTGGAGAGAAGGGGCCGGAAGCTGTCATTCCATTATGGAAAATATTCAACACTTACACGTCAACAGCGAAAACTGTGAATGTTTTGCCTGGAGCAATAGTTATTCAAGCAGCAAGCACCCCTCAACAAACAGCAGATGAAATTATTGGCAGACTGCGAAGAAGTGGAGTTGTTTAAGTTAAAGATGGAAAGCGAAAAACCCCCATCTTTTTCCACATACGAATACACAAAAATGAGTTCATTGATAGCTGACTCTATGAAAAAAGTTGCAAAAGTATTGGAGAGGCTGCAGAAGGCTGGAAACCATAAAGACGCCATGCTACTGTTTCAAGCCCTAATCAACCTTAACCGTGTCAACACGAAGCTTCAGACGCTTGGAAGGGTTAAAGCAAAACAGCAAGCCAAGAAAACCCTTGAAAGGGCAAGGGAAATCCTGGGCGGAAAATAGGGGGTTAGAAATTCCAGTGGTAGGAATTTGTGCGAGGTTTAAACCATGAGAAACTACATCTTCACATCCCATGAGCTTGAAGCCATAGAAGAGTTCATTAAAACACGAAAACGGAATCCAACAGTTAACAAAATCGTTCACTGTATTCGGCATAACCAACGGCTGCTTACTGAAATCCAGCTTCTGTTAGCCCTCATGCCCCTGCTTCATAAGCGTTCCAGAGAGAAGCCTAAACTTCCGCCTGGAAGGCCCCCTAAATTTTTGCGAGGCATATAGATTATGGAAGAGGCTCCCGCAACAAGCCCAACGGAAAAGCCCCTTTTCAAAATTGAAGCTTTCAACGGGCTCCGCTGTCCAGAATGTGGAGCAACAAGCCTCTACAAAGACGGAATGCGCTATTTAACAGATGGAAGCCAAATTCAACGCTACTTGTGTAGGGTTTGCGGATACCGTTTTTCATGGCCGCATGTTGAAAGGCAACATAGAGGCAAGAATTTAAAAACTGATGAAGGGAAAAATAGAAAACGCCGAGTAGGCGCGCCGGGTTCCAATCCCAGCGGTGGGTTCAAATCCCACCCAAGGGCCGCGAAAAACTCGGCCGAGGCTATATTAGCCTTGGAGCAAAAAATCGGAGAGGAGAAAAACGGGCATGCGGGAGCCACAAGCGAAACCAACCAACAAGATATTAAAGGCAAAATCCTTGAATACCTTTGGCACCTGCAAAAGCTTGGCAGAAAAGAAACAACAATCCAAGGCTACGCGAAAATCCTAAACACACTCGCTAAAAAAGTTGACATCCTCAACCCTGAAGTCGTCCTAGAATATTTATCAAAAGCTCCAGTCAACGAAACCACAAAACACGACTATGCAAAAACCCTAAACAACTTTTACAAGCATTTAAGCATCAGTTGGCAGATTCCAAGCTACAAGCCCATCCAGAAAATACCCTTCATACCCACAGAACAAGAAATCGACTTACTTATCGCCAACACAAGCAAAACCATATCAGCCCTACTACAGCTGTTAAAAGAGACGGGTTGCAGAATAGGTGAAGCATTAACCCTCAAATGGGAAGACATAGACTTTGAAAGGCGAACAGTGAGAATAACAGCTGAGAAGGGCAGCTTGCCACGCATATTGCCCCTAAGCGAAAAATGCATAACAATGCTGAATAGGCTGCCTAGGAAACGTGAAAGAATATTCCCATCAAAGCAGGCGGTGGAAAGCCATTACTATACCCAGCGGAAACGCATCGCCCACAAGCTCTGCAACCCGCGACTTCTAAAAATTGGATTCCACACGCTGAGACATTGGAAAGGCACCATGGAATACCATAAAACCAAAGACATAATCCACGTTCAAAGGCTGCTAGGCCACAAAAACATCCAAAACACACTTGTCTACATAACCATCGAAAGTGCTATATTCCAAAACACAAATGATGAGTTTCACGTGCGAACAGCAAAAACAGTTGAAGAGGCATGCCGCTTGGTTGAAGTAGGCTTCGAATACGTAACAGAAATAGACGGAGTCAAAATATTCCGGAAGCGTAAATAAAATGAATGGTTGTCGGTGAAAACGCTATGGTTGATGTTTGGCTCCCTTATGGAAAGACCGAGGTTTGCCTCCGCGTTCCAGCTCGTAATTTTTTAGGTTCTATTGAGCCTAGAGATAAGTCTGGCGTTCCGGACGCGCGAGCGGAGGTTGAAAGAGCCTTAAAAGAGCCGATCAGCTCAAGGCGATTAAGCGAAATCGCCAAGCCAGGGCACAAAGTGGCTATTGTTGTTGATGACGTGATGGGGATGGCTCCAAGCCATGTCATGGTTCCTCCGCTTCTTGATGAGCTGAACAGCGCTGGCGTCAAGGATGAAGATGTGACGGTTATTTTTGGTTGTGGAGCGCATAGGGCGGTCACCAGCGAGGAGGCTGTTAGACTTTTAGGTGAAGGCGTCCTAAAACGTGTTAAAGCTATAAGCCACGACTGCAAAGCCTCCCCAGACCTTGTTTACGTAGGCACCACGCCTAAGTATGGCACAAAGGTTTATTTGAACCGTGTTTTCGCAGAGGCTGACCTGAAAATTTTGACTGGCCATGTGTGCTTCCATTACTATGCTGGTTATGGCGGCGGTAGAAAAAGTGTCTTGCCTGGAGTCGTTGGCGAAGAGACAATTAAGGCTAACCATGCCATGCTCTTGCACCCAAATGCCAAAACCGGTGTTTTAGATGGAAACCCGGTTCATGAGGATATGGTTGAAGCTGCGAAAATGGCGAAGGTTGACTTCATCCTCAATGTTGTGGTTAATAGCAAGGGTGAGGTTGTGAGGGCTTTTGCCGGCAACTTGGAGCAAGCCTTCCATGAGGGCGTTAAGCTTGTTGATGAGATGTACCGCATACCCGTAGACCGAAGAGTCGACATCGTCGTCGTAAGTGCCGGCGGACAGCCATTTGACGTGAACCTTTTCCAAGCCTACAAGGGTATTGACAGCGCTTTGGAAGTCGTTAAAAGGGGTGGCGTCATAATTTTGGCGGCTGAATGCCAAGAGGGGCATGGAAACCAAGTATTTTACGATTGGATGGTTAAATTTAAGGATTTAAAAGCTGTGGAAAGAGAGATTAAACGCAACTTTGTTTTGGGTGGGCATAAAGCCTACTATTTAATGAGGGCATTGCAGAAAGCCCAAATAATTCTTGTCTCAGCCATGCCGGACTACTACGCCACAAACGTTTTTAGGCTTAAGACGGCGCAAACGGTCAACGAAGCCCTTAACGAGGCATTTAAGATCGCTGGAGAAAGCGCGAAGGTTTGGGTAATGCCCTACGGAAACCTCACGCTTCCGGAGGTTAAGATAAGCGAATAAAATGCTGAGTTTATTTCGGAAAAACTTTAAAGTAAGAATGCAAACCTAACCATAGGCCTTACGGAAAGTCATTTAAAACTATGGGAGTAAAAGGGGCTTGCAGCAGACGTATACACTGCGGAAGTTTACGCCAAAAGACCTTGAACGCGTGATGTATATTAACCGTGTTTGCTTACCGGAAAATTACGGAGACTACTTTTTCATAGACTTGTACAATCGTTTTCCAGAGACCTTCATAGTGGCTGAAGGGAACGGCGAGATTGTTGGCTATGTGATGTGTCGCATCGAGTTAGGCTTGTCAAACTTTGGCTTCAGTGGCTTCATAAAGAAGGGGCACATTGTTTCCATCGCTGTCATGCCGGAGCATAGGCATAGGGGCATAGGTGAGGCTTTGGTGACAAAAGCGATGGATGGAATGCGCCTATACAACGCTAAACAAGCCTTCTTAGAAGTGAGGGTTTCCAACATGCCAGCCATAAGCCTATACAAGAAACTGGGCTTTAAGGTTACGAGGACAATTCACGGCTACTATTCAGACGGCGAAGACGCCTACGTAATGAGCAAAGAACTATAACCGCCGCAATTAAAAAAATATGGAAGGTTAGAGCGGCAGCCCCAGTTTCCCATAAATCCTTTTCCTGTTTTCCTCGACGGTTTTTGCCACGTCCGTGAAGAGGTTGTTTCCATGCGAGTCTATGGCAACGGTTAATGGTCCAAAGTCTTCAACTTCAAAAATCCATAAAGCTTCCGGTGTGCCAAGGTCAAGCCACTCAACACCCCTAACATTCTTTATGGCTTTAGCCGCCAATATTGCCGCTCCGCCAGTGAAAGCTCCATAAACGGCTCCGTATTTTGCCATGGCATCCGTCGTCCTTTTACCCATTCCACCCTTGCCAATTACAACTCGGACCTTGAAGTTTTTGATAAACTCGTCTTCGAAGATGTCCATCCTTGTGCTTGTTGTTGGACCCGCAGCAACGGCAACCCATTTATCGCCTTCCTTGCTTACCACTGGCCCGCAGTGGAAAACCGCCAATCCCTCAAGATTTATGGGCAGAGGTTTCCCTTGTTTAAAGTATTCTAGGGCTCGCCTGTGGGCTTGGTCTCTCGCCGTGACTATAGTTCCAGTTATGTAGATGACATCGTTGACCTTCAGTTTGCGGATTTCCCCTTCTGACATGGGTGTTTTAAGATGGTAAACTGCCATTTCTCTCTCACCTCACACTAAACCTTTATGGGTTAAATATTCAACTGTTCCATCTGCGTGGATTCTTGCTGTGGCTCTTCTGGCAGCCCAACAGTTGAAGGCAACCGCCGCCGGAAACGAGGCTGGATGCCTAAAAGCGTATTCAACATGCACACCCAAAACTGTTGTTTTGCCGCCCAAACCCATCGGGCCTATTCCAGTCATATTAGCGGCTTCGTAAAGCTCTTTTTCAAGTTTCGCTATCTCCGGATTGAGACTGGGCTGGTCCAACGGTCTCAAAAGAGCTTTTTTGGCAAGTTTCATGGCTATGTCTGCTCCTCCGCCCATGGCAACCCCCAAAATTGTTGGTGGGCAAGGTTGGGCTCCAGCCTTTATTACGGCGTCTATTACAAACTTTTTCAGTCCGTTGATGCCTTCGCCAGGCACAAGCATTCCAGTTAGGCAGACGTTTTCTGAGCCTCCGCCCTTCGTCATAACCGTCAATTCAAGAGTGTCGCCGGACACTATTTCCCAGTTTATGGAGGGTATGAATTTTCCAGTGTTATCTCCGCTATTCTTCTGGGTGAAGGGGTCTACAGCATTAGGCCTCAATGGAATTTCTTTTGTGGCCCTTCTTGTCGCTCTGATGAGGGCTTCCTCTATTTTGTCAAGGTTTTTAACTTCTGCTCCCGCTTGGGCATAGAATATTATTGTGCCCGTGTCTTGGCACACTGGCGCCTTATACTTTTCAGCCAACTCTATGTTGTCTAGTATAGCCTTCAACTGGGTTTTCCCAGTTTCGCTTGTTTCTTCTACATAAGCCTTCTTCAAGGCTTTTTTCACGTCTTCAGGAAGGTATATGACAGCTTGTTTCAGAAGGTTAAAAGCCACGTCTTCAACAATTTTGGCTATTTCCAAGTTTTCTCCCTCAAATGTTATGCTTTCGGCGAGACCTTCTCTTATGCACAGTTTATAAAAAAGTTTCCAAAGGTTTTGGAGTTTTCAAACGTGAAGTCTCTTCACTTTAACTCATCTCTCCACGTATTGGAAGACATTATTTCTCGTTTGCTTTAAATACTGCCAGAAATAAAACTCACACGGGAACGTTTATGTCCGGGGAAGAAAGCGAAGGTGCAGAAAAACCACGATACGAAACCCTTGAAGACCTTCCTGGGATTGGTCCATCAACAGCTCAGAAGTTGAGGGAGCTGGGCTTCCACACGGTTGAGTCTCTTGCCATGGCGACGGTTCGCGAGCTTGAGCCAGCCGGCATAAGCGAGAAAAAGGCTTTAGCCATGATAAGTGCTGCTCGCTCTTCAATTGGCATAGCTTTTATCCGCGCTGATGAACTTTTGAAAATGCGTCAAAACGTTTTGAGGCTCACTACTGGAAGCAAAGCCCTAGACAAGCTTTTGGACGGCGGCTTAGAAACGCAAGCCATCACAGAGTTTTACGGTGAATATGGGAGTGGAAAAAGCCAAATCTGCCACCAGCTATGCGTGAATGTGCAGCTTCCTCCTGAGCGGGGCGGGCTTGACGGCGCCGCATTATACATTGACACTGAAAACACCTTTAGAACAGAGCGTATAGTGCAGATGGCTCGCCACTTGGGACTTGACCCGCAAAATGTTGTTAAGAACATTATTTATGCGGAAGCCTACACCTCTGACCATCAAATGTTCCTTCTGGAAAACGCTGATGAAGTGATAAAGGAAAACAACGTCAAGCTCATCATAGTTGACTCCTTAACGGCGCATTTTAGAAGCGAATATCTCGGACGGGAAATGCTCGCCGCGAGACAACAGAAACTCAATAAGCACATGCACAAGCTAATACGTTTGGCGAGAGCCTTTAACGCCGTTGCCGTGGTGACAAATCAAGTTATGGCTAAGCCGGACATGTTCTTCGGAGACGCCATCCACCCAGTTGGCGGACACATTGTTGGGCATACAAGCCACACGCGCATATACCTAAGAAGGACTTCTCATGGTCCTGTGCGCATAGCCCGCCTAGTTTCAAGTCCATACCTGCCAGAGGGGGAGGAAATCTTTAAAATAACAGAGAATGGTATAGAGGACATTTCCGAAGATGAAAAAGCCAAGTCCAGTGGTCGCTGAAATGCCCGTGCCCCAAGCCTTAGTCACAAGGTTTTTCCAGCTAATCCTCAACAAACAGTTTGCCGAAGCGGAACGCGAATTGGAAAGGCTTAAACAAAAAATGCAGAAAACAGAGTGGAACAGGGGATATTTCAGAGCCTTATATGGAATGCTTCTTGTAAGACGCTCCAATAATAACGATTCTTACGCCTTCTTTTCAAAACTAGATATATTTGACAAAGAAGCCCTACAAGGCTTTAGACGGGAGTTCTTAAACCATTTGAAGAATAGGCTTCACGGCGACTTCGACCGCGGATTCTTCGCAGCATGGGCAGACTTCACCCGTGTGGCAAGCAAACTAAACATTGTTAATGCCGCGGAAAACAAAAATACCTCTTTGGAAAAGGAGGCAGCAAGAAAACTCCTTGAAGACAAGAATCAAGCAACCATAGAAGACTTCATAGACTGAAAATTCTAAATGCGCCCTAACAACCAAAGTGCCACCGTGTATAGGAGCACCCAAAACACAAGCCATGAAAGGAAGTAAATGCCAATCCCCGTTGTGAAGACTTTTTGAGGTTTCTCCACTTTGAGTATAAATTTTGGTCTAATCGCATAATAGGATAAGATGTAAACAATTAACGCTAAAGATATGCCATTCAACAAAATGACTACGTCTTGTCCGGTGCTAAACCTGTCTAAAGCCCACCCATATCCGAAGCAGACAATGGCTGCTACCATCCCGAGGACAAACCTTAACCAGTACAATGTTTTAAGAGGCCCCATTTTCTTCAACGCCTTCAGCTTCTAACACTGCTTAAATTTAAAGCTGCCTATTTATAGCTTAACCCACCACCTCAGTAAGAGAGGTTTAAAAATTGCGGAAAGAGGAGTTCACGAGCTTCGATGTGGCCGCCGCTGTCCGCGAGTTAAGAGAGGCTATTCTAAACTTTAGGGTGGGCAACATTTACCAGTTGAATGACAAAACATTGCTTTTTAAGCTGCGACGCGGCGAAACTGTTTATAGGCTTGTTTTAGAGGCTGGAAAACGTCTAAACCTAACCTCTTACGCGTTGGAAAAACCCCTTGTCCCTCCGGCTTTCTGTATGGCTTTAAGAAAGTTCCTTAGAAACAGCTTGCTAAAAAATATTGAACAGTATGAGTTTGAGAGGGTTGTCCTCTTCGATTTTAGTGGTAAATTGGGCAATTTTAGGCTTGTTTTGGAGCTTTTCGGTGAAGGAAACATAATCCTAGTAAATTGCGAAAACAGGATTGTGCAAGCACTTCGTTATAGGCGGATGCGAGACAGAAACATAATTAGAGGCGAAGCCTTCCGCTTCGCCCCAGCAAGCGGACAAAACCCAGCAAAAGTTAGCGTGCGAGCCCTCTTTGAAGGTCTGAAAAGCTTCGGCGAAGTTGAAGTTGTGAGGGCTCTCGCCCGCTTCATAAGCATAGGCGGCGTTTACGCTGAAGAAGTATTGCTAAGGCTTGGAATAAAAAAAACCGCCAAGAGTGAAAGCCTATCCCTGTCGCAAGTTGAAGCCATCCGCAACTGTTTGCACAGAATGCTTTCCCAAGTCTTGGAGGGGAAACTTGAACCATGCATAGTTCTGGACGAAGATGGCGCCTTTGTAGATGTTACATCATTGAGGCTTAAACGCTATGAGGGATTAAAGCATCAGCTCTTCAACACCTTCAACGAAGCCCTAGACGAGTTTTACGCCAAAACTGAGGCGTTGGAGAAGGCGGCTGCCGAAAAGAAGGCTGTAGAACAGTTTTTGCGGGAGGCGGAACGCCTAAAAAGGGTTTTAGTCGATCAGGAGAAAGCCTTAAAGGATGCTGAGCAGAAGGCGGAAAAGTATAGGCAGATAGGTGACACTATTTACGCCCATTCTAGCGAGCTCCAAACACTTCTAAACAAGTTTATAGGTGAGAAAAGAGCTGGGAAAGAGTGGGATGAAATAGTTTCCGAAGTGATTTCTGGAAAACATGCGGGCTTAAAACCATACATATTTTTTGAATCTTTTGACAAGCAAAGAATTGTTCTTAACCTATGTATTGACGGTTTACATTTTGACATAGACCTTCAAAAGGATCTGTTTTGGAACGCTGCAAAATTCTATGAAAGGGCAAAGCTCGCAAGGCATAAGCTGGAAGGCGCAAAAGTAGCATTAGAAGATACCAAAAAGCGGCTTTCAGAAGTAGAAACCAAGATCAGAGAGGCTGAAGCATTGGGAAAGGCTATACCAGCAAAAGTCATGGAAGAGCTTGCCAAACGAAAGGTTAAACCCCACAAATGGTTTGAAAAGTTCAAATGGTTCACATCGTCAGACGGCTTTTTGGTTTTGGCTGGAAAAGACGCCGTAAGCAACGAAGTTCTCATAAAAAAGTACACGGCGCCAGAAGACATGGTGTTTCACGCGGATGTGGTCGGCGCCCCCTTTGTGGTCGTTAAGACTGACGGCAAGAAGCCAACAGAAAAGTGCTTACAAGAAGCAGCGGAATTCGCCGCAGCCCACTCGAGAGGATGGCGAGAAGGCTTCGCCACGGTGGATGTTTATTGGGTTAAACCAGAACAGCTAAGTAAGGCTGGGGTTTCGGGTGAATACGTGCCCAAAGGAGCCTTCACCATAACGGGAACCCGAAACTGGATGCGCGACACACCCCTAAAAATAGCCATAGGCGTCCAATTCAACGAAGCCGACGAAATCTCCTTCATAGGCGGACCGGTAGATGCCGTTAAAGCCAAAACAAAAATTTACACGGCCCTCATTCCAGGAGAAAACAGCGGAAAACAACTCCTAAAACAAGTTTTAAAGGCCTTGGCCGAAAAAGCAACAAAAGAGAAAAGCGAAAAAATACTGAAAGCCTCCATAGAACAGATCCGAGAGCTCATCCCCTACTGCAAAGGCATGATAATAGCAGACAATAAAGCTTAGAAAACCTGAGGGGAGAGGCTAGAGAAAATGGAATACTCAAACCGCCCATTTTCAAAACTTCGGCGAGAAAATTATAGGGGCATCCAATTTAAGAAGATGCACAGCCCTAAATTGATAACTCCAACCAAACACGCTTACTTTTTTATTCAGACTTTTTATATTAAACTTCAGAAAAGAAGAGAAAATAAATAACGCCTATTACCGTAGTGAAAAGAAGGCCTATAATTGCGCCGTATGCTGCTCCCCGAATTCCGCAAATTGAAAAACCGATGACTATGCCAAGGAGAAAAGAAATAACATTTAGCAACACAAATTTTTTCTGATCTCTTCATCAAGTTCCCTGAACTTGTCTGTGTCGTAAAAGATAGCGGTGATTATCCACAACACGCCGATACAAAACAAAAGACAGCCATAATCCCAAAAACCAAGAGATGCCAGCCATAACCTAAAACAATATGTGATATCCCTAGGAAAAATTCAAAGGCTCTAGTTATTTCACCCAATCTTACCCATGTTGAAATTTAATCGAAATCTTGGGGTTAAAGTTTTTCTCCCTCAAACTTAAGGACCAATTTCTGAAATTTCGGTTTGGATAAATTGACAATGCAGCAGAAACCAGAGAGCTATCAATTTTGCAGTTCGCGCCAGTACTGAAATTGACGCTAAAAGGCTGAAAAAAGACGAATGGGCTTTGGCATGTGGATCCGGCTTTCTCCTCCAGTCGGCTTTCCGGCTCTTGGCTTAGGAGGTGATCCGGCCGCAGGTTCCCCTACGGCCACCTTGTTACGACTTCTCCCCCCTCACGAAGCTTGGGTTCGACGCAGCCAACAGGGACCACGCCTCACCCAAGCCCCGCTCGGGTGGAGCGACGGGCGGTGTGTGCAAGGAGCAGGGACGTATTCACCGCGCGATAGTGACGCGCGATTACTAGGGATTCCATGTTCACGAGGGCGGGTTTCAGCCCTCGATCCCAACTACGGCAGGCTTTAGGGATTGCCTTCCCCTTTCGGGGTCGGAACCCATTGTACCTGCCATTGCAGCTCGCGTGTGGCCCGGGGGATTCGGGGCATACTGACCTGCCGTGGCCCGCTCCTTCCTCCGCCTTATCGGCGGCAGTCCCCCCAGTGTGCCCGGCTCAAGGCCGGTTGCAACAGGGGGCGCGGGTCTCGATCGTTGCCTGACTTAACAGGACACCTCACGGCACGAACTGGCGACGGCCATGCACCTCCTCTCAGCTTGTCTGGCAAGACCTTCAATCTGGC
>JAVZNT010000007.1:0-41699 GCA_038882655.1 Bathyarchaeia archaeon | reverse complement strand
GATTTTGATTAGGGCTTCTGGCACAGAACCCCTTATACGGTTGACGGTGGAGGGTGAATCTTTAAAGACTGCCAAAGCAATAATGAATAGGGCTTTAGCCACTGTTAAAAGGGTCGTGGAGGAATTGGAAAAGTGAAGACCGTTGTCCTTGCAGCTGGCGAAGGCTTAAGGCTTCAACCCATCACTTTAACCCGTCCAAAACACCTAATCAGTGTGGGTGGGAAACCTGTCCTTGAACATTGTTTAAACGCTGTTAAGGCTTGTGGAATAAGCGAAATAGTAATAGTTGTGCACTATATGGCGGAAGCCATCCGCAAATATTTTGGCTCTGGAGAAAAACTTGGGCTAAAAATTGAATATGCCTATCAAAAGGGCGTTCTCGGAACTGGAAATGCTGCAAGTGTTACCGAATCGTATGTTGATGGAGATTTTCTGCTCGTCTATGGTGATTTACTTTTCACAGCGGAGGCTCTCAAAAAAGTTCTGGAGATGCACAACCAAAGGAAGCCTTCGGCAACACTGTCTGTGGTGCCTGTTGGGCGTCCAGAGGATTACGGCATAATCGAGCTTAAAGATGATGGATGGGTGAAACGCATAATTGAAAAGCCTTGTCGAGAGGAGGCGCCTACAAACTTGGCTAATGCTGGGCTATACGTTTTCACTTCTGAAATCTTTGAGAAAGTGAAGAGAATATCAGCTTCTTCAAGAGGTGAATGGGAAATCACAGATGCCATTGAGCTCCTAATAAGAGAGGAGAAGCCTGTCCTTGCCGTTGAAATCCCGAGGGATGAGTGGTTTGACATTGGTAGACCTTGGGATTTGCTGGAGGCTAACCGCTGGGCGCTTACACGTATGAAACATGGCATGTTTGGAAACGTTGAAGAGGGTGCCCACATAATTGGACCAGTGACAATTGCTGAAACCGCCCGCATACGTTCAGGAGCCTACATTGAGGGACCAGTCTACATAGGCGAGAACAGCGATGTTGGACCTAACTGCTACATACGCCCATGCACAAGCGTCGGCAAAAAAGTGCGAATAGGAAACGCTTGTGAAATAAAGAACAGCATAATCATGGATGGAGTGCATATCGGACACTTGTCTTACATTGGCGACAGCATAATCGGCGAAAACTGTAACTTGGGCGCTGGAACGATTACGGCCAACTACCGCTTTGACGCTAGAACAATAAAAATGATGGTTAAGGATAGGCTTGTGGACACTGGAAGAACAAAGTTGGGCGCAGTTTTAGGGGACAACGTTAAAACCGGGATAAACGCGCTCCTAATGCCAGGCGTGAAAGTTGGAAACAACTGTTGGATTGGACCGAACGTCACAGTTCACCGTGACTTACCGCCAAACACCGCCATATTCTTGAAGCAAAGCCTAGAAGAGAGGGAAATGAGCTGATTTAGGCTTTTAACTTACCATTATTGCGGTTCCGCAGTATTCACATTGCACCGATGTTTGCCCCTTATAGATTTCTTTTGTGTAAGGCGCCCCACAGTGAGGACATCGGATAACTCTTATTGTTGGCACTTCTTTTGGAGTTATACCCTTTATTGCCGCTATGTCCCTATCAGCCTCGCCACCTACGATATATTGGAAGAACCTTGTTATCACGTCTGCCTCCCAACCCTTAACGTCAAAAGGTGTTTCTCCCAACCCGCGTTCTGGTTTAAAGCGAACGTAAACGCCTGTCCAAGCAATCAGCCCGACTCTGCCCTTTGAAATTTCTTGAAGCGCCCCTATTGGCTGTTCTATAATGACCATGCGCTCCGTCTTCTTCTTTGTCGCTATAAATAGTTTCTTTTCGAGGACAACTTCTTTTTTTCCTTCAAAGATGAACCTTTGGTTTGTGAAGTAAAGGGTCCCCTCGCATTTATCCTTCGTCATGATTTTTCCTTCGATGGCTAAAACCGGGCTTTCTTCAGGTTTTAGCGGGAAAGATGCGAAGGAGAAGAGCTCCACTGTTTTTTCTGCAATTTTTAGGTCTCTGTCTATAGCGTTTATGCTTCCTAAAAACTCGCCAAGTGAAGCGCTAATCTTCGCTGTTTCCATAGATGCTCTAGCCCTTAACATGGAAGCTTCTGTTGAGAGGCGACCAGCTAAAGACCAGCAGTAGCCTACATTTCCACGGTCTATTTCATCCCTAAGCCTGTGCGCATCGGACTGAAGTGTTCGAATTTGAGCTGTTAGCGGCTGAACATTGTTGTAGAAGTTTTGCTTAATGGTTGGCGAGACTTCCATCCACTTTTTAGTTAGGATTTCTAAGCTTTTCTCCAAGTGTCCCATCGCCGCATAGCCGCGCCCCCGAACGGTTACAAGTCTGCTTGGCAATGAAGCCATAGCACTGTCAATTTGGGCTAGTTTATTTTCAACATCGCTTATTGCGGCAGAAGCTCCGGAAAGGTCGGATTCTATCGAGCTAAGCCTCGAATATAGGGCTTCCCTTTCCCTATCAGTATGTGCCATTTTAACTCGCCAAGAACATTATTCTAGCTAGGTAATCCTAATAATGCTTGTGCAGTTAAACCCTAAAATATGTGTTCTTATAACGTGTACGTAGAGGAGGATAAGCGTTGTCAGTGGCTCAGAGAAGGTTCTTCACAGAGGTTTCGGCTCTCGTAGACAAAACTGTGATTGTTACAACTACGACTGGCAAAACATATAATGGAACATTGATAGGAATTAATCCGGACAATTTAAGCCTATGCCTAGCAGATGCAAAGGACGAAGAGGGAAAAAAGCTCCATAGGGTTTTCTTGAACGGTAATGTTGTTGCCCAAATCTTAAGCGTTGAAAAGCCCTTTGACTTGAAAGCTTTGGCTGAACGCCTTGAAAGGGTTTTTCCAACAATGGTTAAGCTTTATGAGGATAAAGGTTTCATTTGGGTTATGGACAAAGTTAAAGTTACAGAGAAAGGTGTTGTTGAGGGCTCGGGTCCGGCTGCTGAAAGAGTGCAAAAAGTCTATGAACAGTTTATCAGCGAGACTAGGGGCTAGACAAACCAGCGGAATTGCTCTTCCTTTTTCTTTTCTTCTTTGGCGGTTCTAACCCAACCGAAAGACTCTAAAATTTTTGTGGTTTTTTCAGCCGCAGAATTAAGCCTTGACAAGTCAACTTTTAGGTTCAAATACTTGCTTAGGGCAGAAAGTGCATAGCGAGCGGCATTAGCGTCCGGGTAAGTGCCTAAAGTTTCCACCAGAAGCGAGAAGCCCCTGAAGCCCCTAAGGCTTCCAAGTCCTATAAGTATGCCAGCCACTCCGAAGATATTTCCAACCATTATTTTTGCACCCAAGTTTAAGGCTTCTTTTAGGGTTTCCGGGTCAGAAGCTGCACAGTAGATTTCTGGTGTTTCTTTAACCTCTTCTTGTTTAAATCCTCCAATGGTTATGAGAAGGCGGCATCCAAGCTCATCAGCAATGTCGAGAACTTTCCCACAAAGCTCATACTGTCCAAAGGTTGTGAGGGCTTGGGTGTTGCCATACCATATAATGAGGTCTCGGCCTTTTCCCTTGCTTTTGTAATAGTATAGTTCGTTTATTGGGGAGCGAGTGCCTCCAGTTTCTGTTGTCACCGCTAAGTCTTGGAAGGACGCTGAAAAGATTCTTGCGAAGCGTTTTGCTTCCAGCTCGTGGATTAGGTGTAACGCCACTATGTTGGCTACGAAGCCTATGCCTGGCAACCCCTCGATTAGAACTGGATTTTCGAGTTTTGGCTTCTCCTCAAATTGAACAGTTAAAACCATCAGCATATTCCTCTCTGTCACAGTATTAGAAATGGTTGTTGCAATATAAACTTGCAGCTCTACATTTTATAAGCATGTTCAACTGATTTTGTTTAGATTCCATAATGAGCTTCGAGGTAAAAGATAGAGACTTACTTGGAAGAATTGGGAAGCTGCGAACAAAAAGCGGCACCGTAGAGACTCCACTACTTTTCCCAGTTATAAACCCAGCTATACAACCAATAATGCCGAGAAGAATTCGCGAAGATTTCGGCTTCAAAGCCCTAATAACCAACGCCTACATCCTGAAAAGGCGATTCCAAAACCAACCAGCCGAAAAAGGCTTACACAACTTTCTGGATTTTAATGGCATAATAATGACAGATTCAGGCGCCTACCAAATCCTAGTTTATGGAGATGTAGAAATCACCCCAGAAGAAATTGTTGATTACCAAGAGCGGATAGATGTGGACATAGCCACAATACTGGATTGGCCGACAGGTTGGAGAGTTTCAAGGAGACATGCGGAGCAAACAGTGGATGAGACGCTGAAAAGGGCCTCTGAACTTTTCAAAGTTAAAAAGAGAGGAGATATTCTGTGGGTTGGGCCTGTTCAAGGCGGACGTTATCTGGATTTGGTGGCAAAATCGGCTTCGGAAATGGCTAAGCTTCCATTTGACATCCACGCCTTGGGGAGCCCAACCGAGGTTATGGAAAACTACCGCTTCGACGTTTTAGTCGACATGATTTTGACGGCTAAAATGAACTTGCCAATCGAACGTCCCTTCCACCTTTTTGGCGCTGGGCATCCATTCATGTTTTCTTTGGCTGTCGCTCTTGGATGCGACTTTTTTGATTCCGCAGCCTACGCCATCTACGCCAGAGAAAACCGCTACATGACTGAAACTGGAACTGTGAGGCTTGAAGAGCTTGAATTTTTCCCGTGTGCATGCTCAAAGTGTTCAAACAAAAATCCGAAAGATGTGGTAGAACTCCCCAATAAAGAGAGGCTGGCTTTCATTGCGGAACACAACCTTTACGTCTGCTCTGCTGAAATTAAGCGGATAAAACAAGCAATAAAAGAGGGGAGGCTTTGGGAACATTTGGAGTTTAGGGCTCATGGGCACCCCGCGCTGTTGCAAATGTTGAAAAAGTTGAAAAAATATGAGGGGTTCATTGAAAGACATAGCCCAACTGTAAAGCGCAGTGGAATTTTCTACTTTGATTCTGTTGGTTTAGCCCGTCCAGAAATCGTACACTACAGAATCAGATTGTCTGAGAGATATGCTCCTCCAAAGGAGACTGAAATCCTTATACTGATGCCCCAGACCAGAACCAAGCCCTACCACAAATCTGAGGAATATAAAAGGCTAGTGAAAGCCCTTAACGATTTTCCAAGGGAATGTTTGCGTAAACTTCACGTTTGTTTCTATGAAGCGCCTTTTGGAGTAATCCCATTAGAGCTTGACGAGGTCTATCCCCTTTCTCAACATGAAACAGCCATGCCTCTGGATAAGGAGACTGCGGAATATGTGGCTTCACAAGTGGCATGCTATATAAGCAGAAACAATTACAGGGCGGTGCTGTTGCTTCACAACGCGGAGGATTGGGGCGGAGAGGTTTTGAAGGCATGCAAAAAAGCTTGCGCAGGAAAAAACGTCACTTTTAAATCTTTTAATATGGGCAAGAAATGGGTTAAATTTCTGTCCAACTTTTTAAAGAAGATGCAAATGGGCTAGGCGGTTAAAATTGATTCGCGCAGATTTGCATATCCACACAATGTTTTCGTCCGATGCCTCAATACACCCAAAGATTATAGTGGAGCAGCTTTTCGCCCACCCCCGCATAAAAGCGGCTGCAATAACAGACCACAACACAGTTAAAGGATATTACAAGGTGTTAGAGTTGGCTAAAGCTTATCAAGACATACTTATTATCCCAGGCATCGAAGTCAGCTCCTTTAGCGGCGACTTGGTCCTTCTAGGAATTGCTGAGGTCCCACCTCAACCGTGGACTGTTGAAAATGTCATAGACTTTGCACATGATAGAGGTGGATTGGTGGTTGCTGCGCATCCCTACAGAGCCTTCGGTTTAGGCGATTCAGCTAAAAACTATGATATTGACGCTGTTGAAGTTTTGAATGGAGGTTGCTCCCGACAATTAAACATGCTAGCTGAAGAATTAGCCAACACAATGGCTTTGCCGGGTGTGGCTGGAAGCGATGCCCATAGGGCGGATGAACTTTGGACCGTTTACAACGAAATTCAAGCTTCAACGGATTTAGACGAAATTTTGAAAGCTATTAAACGTGGACTTGTGAGAGCTGCCCATGCTGGAAAGTCAATACATTTTTAAAATAGCTGTGCCAATGTTAAGTGCGTTAATGGTTGAAAGAGATGAGCTCGCTTCAAATAAGGTTTCTAGGCGCAACCCAAGAAGTTGGTAGAGCAGCCATATCCGTTAAAACGGAAAAAACACAGGTTTTGCTAGACTACGGTGTAATGTTAAACCATGAGCCTGGCTTTCCGATGCATGTTCCTCCAAAAGAGGTTGATGCAATAATTTTGGGGCACAGCCACCTTGACCATTCCGGCGCCGTCCCCATATTTTTCATTCAAGGGAAGAAAACTGTTTACGCAAATAGGCTTACAGCAGAGCTTAGCCAACTACTAATATCCGACTTCATACATCTTTCAAGCTACTATCTCCCATATGAGTATCTTGAACTCAGAACTATGATGAGACACATTAAGCACTTGGATTTCGGCGTAAAAGAGACTGTGGGAGACTTAACTTTTGAACTTCACAATGCTGGACACATTCCAGGAAGCGCACAAGTCCTCATAGAGGCTGAAGGAAAGAGGCTACTGTACACCGGCGACTTCAATCTTATAGACACAAGGCTCTTGGAAGGAGCAAAAATGGATTATGGCGACCTAGACGCAGTCATAATAGAAAGCACATATGCCAACGAAGACCACCCAGAGCGCCCAGAACTTGAAAAACAATTCGTTGAGGAAGTAACAGAAGTCGTAGAACGAGGAGGAACTGTTCTCATACCAGCCTTCAGCATTGGAAGGTCCCAAGAAATCGCATGCATCCTCGCCGCCTATCACTTTGAACACCCAGTTTACCTCGATGGAATGGCGCGGGAAGCCAGCAGAATGATGATGAATTACATGCAATTCTTAAGGGATCCAAAACTGTTTATGGACGCTATCCACTCAGCAAATTGGGTGGAGGGATGGCGGAACCGCAGAAAAGCAACAAAAACACCATGTGTAATAATTTCGCCAGCCGGCATGCTAAAAGGCGGTCCAGCAGCATTCTACATATCTAAAATCGGTAAAAAGGCAAACAACGCAGTGTTTCTGGTAAGCTACCAAATTCCAGGCACGCCTGGAAGAGAACTCCTAGAGAAGGGCATATGCGTAATCGATGGGAAAATGCGAAAGGTTAAAGCTACAGTTAAACACTTTGACTTTTCATCCCATTGCGGTGCAAAGGAACTTAAAGAAGCAGTGAAAAAGCTTGATGGCAAGGCGAAATTCTACGTAATCCACGGCGCCGAGGGAAACTGCCAATTTCTCGCAAAATGGATAGAGAAAGAAGCAGGACTAGAGGCGGTGGCACCAAAACCTGGAGACACTTTTAAGGTTTAATGAGCATGAAAATAGGAATTTTACGTATAGGACAAGTCGACCTAGATGTCCTTAAAAGAATATGTGAAAATTTGAACATGGCTTTTCCAAAAGCACAGTGCCACATACTTCCAGAAATCTGGGCTTTACCACAAGAAGCCTATGACAAACCAAGGAGGCAGTATCGTTCAGACATGATTTTAAGCTTAGTGGCAAGTTATGTGCAAAAAGCTAAAAACCTAGACCGTGTTCTTGGCACAGTCGACGCCGACATTTACGTTCCGGGATTAAATTTTGTTTTTGGAGAGGCTAAATGTCCTGGAAAGGCGGCTCTCATATCCTTTTGGAGGCTTCGACCAGAATTTTATGGTGCTTCATCAAATTTTGAGCTTTTCATTGAAAGAAGCACAAAGGCAGCAATACACGAACTTGGACATACCTTCGGATTAACCCACTGTAAAAATCCATTCTGTGTCATGTATTTTTCCAACTCCATCTTTGAAACTGATAGAAAGAAAGGCATATTTTGCAACGTGTGCTATTCAAAGGTTCAGAAACTCCTGCAAGCTCAATAGACGATACACGATTTGTCTATTTTTTAACGTTAGAGGGGAATTTACCCACGGGCTCGGCGAGTCTTAAGAGGGGAGAAAGGAGAGAAGGGAGTTCCCAAAAATAGGAACCACCGAACCCGTTTAGGCTCCCCTCCCTTCTTCGATGGAAAAGGGAAAGAGAAGCATTAATATAAAAGCTTTTCTATCAAAATTTGCTTTTCCCAGTATAGTTTAGATGCACTTCACGGCTCTAACAGTTCTCTCGAGTAGAATTTGGGCTGCCTCTTGTGTCGGCCAACCGCCAAGCCCGCAATCTGGCCCTGTGAACGTCATTCTTTCTCCAAACTTTTCCTTAGCTTTTTCAAATCTCTTTTTGATGGTTTTTTCATCTTCGACAAGCTGTCCTATTTCTGGTTTAGTTATTCCCTTCTCATAAAGCTCAGCGATGATGGAGTCTATGTCTGTTCTAGATATTCCCACACGGATGAACTTGTCCATCTTTTCAAGCATGCTTTTTGAAATGCACTCCAGACTATGTGGGGATGCCGCATACTCGACGGATACCACATCAAGGTTTCTAACCTCTAAAATATCTGTGATTCTGGCTGGAGAGTGCATGTGTATGTGCTTTTGAAAGTCTCCATGAAAATTTAAGGCTTTCTCTAAAACTTCCACTGTTGTGTCTTTGTCGGCTGATATTTCTTGAAAGCCAAAACTCGGCTCGTCCAGGGAAACAACCTCTGTCTTAACGTATTTTGCGTTTAAAATGGCGTTTTTGGCAAATCTCTTTACGGTTTCTGCAAACATAAGTAGAACGTCTTTGTACAGAGTTGTTCCAACCTCTTTTAAGTAAAGCTCCAAGGGGCCGGTAACACAAACGCGGAGAGCGATTTTTATTTTTGTGCTTTCGTAGATTCTCTTTGCTTCTTCATTGATGACGTGCACTTCTGGTATTATAGCGTCTTTCTCCTCAACAATGTATGTGCCTTTTTCCATTGCTTTGTGGATAGGTTCAGCGAACTGCTTATGTATATCATAGTGCTGCGGGTAGTTGACAACGTCCAAACCAGTTTTAAGCTTTCGTAGAAAAGAGTCTGTTACAACCTCATAGAAGTTTTTAGATAAAAAGGCATTCTCCTTCAAACCCCTTCCGTTAGCAATTTGTTCCCTTGCGAGCTTGTAGGCTTCATTAAATATTTTTCTTTCAACAGTTTGTGGAAGTGGAAAACTTCCTATATCATCAATTAATACTTTCATAAAAGGAGATTATACATCTTTCAGCAATAAAAGTTAATCTGGAAGCTTAAATGTGAAGAGTAACAGATATAAGCATGTTCCTTTTTGTCAACATTGACTGGTGAAAATATGCCGAGTGTATGGAAGCTCCGTGTGTCGATGGTTGGAACGCTCGCATTAATAATAGGCTTATCTACCCTAGTCTTCACACTAATTTTAAGTTTAATTGGCGTCATGGACATCCTAGTTTTGGGAGTTTTAGTTGTGGCATTTAATGTGGGACAGTGGCTAATTTCCCCATATATAATTGACGCCCTCTACCGCACACGCGAAATATCCGAAAGCGAAAACCCAAAACTTCATCAGATAGTTGAGAATTTAAGCAGAAAAAGCGGTTTGAAGAAACCGAGGCTTATGCTTGCCCAAATTCCAATTCCAAACGCCTTTGCATACGGCTCACCTATCGCTGGAAACCGTGTAGCCGTAACAAGCGGACTTCTAAAAACCCTTGATGAAGGGGAAGTTGAAGCGGTTTTAGGTCATGAGCTGGGACACTTAAAGCACAGAGATGTGCAAATAATGATGTTTGTTTCGCTCCTTCCAGCACTATTTTATTACATTGGCTTTTCACTAATGATATCTTCAATGTACAGCAGACAAAGACAAGAGGGAGGTGGAGCTGCCGTCTTAGGCATTGGATTTATGATGTTCTCGTGGATTCTAAACATGTTTATACTTTATCTAAGCCGTCTCCGCGAGTATTATGCTGACAGACACAGCGCCCTCATAGTTGAAAATGGAGGGCAAAAACTCTCAGAAGGACTAGCTAAAATAGTCTACGCAACCAGAAACATGGGGAGAGCAAGAAAACAGGTACAGCATCTAAACGCTTTTAAGGCTTTATTCATATCTGACCCAGACCGTGTAGAAACAGACTCAATCGCTTTGTCGGCAGCCGCCTCAAGCGACCAAAAACTAGTCCAAGAACTTTTATCAAAGAAGCTAACGACACTGGATAGAATAATCGAAATTTTCTCCACACACCCAAACATAATAAAGCGACTAAAAGCCCTACAAGAACTAAGCTAACACCATAAACTATCCAAAAATTTAAAGAAATAAACATAAGATTGAGAAGTTAGTATCGCAAATTTTATATGGATGGATAATCCATCCAACAATTATGCAAACCACGAAAATTTCCTTGATAAGCGTTTTGATTGCGCTGTGTCTGGCTATTCAGCTTTCTCCTAGGCCGCCTAATGTGGAGTTTACATCTCTTATAACCTTCACAGTAGGCGTTATCTTTGGTAGTTTTACTGGGGTTCTGTTTGGATGCTTTGTAATGTTTGTTAACGGATTCCTTTCTCCTTGGGGTTTTGCTGGTTTAAATATGCCCTTTCAAATGGTCGGTATGGGGATTGCTGGTTTGGCTGGGGGAATTTACGGGAAGTTTTGGGACAAGAAACTCGGTCTCAAGTCATTATTTGAAGCTGCCGTTGTTGGTGCTTCTCTAACCTTGATTTATGACTTTGTTACGAACTTTGGGGTTGCCGTCATCTCCTCTTTATCAGGAACACCATTCCATTTAGCTTTAATCTCAACTTTAATTTCCGGAGTCCCATTCTCTTTAATTCATATATTTTCAAATGTCTTTGTGTTTGGACTTTTGTTTGCGCCCATTTCTTGCGGCATACTCCAATTTATGGAGGCTGAAAATTGGTTGAAAAAAGAACGTTAACATTTTTAGTTATAATGTTTGTTGTCTGGTCCATAGCCTCTACGATGGCTTCAGCGTACTATTATGTCCAATTCGAAACTTACTCAAGGGAATACAAGCATTTAGCTAGCTACATAAACACTTTATCTGAAAATATAGGAGACCTTGTTAACGTTACAAGCATTCTTGCCAGGAGCTCTAAAAATGTCAGCGAAACTGTAGATGCGCTGTCAAAGATACTTGAATCCATATCCTTAAAGGTTAACATCTTGATAAAATATGGCTCTGATAATTTAGTATGGCATAATGGAACAGCGATGCCGTTGGGGTCAACAGCTTTTGACACTGTTTTTGCGGTGGCTGATGATGTGGCTTATAAATATTATGAGGGGATGGGCATGCTGGTGACTTCAATAAACGGTGTTGCGAATAATGAAACGATGGGATGGTTCTGGTGGTACTGGAACTCTAGCGGTTCTGAATGGGTACTTCCAGATTTCTCCTCAGATAGATACATACTCCACAGAAACGATATTATTGCATGGACATATTCCGACTATACCACTTGGCCTCCTCAACCACCCACATAAACACCGGGTTTATTTGTACACTCTTACTGGTTTGCTGAGTATTTTGTTGTTTAGCTCTTTTATTCCTAGGCCATGTTGTTTTGGAAGTATGCGCATTGAGCTTTTAATTTTTGTCCCGCCTTTTATGGCTAGTTTGTCTTTAAGCAGCAGGTCGGAGTCTAGGTCTGCGTATTGTATGTTTTTTACTGCTGCGGCTAAGTGGGTTCCAGCAGCTATGCCTATTTCTGATTCTCCCATGCACCCTATCATGCATGGTATTCCAGCAGCTTCTGCTATGGCAGCTATTTTCTTGGCTTTTTGGATTCCTCCGCTTTTCATCAATTTTATGTTTATGAGGTCTACGGCTTCTGCTTTTATTAAGCGTAGGGCGTCTTCTGGTGAGTGAATGCTTTCATCCGCCATTATTGGTATTGGTGAGTCCCGCTTAACCTCAATTAAGCCCTTCAAGTCTTCTGCTGGGACCGGTTGCTCTGCAAATTGAATGTTGAACTTTTCAATTTTGTTCAGAACTTCTATGGCTTGTTTTGGCGTCCAGCCTTGATTTGCATCAATCCTTATCTGTATCTCTTCGCCGGCTGCCTCGCGGATAAGCCTAATCCGCTCTATGTCTTCTTCTGGGTTTACTCCGACTTTAACTTTTAGGGCTTTAAACCCTTTCTTTACGGCTTTAACTGCGTCTTTAGCCATTTCTTTTGGGGATTTTATGCTCAATGTGATGTCGGTTAGAACTTCTGTTCTGTAGCCGCCCATAACCATGTAGAGGGGTTTCCGAACAGTCTTGCCTAAAATATCGTGTAGAGCTATGTCTATGGCTGCTTTTGCCGCGGGATTTTCAGCTACAAGGGAGTCCATAAGCTCAATGTTTTGCTCGATTCTTAATGGGCACATGCCAATAAGCTTAGGTGCAATTTTGTCCAAGACTTTGATGACGGTTTCTGCTGTTTCGCCGGTAACTCGCTCCGATGGGGAGGATTCTCCCCAGCCGTAAATATCATAATCCGTGATTATTTTCACAATGACATTGTGGCTTTCTGTACTGGCTCCTGGAGCAATCCTGAAGGGTTCACAGTAAGCCAAATTAACCGAATAAACTTCAATTTTTCGAATTCCCAAAGTTGCTTTCACCAGCTAATAGTTATGCCTATTTTAAGGAAAAGTTTTACTGAAGCTCTTCTGTCGCTTTTTCGCCACGTCTTCCTAACTTCTTAAACTTTATTTTTGCTGTTAAAATTTTCTCGGTTGCAAAAAGCCTTGAGGCTACATACATAACTATTATTGTGAAGGCTAAAACATAAATTATGCCTAAGGCTGCGACCCAATAGTCGCCCATTATGACGGCTTTAGAAGCTATTATCGGATGACTAAATGGAATAGCGTAAAATATGATTCTTAGCGCCAGTGGCAAGGTGTTGATGTCCAAGTATATTAGGGCGAAGGATGGGAGGAATATAAGTGGGTAAATGTAGCCGACAAAGGATTGGGCGCTTCGAACATCCTCAGCAAAAGCTGACATTATAACAGCCAAAGCCAAAGCTGAAAGCATTGTAACAAAAAGGGATATGCCCAAGAGTAGATAGCCATAAAATGAAGGCGCAAGCCCTAAAGTAGCCAAATCCAAGTTTATGTTAGCTGGAATCCCCGACATGGCAGAGCCTAACAGGTAGCTGTAGCCAACCATGTAAGCCACAGCGCCTACAGCGGCAACAATGATTGAGCCGGAAAGCTTCCCCAAAAGTATTGAAAGACGATCCATCGGTAGGGTCAACAGCGTTTCAAGGGTTTTTTCCTCCTTTTCTATTGCCACTGAAGTGGCGGCTATCTGCACTGAATAGGTGAGCAAAATCATAATTGTGATGGGCAAGGCGATGGACTGAGACATTAGCAAACCAGAAAGCATGGCTGGGTCTATGCCGAGCTTAACCTCGCCTTTTATAATCGCTGACTTCTTAATCGCCACAACATTTGGGGCAACCTGCCTATTAAACTGTTCAATCAAAGCATCAATCACTGATGAGCCAACACCTTCGAAGGCGCCCACCGTAGAAAGCACTCCATAAAACTTCAAATTAATGCTCGCGTCTTGCCCGCTGAGATATGCGTTAATAGTATCATTAAAGCCGTTGGGAATTTCAAGAATTTGTGTGGCATTGTATTTTGACAGTAGCCTTGTTATGTTTCCATCGCTTAATACAATGTTGCTTTCTTTGAAAACATTAACGCCCGCTATCCTAAGCATGTTTGTAAAATTATTGGCCCAGTATCCTCCATCATTATCCACGACAATAAGGTTGGCTTTTGCCGCTTTCTCCTGTGCAGATTTTACTGCATAGTTTATGACTCCACCTAAAACTGGAAACATTATCAGCGGGACAATTATCATTCCTAAAAGAATTTTTGGATCCCTTACAAGCTCTTTAAGCTCTTTCAATAAGAAGTTGCCAAATCCTTTAAGCAAGCTTAACCACCCTTGCAAAAACCTCTTCCAAGTTTGTGCTTCCAAATTTTTCCTTCAGTTCTTGAGGTTCTCCCTCGGCGACAATTCTACCCTTGTTTATTAGGGCAACCCTCTCGCATAGATATTCAACCTCAAGCATGTTATGGCTTGAAAGAAGCACAGTCACGCCATGCCTATTAACATAGCTTTTTATTATCTCCCTAACATGGTAGGAGTGAAGTACATCTAAACCGCTTGTAGGCTCGTCGAGGATAGCCAACCTCGGCTTAAGCATTAAGGCTCTGGCAACAAGAAGGCGGCGCTTCATCCCCTTGCTATAAGTTTTAGTTTTATCCTTCAACCTTTCTCCTAGACCGGATATTTCAGCAGCCTCCATAACCATTTTGTGGGCTTCAGCCTTGTCGTTCGTATGGAACTTGGCCATAAACTCAAGATACTCCAAACCAGAAAGATAACGGTAAGCGCCAGCCTCCTCAGGAAGATAGGAAATTATTTTGCGAACATCAGCTGCATTTTGAACCACGTCACATCCAAAAACCTTAACTATGCCAGAGGTTGGCAGAAGCAATGTTGAAATTATCCGTAGGGCAGTTGTTTTACCAGCCCCGTTCGGGCCAATAAGCCCAAAAACCTCGCCAGCCTTGACGCTAAAGCTTAAGCCATCCAAAGCATGGATGCTTCCAAAAACTTTAGTTACCTCGCATGCTTCAACAGCCAACATCACCAATCCCAGACATGCATATTTTTGGCGGTTAAAATATTTTTGGTTAGCTAAACATGCTAAGTCTTACTAGTGAAAAGATTTAAAAGGATAAAGAAAGAAACTAAAATGGAACAAATAATGAGGGATGAAAGAATTGGAGCAAACTAAAAGGAAACTTTTAACAGCAGCGATAACTTTAACATACTTGGCAATAATCCTGAGCGCGGCGTTTGTGAAGTCGGCCAGCGCATCAATAAAATACGGGTATAAAGAAGGAGACCAGTACCAATTCTTTATGGAAGGTTACTCTGAAGTTAAAACAGAGAAAGGATCAGGTAAAAGCTCGTACTCCAATCTAATAAATGTCAAAATAGAAGATATAGAGACGCAAACTGGTGGCTACGGCCTAAAAATTGAACTAACAACAGTCGGCTACTATGGCGCGATAATTGATAGACGAATAATTGAGGGTAATCGGACTTTTGAAAGTTTTAGCCCATTGTATTATGCGCCAACGCCTAACCTGTTCACGTCTACAGATTGGGATGAACGTGCAGGCGAGTGGGACGCCCTAATAAAACCTATCAAATCAGCAGACTATGTGACTGTTAAAGTTTCTGAAGCAAAAAATGGAGTTTTCAAATTAGAGGTAGACCTAAAAGTTAAGGACACAGATGCCATTGCCATAGACTATGATGATGACGGGGATCGTGATGGTTATACTGGTTGGATGAAGCTTTACTTAGAATATGACCAAAACGGAGTTCTGAAATCATTCACATATGAAATCTACAGAGAGTTCACAACTCAAAACACTCAAAAAATAACGTACAAAATGAGCAGAGGAGGCCCATCGTTGATACCTATGGATATCCTTATGTACATTGTCATTGGGGTTGTCTGCTTTGTTGTAGCGTTATTCTTGGGCTATTTCATTGGAAAGCGTAGAGCGCCTAAGGCTCCGCCTCCTCCAACAGGAGAGACACTTTCCGAAAGTGTTAGTAAAATATAACTTCTCCCTCTATTTTTATACTTTCCAGTCTAGTTTATGACTCTTAAAAAGGAAGGCTGAAATTATACCGGATAAAAGCACAATAAAGGATATAGGTTGATAAAAGAAGTAATAAGCTACAAACTCAGCAAGGTTAAACTGGAACCTCAATTTTTTCGAAGCTGAATAAAATATTATAGAGAAGGCTATGAAACCTAAAAAGAAGTTTGTCAAAATCATGAAAAGAATGGAGGCCGCTGAAGAGGAAAGTATAGGCGCAGTTGAGAGGTTTAACTGCGACGCCAAAGCTTTAGGGATAAAACTGAAAAGCTGGAAGTCTGGGAAGAGGGAACAAACATAGTTGAACAGCATAAGGGTAATCGTTGGGAAAAGCATGAGGGCGCATGGAAAAGCGATGTGAGGATACCTTGCAATGTATCTAATAATTTTTCCTCCATAGGTTTTAATCCATAAACCTGTTCCTACACCCCACTTTTTTCTCTGAGCAAACCAACTTTTCAAACTTGAGGGAGCCTTTGTGTAAACCTCAATTTTGTTTGCAAACTTAAATCGTCCGTTTTGCAGGAAGACTTTCGCAGCTAAGTCAAGATCTTCTGAAACTACTTTAGCAAATCCACCAACTTCTTGGAACACCTCCCTTTTAATGGCGAAAGCTGTTCCGCCAACAGCGAAACATTTTTGCACAAGTTTTGAGTAAAGGTAGCTTGAAAAGTTCGAGCCCACAAACTCGTAATTCACCATTCTGGATAAAAACGAATCCTTCATAATCTTCTTCTTTATGTCCAAAATATCGGTCTCCCTCATTTCCAAAGCTACTGTTTCCAGAAAACTCTCACATTCGCCAAGTTTAACATCAGAGTCTATAAAAACTAGAATTTCCCCGCTAGAAAGCTTAACAGCCTCATTTAAAGCCTCAACCTTACCTCGCCTATCATCGTTTAAAATAAAATGCACTTTCTCCCGAAAATGCTCAACAACCTTAAGTGTCTCTTTAGTAGGCTTATCGATAGCAACAAAAATCTCCTTATTCCGGTAGGAATCATTAATCAATCCCTCCAGAAGCTCCTTCAGCAAATCAGAATATCCATAAACAGGTACAAAAACACTAATTTTCCCGCTCAAAGAATTATCTGCATCATCACTTTGATTATCACCCATCAACAACAACTCTCCAAACCTAAATTAACAATTCAGCTTTTTTATTTTACGCATAACTACGTTTTCCAGAATATTCCTAAAAAAGAAGATTTATCCTCCCTAAACTTATTCCCATTTAACTATTCACCTACCCGTTCTTCACTTCGGAACGCTTCAAAAAGGAAAGAAGCGCTCAGACATAGCCAATATCCAATTTTGCAGTTAAAAACAACCATAATTTGACTAGTCCCTCTAGATTTTGCCGTTTCCCAATAGCTGAAAACACGATCTTTGCGTTTACCATTTACTCCAACTCTTTCCCTAAAGAAGACTCAAGTGCACATGTTTTTGCACTGGATGGAACTGCGTAAAAACCAGTGTCCAAAACACAAACAGAAAACGTGCTGGTGTCCCAGGCGTCGGTAGTGGTGGGGTAGCTGGGATTTGAACCCAGGATCGCCAGCGCCCCAGGCTGGTATCCTTGACCAAGCTAGACGACTACCCCGCGGGAATAGTTGAATAACTCAGAGTTTATTTTCTTTTTCGGAAAGCTCATAGTTCTCCATGTTGCAAACATATTCACAATTCTATAAAGAAAACCCACGGGGTTCACGGTAGAATACTGGCGGGCCCGCCGGGAATTGAACCCGGGACCCCCGGGTTTCTTGGCTTTTGTGGCTTAAAAGCCCGGTGCTCTATCCTTACTGAGCTACGGGCCCCTTTTTGTTTTCGTTTTAGAGAATTTGAGAGGATGTTATTTAGTATTTCGTTTAGCCTTATATTTTAAAAGTTAGGAAGGGGATGATTGGACTTTTAGGAGGCTTGTTATGAAATTTTTTATTTTGTCATTGGCGCTGAGTATGGTTTCTATTGTTTTTACGCCTTTCTCTGTTAGTTTGTAAACTCTTTTCCTTTCGTTCCATGTGCCTTCTATTAATCCATTTCTTTCCAGCGAGTAGAGTAGGGAGTAGACTGTCCCTGAGCTTACTAGCAGGTGGAATTTGTTGTGGATGAAAGATATTACGTCGTAACCACTCATTGAGCCGTTTCTAAGCTCAGCCAAAATTATTATATCCATGAAGTTTTTAATGATGCGTTCATGTATCTTCTTTAATATTTTTCCTTCCAACTTTCCACCGCCAACGATGATTGTGAGAGCCGTCATGTTTATTCACGTTTTAACATTTTAGGTCAGATATAAATATTTAAATTTTATTCTAATTCAGAATTCGAAGTTGAGATCGAATAAAACAAGTTTAAACGTCAAGCCAAATGTAAACTTAATTAACCTATACATTAAATCAGATAGTCAAAAGTTCAGGAGTGAAATAAATGAAAACCGTGCCTAAATGGAAGCGCGTCTATTCTTTTTCACCAAAACATAAGCCAGCAGAATATATCAAACTTGGAGAAAAGGTTCGCTTGGAGTTAGAGGACGCCTTCGGAGGACAAATTAAAAATGAAAAGATGCCTCTCGAAGAGTTAGACTGGTCTAAGGTTAACGGCGCCACAGGCCCCATATTTGTTGAAGGGGCAGAGCCAGGCGATACGCTTATCGTCAAAATAGAAAAGATAAGAGTAGCTGATAAAGGCATAATAGCAGTTGTGCCAAAACATGGCGCTTTAAAGGATAAGCCCTTCAAGGCTAAGATAAAATTTGTTCCAATTATTGGTGAATATGCCCATTTCGAAAAAGACGCGCGGGTGAGAATTTGTCCGATGATTGGAACCATTGGTGTGGCTCCGGAGACTGATGAAATTCCAACTGGCAGTTTGGGAAAACACGGCGGAAACATGGACGTTAAGGAAATAACACGTGGAACAATTCTTTATTTGCCAGTTTTTGTTGAGGGGGCGCTTTTCGCTGCCGGTGATTTACATGCAGTTCAAGCCGACGGGGAGGCTTGTGTTTCAGCAATAGAAGTTTCAGGCGAACTTACGTTAAGCTTTGATGTTCTCAAGGGAAAAAGTGTTTCATGGCCTATATTGGAAACGGAGAACAGTCATGAAATTTTGGTTTGCGCTAATTCACTTGATGATGCTTGCACCGTGGCTGTTGAGGAAATTGTCAAAGCCTTAATGCGCGAGCATAATTGGAGTTTTGAAGAGGCTTACATGTTCGCAAGCCTTGTTGTGGACCTTAGGATTAATCAGGTTGTGGACCCTAAAAAGGGTGTTAGGGCGGTTATTCCAAAAGAATTTATATCACGTCGTGGGCTGGCATGTTAAAATTTCAAAGTTGCAGTAACTTTGAGGAACTTTGAGCCGACATTTTAAAGTTTAATTTTCATCAATTTTGGCTGAAAACAGCTTATTTTAACAGTTAGCGATATCTCTACATATTAACAAACGTTATTTTCTATATTAGCCTCTTCTTTGGCTGGTGTTTAGGAATTGTTTTCGTGGAAGCGTTCCTTTGAGAGATTAAACATCGAATATGAGACTGTTGTAAAAAAGAGGCAAGCCTTGAACAGTTTGCTTGAAAACGGTAGAATATCGCGGCCGACATACGAGCTTTTTGAGAACGAGATGAATGAAGCCATAGCTGAAATTGAAAGGCAGAGGAAGGCTTTATTGGATAAGATGTCCGTTAAGGCAAGGGAGTTAGAAGAGCAAATTAAGACTTTGGAGAAGTTGTTGGCGAACTTTGAGATTCAGCACGTTGGGGGCGAAATAGAGGAGGAAGTTTACCAGCGGGAAATTGCCCTCCTATCTATGGGACTTGAAAACACAAAGCAAGAGTTAAGCGCTATCAAAGAAACCATTGGAAAGCTCACAAGTCCACAAGTGGCGGAAAGCCCTTTACCACAACAGCAAGAAGTGGAACAAAAACCCGCTGAGAGTAGCCAAACCAGCAGTCTTGAAGTGGCGGTTGTGGAACTCGCCCCAAAAGTTGAAGCTGAAGGCGTAAGCGAAAACTTGCAGGAAACTCAGCCGGAAGAACATATAGAGCAGAAAAGCGAAGGATAGCTGAAACCCTCCTCTTTTTTCTATTTAGTTTCGCCAATTTAAGGGCAAGAGAATTTTATATTCTGCGCCATCCACCTTATTTTGAGGGTTGTGTTTGCAGGGCGAGAATGTTTTGATGACCTTTCATGAAAAGTTTAAGCAATATGACCTTGGCGAAGGACACCCTTTTAGAGGAGATAGATTCATAAACGCCATGAACTTCTTCAAAGAGCACGGCTTGCTCAGTCTTCCACAGCTCAGGATTTTGGAGCCAAAGCCAGCCTCAAAAAAAGAGCTTTTGAGAGTGCACAGCGAAGACTACGTAGACCTAATTTTCCGATTGGCAGAGGAAAGCAGAGCCTATGACATTGAAACCCCAGTTTCGCCTTCAATTCTTGAGGCTGCCTTGTTTGTTGTTGGCGGCGCAATTGAGTGTGGAAAAGCCGTTTTTAATGGGACAGTCAAACGTGCCATATCGCTTGGCGGTGGTTATCATCATGCCGGAAGAGATTATGGAGGTGGATTCTGCCTTTTCAATGACATAGCCGTTTTAGTTGAATTTTTAAAAGCGGAAAAAGACGTGAAACGCTTTCTCATACTTGATTATGATGTCCATTTTGGAAACGGAACAAGCGACATTTATTATGCCGACCCGAGCGTGCTCTTCATTTCACTGCATCAGGACCCACGAACAATCTATCCCGGAAAGGGGTTTACATGGGATGTAGGGGAACGTGAAGGGGAAGGTTACAATGTTAATATAACATTGCCGCCTGGAACCGGCGACGAAACATACTTGTATGCTGTTAGAGAGATTTTTGTGCCTTTAACCGAGGAGTTTAAACCAGAAATAATAATTGCGAACGGTGGAAGCGACTCCCATTTTGCGGACATGCTGGGCGACCTAAGCTTGACAGCTAATGGCTTTTTTAGGCTCTCATGCCTAATCAAGGAAACAGCCCAAAAAGTGTGCAATGGAAAGCTTATTTTGCTGCCTGGAAGCGGATATAACCCAAAAGTTTTGCCAGTATGCTGGTACGCCCTCGTTGCCGGAGTAGTAGGCCTTGAAGAAATGAATGTTGAGGAGCCCTACACGCCGCCTATTGAACCTCCCTTCGTCAGGAAGAAAGTTGAAAGCGTTATTGATGAGTTGAAGGGCTTACTTAAGAAAAAGTGGAAATGTTTTAGGTGAGAAACTCCTTTACTCAGAAGCAAAATGTTGAAGGTATAAGAGATGGAGAATGTTGATGCAGTTCGCGAGCTTTTCCCTATAGTCAAGAACAAAATTTTCTTAAATCATGCCGCTCAATCTCCACTTCCAAAGCCTGTTGCTGACGCCGTTAAAAAATGTGTGGAGAATTTCTCCTTTTTTGGAGGCGTTTCCACTTCGGAGTGGGATGACTGTGGAAAGGCTTTGTTTGCACGGCTTATAGGCGCGAAGTTGGAGGAAATAGCCCTCGTTGAAAACACTTCTGTCGGCTTGAATGTAGCTGCGAATGTGCTGGAATATCCGCCAGGTTCGAAGGTTGTGACTACTGATTTGGAGTATCCCTCGGTGGTTTATCCATGGCTTAAACGAAGCCTAGGCGTCAAAATCCGTTATGTTAAAAATGTTAGCGGGAAAATTCCGCTTGAAGATTTTGAGAAAGCAGTAGACGATAGCACTGTTGCTGTTACAGTAAGCCATGTTGAATATGTTAATGGCTTCAGAAACGATTTGAAGGTTTTAAGCCAAATAGCCCACGAGCACGGCGCATACCTAATTGTTGACGCGATACAGTCTGCTGGAGTGATACCAATAGACGTTAAACGCGAAGGCGTAGACTTTCTGACAACAGCTTGTTACAAGTGGCTTTTAAGCCCGCCCGGAGCCGCATACCTCTACGTGCGGAAAGACCTCGTAGAAAATTTTGAGCCGCCCTACATTGGATGGGCAAGCGTTAAACAAGAAATCTTCGAAACTGTAGATTTTTGGGACATTTGGAGTTTGAGGCTTTCAGAGACGGCAAGTCGCTTTGAGGTGGGGACACCAAGCTTCTTAAGTTTTGTGGGCGCGGCTGAAGCCATAAAAATGCTCTTGTGCTTTGGAATTGAAAACATTGAAAAGCGCGTTTTAAAGCTTACAGACCATTTGATAGAGGCTGTTAAAGCTTCAGGCTTGGAGCTTCAAACACCAGAAGAACCCAAACACCGCTCTGGAATAGTCAACTTCAAAATTGACAGGCCTAAAGAAGTTGTTGAGCAATTAAGGCGTATGGGTATCGTTGTATCCGCAAGAGCCAATGGAATAAGGGTTTCACCCCACTTCTACAACACGGAGGAAGAAATAGACAAACTCATAAATGAGGTAAAAAAGGCACAACAAGGTTAAGGCATTAATTTACCGAAAAACTAGAGGGGGCTATCAATTTTGCAGTTCTACGCCAACAGCGAAATTGACATCAATATGGCACTTCAGTCATATTCGCTTGTGAAGCTCAATTCCGGGTATTGCGGCACTCGCCTACCATCACCTTTTTCGGGCAAAATCTCCAGTTTTGAGATCTTACATGTACCAGCGATATCTTCCTTGTTCTCCTCGAGGATTCTCGCGTAGTCTTTGTTCCTAGCGTAAATTTTAACCAGCTTTATGGATACGTTGAGGGGCTTCCGCTTTTCAGCCTTCTCTCTTCTGATTTCCGTTATGACTGTTATTAGCAAGTCACCCTCTTTTTCTGCTCTCTCGTCGATTTTACCCGCGTCCACTTGGGGCCATTGAGTCTTGTGCATGCTTTTCATGCCTATGTGTTCGGCGTACATGTGCTGGTATATCTCCTCTGTTATGTGAGGTGTTATGGGCGCCAGCAACTGCAGTATGCGGTATAAAACCGTGTAAAGCGTATATTGGGCGGCCTTTCTTTTAGCTTCACCATACAATTCGGGCTTGTATAGGCGGTCTTTGACAGCCTCAATGTATTGGTCGCAGAAAATGTGCCAAGTGAAGTTGCGGGTTTCTTCGAGGGCTATGTTGAACTGGCATTTTTCAAGGGCTTCTGTAACCCTCTGGATTAGCTTTTCGGCTTTGCTTAAAATCCACTTGTCCAACAATTGAAGCTCATGGTCGCCGTTGCCGTGCTTATAATCTGCGAGTTGGCTGCCTACGAAGCGGGCGGCGTTCCAAAGCTTCGTTAGGAAGCGTCTACCATATTCCACGTCTGGCCATCGAAATGGAATGTCTGAGCCTGTAGCTCCACCTCCTGCAGCCCATTGTCGGGCAGCGTCAGCTCCATACTTATCAAGGACTTCCGGTGTTGCCACATAGTTTTTTAGGGATTTGCTCATTTTTCTGCCATCAGCGCCTAATACCATACCGTTAATTAGGCAGCTTTTGTAGGGCTTCTCGTCGAACAGTGCCAAGTGCCTAACCATGAGGTAATATGCCCATGTGCGGATGATGTCCACGCCTGAAGGATGCACGTCTGCAGGGAAAAGCCTTCTCCAGTCTTCACGGTCTGGCCATCCGGCGTGCACTGCGCACGATATTGATGAGTCCATCCATGTGTCCAAGACGTCAGTTTCTGGAGCGAATTCTTTGCATCCGCATTTTGGGCAAGCTTCTATTAGTGGCTTTTCAAGTTTTGGGTCTATTGGAACCCAGCTTTCTTCAGCCAGAATAGTTTCTCCGCATTTTTTGCAGTACCATATGGGTATGGGCGTGGCGAACACGCGTTGGCGGCTTATAACCCAATCCCAGTCCAGCGAACGCGCCCAGTCTATAAGGCGATACTTCATGTAATCAGGGTACCAGACGACCTCGTGGGCTTCTTTCTCCACACGGTCTGTTAGGATTCTGGTTTTCATAAACCACTGCTTGCGCTCCAAAATCTCTATCGGGGTTTCGCATCTTTGACATATGCCTATCTCCTGTCTTATGGAATCGATTTTTTCCAAAAGCCCCTCAGCCTTCAAGTCTTTAACTATTGCTTCCTTGGCTTCCTCCACCGTTAAGCCCTTATATTTTCCGCCATTTTCGTTTATCAGCCCATTTTCCGTCAAAATCGTGATTGCTGGCAAGTTATGTCTTTTAACAGTGCGAACATCTTCCTTGTCGCCATATGTGCAAATCATGACAACACCTGTGCCGAAGGATGGTTCAACATCTTCATCTGGGATTATTTCCACAACACGGTTTACAATTGGCACAGTTATGTATTTTCCGATGTATTTCGTGTAACGGGTGTCCGTTGGGTTTAAGGCTACGGCTACGCATGCTGGTATAAATTCTGGGCGAGTTGTGGCTATTAGGAGGTACCCGCTGCCGTCCGCCAATGGAAACCTTATGTAGTGGAGTTTGCCCTCCCGCTCTTCGTAATCCACTTCAGCATCTGCAATGGCAGTTTCACATCTAGGGCACCAGTTGACCGGATGCGCGCCCTGATAAATGAAGCCTTTGCGATACAGCATTATGAAGCTTAGCTGGGTTTTCCGCCAGTAATCCGGATCCATAGTGCGGTATTCTGTTGTCCAGTCAACGCTGCATCCAAGCCTTACAATACCCTCTTTCATCATGGCAATGTACTTTTCAACCAGTTGCATGCACAGACTGCGAAACTTGTCTGGCGGCAGGTCCCGTTTGCGAATATTATGTTCTTTTTCCACTTGAACTTCTATGCCTAAACCGTGGCAGTCCCATCCCTGCGGAAAATAAACATTGTAGCCTTTCATGCGTTTATATCTGGCGACGATGTCGAAATAGGTCCAGTTCAGGAGGTTCCCCATGTGGAACTCGCCGGAAGGATAAGGCGGTGGAGTGTCAATGCTGAAGACTGGACGCTTATAGTCTTTCCAGTCGAAACGGTATATGCCCCAATCTTCCCAGAGCTCCTGCCACTTCCGCTCAACAGCAGATACGTCAAACTCTTTTGGCAAAGGCTTCATACTAGACATCCTAACAAACTTCGACTTTAGGAAAGATAAATATACAAGTACATAACAATTACTCCGCTCAAGGGTCTGGGGGAGCTGGGCGGTGACCCGGCTGAGAGGACGGCTAAGCGCCGTCGACCCCTAGAACCTGATCCGGGTAATACCGGCGGAGGGAAAGACCGTGAACGAGAAAAGTTTAGAGCCTAAAATCAGTTCTCCAACTAAGATAATCGCTGAAGTTGTAACTTTTGTGGCGCTTGCAACAGCTCTAAGCTACATTAAGGTTTTCAGTCTTCCACAAGGCGGGTCTGTAACGGCTGGCTCTATGGTGCCTATACTTTGGCTGGCTTTGCGAAGAGGCCCAAAAGTCGGGTTGTTTGCAGCTGCTGTATATGGGCTTGTGCAGTTGGCTGTTGAGCCCTTTATTGTTCATCCGCTTCAGGTGCTTTTAGACTATCCTTTGGCTTTCGGCGCTCTTGGATTGGCCGGGTTTTTCCGTAATCGTCCCTTTGTGGGCGTTAATGCTGGAATTTGGGGACGTTTCCTAGCCCACTTTATTTCAGGAGTAATTTTCTTCGCCAGCTACGCCCCTGAAGGAATGCATCCAGTGATTTATTCAGCCATATACAATGGAAGCTATATACTGCCGGAACTTGCCATAAGCATCTACATAATATTCCTACTGCATGAAAGTAAACTGCTTAAAATATTCCTTTAAAGGAGTAGCGAAAATGGCTAAGCTTAAAACTGGCATCAAGGGTTTCGACGAGTTAATAGGAGGTGGCATCGAGTCTGGCTCAAGGAACATTCTTTACGGTCCGCCGGGAACTGGCAAAACTGTTTTTGCCATGCAGTTTTTATGGCAAGGCTTGTGCGAAGGCGAAACCGTGGCTTATGATGTTATGGATAAGCCTTTTCCAAGGCTTATAGCCTATTTCAAGTCTTTCGGCTGGAACATTGAACCGTACATTGAGAATGGTAGGTTTATCGCCATTCAGGCTTTTCCCCATTTTGAGCCTTATCCAAAAGACCCGCGAGTAATCTATTTCAGCCTAGAAGACTTTGAAGAAATGAAATGTATTGACCGGTTGCTTTCTGAAAAGGGTGTGACAAGGTTTGCGGCTGGGGATTTCAGTGAGCAGCTTTTTGCGTTATACGATTTAAAGTATATGGAGCCTGTTGAGGATTGGACGATTAACTGGTGTCACTACGACAACATTGTTAACATTGACATTATGACGGCTGCAACCCAGAAGGACATCGCCACACAACGGGCGACAGACCTAGACCTTAACAAGGCACACAACATCTTCCTCTTCAGATTCAACGAGGAGAAATGCCGCCGCGAACTCCGCATAGTCAAAATAGAAGGGTGCGAACATCCGTTGGAGTGGATTCCCTTCCGCATAACCAGCAAAGGCATAGAACTGTTAAAGGAAAAATAGATGGGAAAACTAAGCCCAAAAAACCTCAAAAGACTGTTGAAATGCATTAAAAGGGACAGTCGCATAATTATTCCGCCGATGGTTGGCTATGATTCAGGAGTGCACTTGATAGGCGACAAGTGGCTTGTCGTCTCCACAGACCCTTGCATAGGTGTTCCAGAAAAATGGTTCGGATGGCTTCTAATTCACTACGCAGCGTCAGACGTGGCACTTTTCGGAGCCAAACCTCAGTTCTGCACCATAAACCTCCTCGGGCCTCCAGCCACTAAGCCTTCGACCTTTCAAGGGGTTATGAGGCAAGCATGTAAAGCCGCAGAAGACTTGGACTTGGCCGTAGTGACTGGGCACACTGGCACATATGAGGGTTTGTCAACGCTTGTAGGGGTTTGCACAACCTATGGCCTAGTGGAAAAAGAGAAGCTTAAAACTCCGGGCAATGCAAAGCCTAACGACCTCATTGTCTGCACAAAACCGTTAGGCCTAGAGATAGCCGTCAACCTAGCCCTCATGAATAGGAATTTAGCTGAAAAACTTTTCGGGAAAAAGCGAACCAGCGAACTGTCAAGGCTTGTAGTCCTTCAAAGCAGCGTTAAAGAAACACTCGCCCTTGCCGAAATCAACGGTATGCACGCCATGCACGACCTAACAGAGGGTGGGCTGGTAGCCTCATTAAATGAAATGGCTGACGCCTCAGGGGTTGGGTTCAGAATAGAATTTGAAAAAATTCCAATATGCCCCGAAGCTCAAAAACTCAAAGAGAGTTTCGGGCTTTCGAATAGGCAACTGCTCTCCATGTCTTCAACCGGCACAGTTTTGGCTGCCGCCAGCCCAAAAGCCAAAGGCGAGGTTGGAAAAGTGTTGGAAGAGCACAACCTTGAAGCTTGTTTCTTGGGAATATTCACAGAAGACAAAAGGCGCATACTTGTGAAAGGCGGGAAGGAAAGGCGATTTCCGGAGAAGACTGAAGACCCTTATGAAAGGATTCTCTCCGGCGCGTTGTAAATATTCATGCGATTTCCGCGAACAAAGCCTATTAGTGTCAGATTCGCCTTTCGGGCAACCTTTATGCCAGAGTTTAAGGCTGCAGCTATGGAGGCTATTATTGGTATGCCAACCCTTGCAGCTTTAAGGACTATGTCAGCGGTCAGTCGGCCACTTAAAGCCAGAAAACATTCGCCGAAAGAAGCTTTGTTTAGGGCGCATTTTCCGATGGCTTTGTCCACGGCGTTGTGGCGGCCAACATCTTCGGCGAAAGCCAAAAGCGTCCCATCAGCTTTGTAGATGGCGGCGGCATGCACCCCTCCAGTTTTTCTGAAAGTTTCCGTTAATCGATTTAAACTGTTTACGCAGCTTTGGATGGTTTCAGCCCTAACAGCCGTTTTCGAGCTGACTTTCTTAAGGGTCTTTAAGACTTGGGGCTGGTAGGATCCTCCACAAGCTGATGGAATTATGCGAGAGAACAGCCCTGCAAATTTTAGGCGAGTTTCGAAGTTTACGCTTGGTTTTAGATTTACGCGACACGCATCCTCTTTAAACGTTATTTTTTCGATTTCTTCAATCGCCTTAGCTATGCCTTCTGTTAGGAGGTGGCCAACGGCTAATTCCTTAAGGTCTCTTGGTGTGCACATTATTGTGGCATAATGCCTTTTGTTTATGAATATGTGGATGGGCTTCTCTTCAGCCACATAGTCTTCAGTCTTATGGACCGTCTTGGCTGCGGTGTCAATTTTAACTATCTCCACTTTTGCTAAATTGGATACCCCCTCTCTATTTTTTCAGTTCCGAAAGCACGAAATCGACTATTTCGTCTGCAATATTGACCCGCGTGACAGATTGTAAGCCCCTCCATCCAGGTTGGCTGTTAACCTCTACCACCAGCGGACCTTTTGGGCTTTCTAGGATGTCCACTCCTGCAATTTTGCATTTTATTAGTTGGGCGGATTTTATGGCTAAATCTTCCAGTTGATTGTCAAGTTTTATTGGTTCTGGGCGGGCTCCTTGACTGTAGTTAGTTTTCCAGCTTTGGGCGACGCGGCGCATGGCGGCGACAACACGGTCGCCTATAACAAAGGCGCGGATATCAGAACATCCATGAGGCACAAACTCTTGAAGGTAGATTACGCCATGATAGAAAGTTATGGCCCTAAAGGCTGTGTAGGCTACTTCTGGATCGTTTATGCGTGTTGAGCCCATCCCCCTAGAGCCGAAAATGGGCTTAAGAACAACGTCTCCGCCAAGCTCATGAAAAGCCCTCAAAGCTTCGTCGGCATCCTCCATAACAGCGGTCCGCGGCACTGGTATGCCAGCATCCTCCAAAATCGCCAGCAAATCATATTTGTCAACACAGTGTTCAATGGCTTCTGGCGGATTAACGACATAAAAGCCAAGCCTTTCAAGACGGTAAAGCAAATCCATACGGAAAACAATCTCCTCCAAAGAGCCCCGCCCAATCGGACGGATTATTAAGGCATCCAAATCCTTCAAAACATCAACGCTTCTAACATTTAGGTAGGGCTTATACCCAACACGAGCAACGATCCAAGGAAAACTAAAGCAGACGTAAGGTATTCCGCGTCTAGACAGTGCCTCACGAAGCTGGGCTGAACTGTAGGCGTTTGGGTTTCGCGTAACAATTCCAAACTTCAAACTAACCGCCTTTAATCAAACTTTCAACAATGAAAAGTTCTTAAGCTAAACTTTTAAGGTTTCTTAACCAGTTTCGCTCCATGTAACTATCTCTTTTGGTTTTCGCACTTTTTTATAAACAAGCGATTCTCTTTTAATCTGCCTTAGCTTACGTCCGCAATGACGCCACATCCATGCAAATGATAACAAAGCTGCGAGCATGAGGATAAACAGCATTACTATAACATCTAAGCCAACAATTCTCAAGATTTCTACTATCAAACACCAAACAGCAAGCACATTTGCCGTAGCAAAGAAAACTGAAGTTAAAAACCTAGGGAAAGAAGTGAAAACTACCTCGTGAATGCTTATTGAAAGCGGAGAAGGAATACATATGTATACATCCTTGAAAAAAGAGTATTCCTTTATTTCTTTTACACCTAATTTTTTGAGCTTTAGTTTTAAATGTTCTTTTTCGGATTCTTCCATCTTTTTTATCAACCCTAATTTTTCAGAAATCCATTGGATTACTGTGACATGTTCTGAAATATTGGCGTTTGCTCTTAGGTTATAGTAGTAAATTATGAGCGAAAAAGCAGAAAGAAAATAAACAAGGATCACGACTACGCCTTTCCACATGGACCATAAAACAGGAGATGTGGATAAAAATGCCGTAATAAGCAATGTGTGGAAGTAGAAAAATTGTCTTCTTTCAGCTTCTACATGCCTAAGATGCTCAAACATTATTCCAAGAGCACTTAACAATAGATTCTCCTTGCTTTTCATCTCATAGCCTCCCAGCAGTAAAGTATCTATCTTCAGCACCATTTTTTAAAGTTATACTTCCAGCTTTAATATCTTAGAACCTATAGACATACGATATTAGTTCTCTGACATTTCTCGGTTTTTTGGAAAGCTCTATTACCAGATATGCGCCGTTAAGATTGAAGTACGGCGGTCCTTTCCTCGAGAATAGTGTTAGGATTTTCCCATTATGGCTTATTTTGGAGCCTTCCTCGCAGGGCTCGTGTCCCCTTATGAGAACGTTAACGCCGAAGTTTTGTAGGGCTACCTCCGTGACCTTTTGCCCGAAAAGTTTTCCTGCTCCGCGAGGCGAAGCGCACGTTTCATTTATCATTTCGTTTGGGTCGCTCCAGAGGATGTCCTCCAAAAGGCTTTCTTTTGGATGCCTCTCATGTGCGTGGGCTAAATCCTCTAAATTTTTTGCTTGTGGCGGCACACCGCCGTGAACCATTAGGTAGCGTTCCTCAACAACCACAGCGTTATATAAGCACTTGAAAAGTTTGAAGATTTCCTTGTAAGCTTCTTGCCACACGTTGCCGAATTTTGCTTGGAGCTGCCATGGCAGGTCGTGGGGCGAAGCCAAAAGGTCTTCTGGTCCCTCATGGTTTCCCCTCATTAGGATTACCTGCCTTGGAAAGTGTAGCTTAAGCTTCAAGATTGTGTAATAGACTTCAGCGGATAAGGGGCCTCTATCGCCATAATCTCCGAGAAAAATTATTGTTGCATTTGAGTTTTGGTTTAGCTTATTTAGAAAATTGCTTCTGGTTAAGATTTCTATTAGGCTTTCTAGGTCGCCGTGCAAGTCCCCAACAACCAGTGCCCCGCCGACTGGCGAAAGCTTAACAATCCTCCCGATAACCTCAAAATTCCCGATTCGCCCATTTTCCTTGCAGATTAGCTCTCTTGCCTCTTGAACGATGCGGCAGAAATCCCAGCAGGTGGCTTCGAAGGCTTCTTTGACAATTTGTTTAAGATCTGGCTTCTGCAAAACCTCTGCCTCAAACCTCGATGGCTATTTCAACTTTCTTCCCAGAAAAGTTGAGGATGTTCTTTTCCATGCGGCTTTTACACTCGAGAATTTTCGCAGCAACGTCCTTTAAGCCTTTTTCAGCCGCCTCTATTTCAGCTTCCAAGCTTTCAGCCTTTTTCTTCAGCCTATCATTTTGCTCATTTAGCTTTGCCATTTCGCTCTTTGCTTCGGTTAAGGTTAAGGATGCCGAGAGTTGGGCTTTACGCTGGTTGGCGTCCACGCATTTTTGATATAGGCTTGCAAGCGAATCCTTATTGAGGATTTCTTCTATGGCTTGTCTCGCTTTGCGTTCCTTATCTGGTTTAAGTTTAAGCTTGCCCTCAGCCATAAGCCGCATTGCTTTCTGAAGAATCTGCCTCAAAAGCGGATATCCTAAATTTTCTGTAGCTAAAGCCTCAAAAGGATCTTCCAAATAATGATTAAGCTTTTTCAACTCTTCAGGTGTTAAGCCGCTCCCCTCACCATGAGAAGCAAGCGACTGAAGCTTTATTAGAGGCTTTTGAAGGTGCCTAAGGCAGTACTCAGCTTCCCTTCTTAATCTGCCTATTGCTTCGTCTAACTCTGCCAAGTGGCTTAACCCGCCACTTTTCTCAAGCTCAACAATCCTACGGTGGACGTCAGCCATCTCCTCCTCAACTTTCATCCTTTCAGCTTCAGTCCTCTTTCTTTTCTCTCTTAGAGCCGCCGCCCGCTCCTTCAACTTATTAACCTCTTCTATGAACTGGAAGGTTTCCTCCAAAACCTTAGCCTTAACATACTCTTTTGTTAAAAACTCGCTAACATCCTTAAGCGAACCTTTTGCGCTTTCAAAAACCCTTAAAAATTTTCCCCTATCCATTATGAAGAAGGGCGAAATTCTTGGAAACCAGTTTCTGACATCAACATCCGTGACAGCATAAACCTTCTGGGCGGCGTTAACAAAATTTTCAACATCGTTAAAGGATGGTTTCTCAGGAACCTTAAGCGGCTGCATCCTTTCAAGGAAGATTTTGGCAAGTTTGTTTAGGGCTTGAGCCCTCTTAAAAGTGCGCATGTTACGTTTCTCAATTTCTTTTCGGCTGCTCTCTAAAAGCATGTGGCAAGCCTCAATCAAGTCTTGGTGGGCTTCCCGCATCTCGCCTAGAAGCCTCTCAGCCTTAGCATGCACCGGACTGAGAACGGCGCCGGTTTCGCCCTCAAGCCAGTTCCTAAGCTCATGGAAAGCGATTTTAAGGCTTGTTGACAAAGCTTCTCCCAAATAGAGATAGACAAAAGTCATATTAAATTTTAAAGTGTTAAACTGTACTTATTTTTGAGTAGCTACTCTTAATAATAATTGTAGAGATTTTCGGTAACTGAAGGAAGAGGGAAAGGAGCAATCAATGACAAAAAATGTTAGGATACGTGTCAAAACAATAGCCGTTATAGCCGTATTCGCCGCACTCACAATTTCGCTTAATCTTTCTCCAATAAAAATACCAGCACCCTACGCGCCATACCTAATATATCAAGTGTGGGAAATTCCAATAGTTGCAGCATTCCTTCTTTACGGTTTCATAGCCGGAATAGCTATCGCAGCACTAAATACGCTCGTATTACTCATGGTTTTTCCAGGCATGCTGTTAACCGGTCCGCTCTATAATTTGGCAGCGGTGATAAGCATGCTTATAGGCATCTCCATACCGAAAATCATTCATAAAAACCCTCAAGCAGACAGGCGGACATTGGCATTTGTGCTTACGGCTTTCGGTATAGTCTTTAGAGTAGGAATTATGACAGTGATTAACTGGGCTTTCCTGCGGTTTCCGCCGCCGGTTGGGTTTGCAATGCCAGAAGAAGCAGTAATGGCGGCTCTCCCATTCATCGCGTTTTTTAATGCTACGCTGGCACTTTACACTGTTCCGTTAGGTCATGTGATAGCAGAGGCTGTAAAACTATACGCTAAAACCCAAACTAATTAGCTTATCAAGGCGTTCACTAAAATTTTAACATTGACTTCTCCCGCATTGAACGTTTTGCCTGTTCTTACATTGTTTATTGTTATTTTTGCTGGTGCGAATATGTTTGGGTCTATTTTGTAGAAGTCGTAGTTGGCGGCTTTGAAGATTTCCATGAAGGGTTTGCCATAGTCTTTTGATGCTTTTGATGGTGCCTTTTCCACTATTTTGGCAAGTTCTTCTTCGTTTTCATAGTCAACAATATAATGGGTTATGCCTCCATATAGGATAGCGTCGTTGGTTCTAGCCATAGCTTTGACAAATTTTGGGTGAGTTGGCGGTATGGGGGCGCATCCCCAAGCATAAAGAATTGCGTTTGGGTTAAAGCCAAGCTTTGAGAGTTTGTGGATTCCAGTCTCAACTATTCTTCCAGCTACTTGTGTTGCTCCGGCTAGACTTGCTGTCGGAGTCAAGATTAACGCTAGATTTTCACATTGAATGTGGCAATCTTCAGCCAGCCTCCGCATAAGTCTTTCAGGCGGAACTTTGTCGGTTTCTAAAACCACTATGGCTTTTTCAAACTCGTCCCTATAGCCTATCTTCTCATAGATCTCCTTTGGTCTTTGAGCTAGGGCTCTCGCCGGTCCAGAGCCTATGGCGAAGTAGTCGCCCTCCTTAATGTTCCATCCTGCAAACTGGGAGCCTAGAGTGGATATTGCTGGGTGATCTGTGTAAACAAATATTGTTGGAAGCTCAAATTCGCCATACTGCCAAAAGCCTATTCTGGCTTTTCCACATCCTCCCATGCAGATTTCCGTTATAACTTTGCCAGCTTGGAAGCCGCCACGCACATTTATTCCAGCGTCAACAATTATGGCTTCGCACTCCGACCTTTCAACTTTCACGCCGTAGTATTCGGGGTCGCCACAAAGTTTTTCCAGTAGTTTCCATGCCAAACGGTTTACGCTTAAACCGCTATTCATCGGCTTACCCTTCTCTATAGAGAAGTTTTTCATAGTGGCTTAGGTGGGGGTTGGGTTCTTTAGCCACGTAAAGTCTTCCCTTACCGTTTTCTGTTAGGTCTCCGAGGAAAAGGTAGAAGGACGCTTCCACAACTTCGCCCTCTTCAATTTTAGCCTTCTTTCTTATGCCTTCAATTGTGAATGTTGGAAGGATAGATTCCAAGAAGCCACCAACGATTATTGTTCCGTCCGTCATGCATGCTCCAGCTCTCCCGCCACAGTTTTTCTGTACGTAAATTGTGCCGCCATGCACCTTGAAGCCTACAAACTGCCCAGCATTTCCGTAAATTTTTATTATGCCTTTTCTCATGTGGGCTCCGGCTTCATTTCCAACGTTTCCATATACAATTATTTTTCCGCCTTTCATGCCTTCTGTGCTTCCGCGATAAGGCGCACCCAAATAGTCGCCGGCACTCCCGTGAATTTCTATTGTTCCTCCCTTCATCATGGAGCCAGCCCAGCCTAAAACATTGCCGTGCACTGTTATTTTTCCGCCATGCATTTCTTCGCCCAAGTGCATGCCAGCGTCGCCTTTAACAACTATTTCACCGCTTTTCATTCCGGCGCCTATTCGCCTCACGCAGTTCACGTTCCCCTGGATAGTTATTGTATTGGCTTCTGAGGTGCTTTCCGCGGTTGTCACTTCAACTTTGAAGAGTTCTCCAAGCCTTTTTTGCTTGTTCCCTTCCCAAACCTCCAGCTTCTCGATTTCTTTCGGCTTTTTCCCCTGGAAGATGTCTGGGTTTATGCATTCAGCCATTATTGGCAGTTTAAACTCTTTTAACGGGTACAGGTTTGCCAACATTATACCTCAGCCTTCACGGTTATTGGTTTGGAAATTGCCAAATAATCCTCACTTACTGGATAGTTCTCAAACTCCACCGTCCAGTACTCTTTAAATCGTCTCCTCATTTCCTCTGTTATTTTTGCCTCTTCGCTGGTTTGCACATCCAGCCACATGGTTGCCCCATCAATATGCTTTAGGACCTTGCCGTCTTTGACCATCACTTGTCCGCCTTTAATGGTGTAGGCTGCCCTTTTGAAAGCCCTCCTCAAAGACTTATACTTCTTGGATGGGTCGGTGATTTCTGGGTTAAAGTTGTATATGGCTATGTCTGCATCTGCGCCGACACCTAAGTGTCCCTTGTTTTTAAGCCCTAGGGCTTTTGCTTGCCCCGCCCTTGTCACTATGGCTATTTCATAGAAGCCTAATTCACGGTCTACTGTTGGGAGGAGGCTTCTGCTTCTGGCTTTCGGATTAATCTTTTTCAGCGTGGCTTCTCTGGCTTTTCTGCTCATAAGCCAAGCCACAATCCTCGGATAAGCAATAAATGGTCCACCGTTGGGGTGGTCCGTTGTCATCAAGATTTTCCACGGGTCTTTAATTAGGAGAGCTAGTTCCAGCCCAATAGACCATTGTGTTGCATGGACATAGCTCTTCCTTTTGTAGTGAAATGGCACAATTCCGGCGCTTGTTTCTGTTTCAACGTCGTGGTTCACCCACTTGTTTCCGCTTAAAGTGTAGAGTATGTATTGGAATGGGCCGTCAGCCGTCATTGTTGTGGTGTCTGTGAATATTACTTGCCCCATGTCCATTGTCACGTGGGAGTGTGCATTAACGTAGTTGGCTATTTCCTCCGCTCCGGATTCGAAGGTTCTCCAGTCGTCGCCTTTGAAGGCGCTGAACTGGCAGTGGGTTATGTGAATTACTGGCTTATTGTCTTCTGCTAGATCTTCCACGCACTTCATTGTTTCTAGGGCTGTCACGTAGTTGCCTGGCTTCCCAAGGTTGTTTGTGTGCACATGGATTGTGTGTGGCAGGTTTAGAAGCTTATTAACCCTGCATAGCCCGCGGATAATCTCGCGAGGTGTGATTCCAAAGTATGGAACCGGATCATCTATATCCTTCACGTTACGTCCGAAACCCCAAGCCTCAAGCCCACCCGGGTTTACAAGCTTTATCGCATAACCCTTAGTCGCCTTAATCATCCAAGCCACGTGACGAGCGCATTCCTCTATTTTGCCGTTTCGTAAGTATTCGAGGACAAACCACCAGTCGCCTATCAGCGGATAACTAGCCTTATCAATTATGGGCGTGTCGCTTAACTCCTCATGCGTGTGCTTCGCCTCTAAAGGCGGCATAGCTGGGTCCATAACTGTTGTCCAACCCATCCTTGCGTAGCGGTAGCCAGTAGTAAAAGTGGACGGAATAGAATAGCCCACACCAGACCTTGTGACGGTTGTTTTCCGCTCAAAATCTTTAAAGTGGTCTTCTGGGCGCAGAAGCCTTCCAGCGTTGACCTTGCCGCCGGCTATGTGGCTGTGAATGTCAACCCCGCCGGGCATAACGACCATCCCAGAAGCATCTATCTTCTTGACTCTTCGCTCGTTGACTTTCTCAACTATTTTGCCGTCTTTTACGGCTATGTCCATTTTTTCTCCGTCAACGCCGTTAATGGGGTCGTAAACAAACCCGTTTCTTATTAGAAGCTCCATTAGGCTTTCTCTTCCTCCCTCTCTTTTATCTTCCTAACCTCAGCTAAGATTCGCCTAAGAATCTCCTCGTCTGGAAGTATCCCCCTTGGCGGGTTCACTACCTTTTTTAGTGGTATAGGCACGTGGTCCATTCGGTAGGCTGTTCCAGAGGCTTCTATACCGACGAATGCAGATGGAATAAGCACGTCAGCCATTTGGGCTGTTACATTCATGTGGGGGTCAATAACCACTAGGGGGTTGTCCACCAAGTGTTCAGCCGCCTTCCGAGGGAAGTTTGAAGCCGGGTCTGAAGCCACTATTAGGGCGGCGTCGGACTCCTTCCGCAGCAAAACATCAACGACAGAAGTTTCGCCAGGATTATACCTTGGATAGCCAAGGGAGAAGTCCACTGCGTACGGGTAACCCGTCTGCCAAGTAAAAACGGTGTTGGCGCCAGTCACGTTAAAGTGTCCTCGCATTGGCATTATGATAAACTTTGTTCTCATGTTTAGATCCCGCACCAGCGAGAGAGCAGCGTCAATGTTTCGTAGTTTGCCGCTGCTCATCGTTAAGCCAAGCCCAAAGAACAGGGCGCCGAAGTCACAACTGACCATGGCGTCGGCAACCTCCTCCAGATACTCAACTGGTACGCCAGCCACTTTGTCAACTTCAAGCTCTTGATCGCGAATCAGCGCCCTAAAAGCCTGCAAAAGCTCGTAATCCTTGTTGGGTTCAACTTGCACGAAGTAGTCTGCAATTTCAGCGGATCTTGTTCGTCTAACGTCAATCACTATGAGTTTTCTGCCTTCCTTGGCTATGGATGGGTAGGGCTTATACTCAGAAATTGGTGGCGGAACTGGTGCTGGCTTTTTGAAGAATAGCCTTTTGATGGCGCTTTGAATCTTTTTCCGCCCAACCATAGTCTTAACCTTGTTTACATAGCTTCTCCACGCGCTTTTCTCGAATCTTCCCTCCGCAAAGGCTGTGTAACGTTCTATGTGCCTTGGATGAGCACTCCAAGGGTTGCTTCCCCAATAGACGATTAGGTCAGCCCTGTGCCTAATCTGCCCCAAAGTGCATGATGAAATCCCCACGTCTTGGATGCTCAAAATTGATGGACCGTGGCAGACAACAGAGGTGTTGTCTATTACTCCGCCAACCTCTTCGGCTAGTTCTATGCCGACGCTTATGGCTTCGCAGCTTGTGTTGCTCCAGCCATAAAGCACCGGATAGTTGGCTTCAGCCAAAATTTCGGCAGCCCTTCTAATAGCCTCTTTAAGGGTTGTTTTGACAAGTTCTCCGTTCTTCCTTATCATTGGCTTTAAAATACGGTGCTCGCTGCAGTAGCCCAAAAACTTGGCTTCACACATGGCACAGCCATTCTTAACCTTAACTATGTGCCCCTTCTCAATGGTTAGTTCTATGTCGTCGCATAGGCTTCCGCAAACCGGGCAAGTCACAGCTTTGACAACTAGCATTTATTAATCCTTCCTAAAAACTGTTTTAAGAAGCTCCTCCAAGCCCAGAACAGGTTTGTCCGGGGCTGGCTCCACAGTGGCTGGAATCCCCTTAAAAGAAGGCATTCCAATGCCGTGGGTTTCAGGGTCAACAACAACATTCGCCCAAAGACCATAGGGAATAAATATTACGCCTTTGTGCGGTGCCCTCAAAGACTTAACGGCTTTAACCACCACAGAGCCGAAAGCTGTTGAAACTTGAATATTTGTTCCATCTTTTACGCCGAGCTTTTTCATGTCTTCTGGGTCCACGTAGCAGACTGAAACGCTTTCCACATACTCTTTGGAGGATTTTCCCCGCTCTTTTCCAGCACCCTGCTCTATTGTCCGCCCAGTCAACAAGGTAACTTTCAGCTTAGGCTTTTCTTCCATCAGTAAACCTCAACACTTGCATATTAAACGCCAAACACTTCTTGAAAGCTACATACAGAAATTTCAATCCTAATTAATTTATCCCCTTTAAGGCTGAAAAGTCATGTATTTTTGGTTGCTGGAAAAGCCAATAGCAGACTATCCTCTCTAGTTTTCTGTTTATGGTCTGTAGCCGCCCAGCACAGCTAATGCAAGGGCAGCCGCGATAATGTCTGCTGTTGTTCCAGGATTCAATAGATTGCTTTCTTTTCGCAGCATGGCGTCAAACTCGCGGAGTCTTTCTCTTCCAATGGCGGTTTTAAGCCCCCCGCTTTTCAAGACTTCTTCAGCCATAACTGAGACTTCGCAAGCCCTTTTAAGTCCAACCTTTCTCGCGATGAAGGTGTCTGGATGCTTGGATAAAACAGCAAGGAAAGTGTGAATTATCGCTGTGTTTAGGTCTCCATCCTCCTTAAGATTTCGCATCAACGTTGGATAGGCATATTCAAAGGTTACTGGGTAATTGTTAACCCATTCTGAGCAAACCATGTCATAAGGTGAGGCTATTTTAAAAACCTGGTAGAGCGAAATCCTCTCATCAATAATGCGTTTCACAGAGTTTGGGTCATCAACGTCTAGGTCTGGTGCTTTTCCCAAACCGCTGGGCCTGGCAATCCCAACAGCCTCATAAACTGCAACGGCATCTTCTGGCGTTGTTGCCTCAACAACCCTTCGCAGGTTTTGCCTCAAAACAGAAAGGTTGAAAACACCTTTTTCACCTGTTGTGATGCCAGCCGCAACAGCCAAAGGCATAAAAAGGATTATTGTGCCGAGCAATGTGTTGCCGCCACTCTGCCAGGTATGCACGTCGGCTACACAATCGCGGATAATTCCTCCAACACCAACATCTTTCACACTCATATCGCCTTTTAAAACGGCTATGCCCCGCTCAGCAGCCAACCTAAAATGGGGAGCCGCAGCCACAGCAGAAGCCAAAAAATGCATGTGATTGGTGCCCTCAAAACCAACCACCAAGTTCACGTTCCCAGGCTTGTCCGCACTAACCTCCAAAAGAATGGCCAACTCCAAACAACGCGAAACATGCTCAGCCTTGCTGAACGTGAAAGCCATTAAACATTGCACCTTACGATAGGGTTTGCATGGAAAGGCTTATTAACGTTGTGTAAAAAATTACACAGCAATTACCAAAAATACATAGGTGAAAAATTGGCAAGTGTTGAATTGTCCGCGAAAAACGTGGCGCTATTAACAATTTTCGCCGCGCTCTCATTTATAATCTGCAAGTTTATACCTGGAATACCAATAGTTGGAATTCCAGACGCAAGCATAAAATTTGATGCAGCAATCGCTCCACTCTACGGAATGATAATTGGACCATATTTAGGATTTCTAGCCGCTTTAATAGGCGGTTTAATCGCCGCTGGAAGCCCCTTCAGCGTTTTAACCTCCTTCTGCACAGCGATCTCAGCCATGGTAGCCGGGTTCTTAACATTAGATAAAATCTTAAAAAATAGCAAAATTCAAGGGTGGCCCATTTCCGCAGTGATCCTCGGAGCCTTAATAGCTGGATGGTATGCCACATGGGTTGGACAAAAAGCCATATTCTATCCTGTTCTCCACTTTGCAGGCTTATTCTCTGTTCTGATCACGCGAGGTTGGGTTGCAAACTCATTCAAAGAAATAGAAGCAATAAAAGAGGGTTGGCGGTTGAAACCAGCCTCCATACTTTCCGGAGTAATTCTGTTTGTTGTTGGCTATATGTTCACAAAACCCTACTTAAATGAAACACTTCCTTTAAACTATCTTTCGCTTCCGTTATACATTATAGGTGCAATCTTCGTCCTGTATGGAATTTTCGGAGCTGGGCGATTTTCCTTTATTTCCTCGGTTTTCCTAGCCAGCTATTGCGGGATAATAGCTGACCACATGCTTGGAAACCTAATATTCATAGGAACAATAGACATTTTCATACCACTCAGCGTTGTTGAGGATTATTTCCTCAAACCTTTAGGATTGCCTGACGTGCCATCCCTGTTCATGTATATGGTTCCAGTTTCAGCTATTGAAAGAATACTGATGACGGTCATAGCTACAATAGTCGGGATAGGATTGATTTCCGGACTCTATAAAGCTGGTCTTATTTTCAAGAAACAATAAATACATATACAGACATTTGACCCTTGATGGAAAGAAGGTTTCGCGAAGGAGACTTTATAGAAACTAACCAAGGCTTCATATTTGATGTTAAAGGGGTAGTTCACCCGCTAAACAGAGTAATAGCTTTCATAAGGTATTTTCCAAGCAAAACAGGCAAAAGAAAACGTGGTGAATTATCTTATGAGAAGGTTTATTCTCTTTCCCAACGATATACTTGGTTGAAGGAGAATTTTCCAGAATATCTTGTTTATGATTCAGTTTTCGACGAGGTTCTATGTGAAGTCCCAAAAAGTGATATTAAAAGAGCATATGTGCCAGTTGAAGTGCTTAAACGGTTTCGAAAGGCTGAGAGCTTAGACCCTTTAGAACACGCGGTTTTGGAGATGGCGTGTCTGCTTAAATCTTCTGCTGGCATTTCATGGGATGCTATCGGGGCTTCAGGCTCGATTATGGTTGGCTTGCATACCAATAGTTCGGATATCGATCTAATCGTCTACGGGTCTGAAAACTGTAGGAAAGTTCATTCAGCTATTGAAGCCTTATTTGAGGAACCTTCTTGCCCCTTAAAGCCTTATAGTTTAGGGGATTTGCGGAGACTTTTCGCTTTTCGTTCGAAAGACACTTTCATGAGCTTCGATGACTTTGTTAAAGTCGAGTCTAGGAAGGTTTTTCAGGGCAAGTTTATGGATAGAGACTATTTCATCCGTTTTGTGAAGGACTGGAATGAGACTGGCGAAAAGTATGGTGATATCCGCTACAAGAATTGTGGCTATGCAAAAATCGAGGCTACGGTTGTTGATGATGCCGGAGCCATATTCACGCCATGCACATACAAAATTGAAGACGTCAAGGTTGTTGATAGACCAAAAATCGAGCCTATAAAGGAGATTGCATCCTTCCGCGGAAGGTTCTGCGAACAAGCAAGAAAAGGCGAGACTATCGTGGCGCAGGGGAAGCTTGAACAAGTAACGGATCATAGAAGTGACTGTGAGCATTTTAGGCTGCTTCTTGGAAACAAACCCGCAGACTACATGATTTTAAAGCACTAGTTTTTGGCTGTTGGTTCTGCAACTTTCAAAACTTGCTCGTAGTAGCGCGGTCCATAGGTTAATGTTATTTGGTGGAAGCATTCGTCGTTTCGCAACTCGACTTTTTCAAGGTTTCCTTCAGCATAAACGGTCTCGTCGCTCCACGTTTGCATCCTAAACTCCTCAAGATAGGAGACAACTCTTCTCAAGTCTTCAATTTTTGGGCCTTCAACAATTTTGACAACCTCCACACGGTAGATTGAGGGCATGAAAGGCGCTTCAGAATCATCTTTTACGTATAGGAGTGCCTTAACCCAGCCTTCACGGGTTATCCTCTTAATTTGGCTGTATTCGTTGATGATTTCGCTCCAACCTTTAACAGGTTCAAACTCAACCTTAATAGCCCTTTTAGAGGCTTCGTCTTGGAAAACTCCGTAGATAGTTTTGCGCCTCTGGTGCCAGACAAACTCTTTTGGGCTTATGTTCTTGAAGTGCCAAGCCTTTCCTCTGATTGATGAGTCATCCTCAAACTCGTTGGAAAACCCCGAGCCTTTATCCACGTAAAGCTCTAGTAGGATTTCTCGTATCCGCTCCAAATTTTTCCTGCCATAAACAACTATGTCAATGTCAGAAAACCTCGGATGGTAAAAGCTTTGGAGAAGCGAACCGAAAACAC
>JAVZNT010000006.1:0-42179 GCA_038882655.1 Bathyarchaeia archaeon | reverse complement strand
GGTTATTTTCGGCTGGGGAAAACCCTTAACAAACTCTCGCCTAGTGTAGGGTTGCCCTTTAACCTCTCGATAGTTACGCGCGCGCATGGTGCATCCCTTTCAGCATATACAATGGCGGTATTTAAGCAATTTGTTAATCATGCATAAAGCCATAATACTTGATTAAGATTATGAATTTTGAATCCAGTTTAAGACTTATGAATATAAACTAGGGGGATACAGGTCTATTTTTAAGCCATATTTTTGCCAATTCATCATAGTTTAGAAAAACCCGCTTTAAAATTGGAATATACATTTTCACTTCTTCGTCTGTTAGGTACTGGAACTGGTATTCGCCTACGTATGGTGATGGCGCGCCTTCTCTTGTTATGAATTCTATGTGCATGAAGGGATCCCCCCGCTTAATGGTTATTGGGCAACGGTCATTGCTCAAATTTACGATCTCAAGCGCCAGCCTGCCCACAAAGCCGCTGTGAACTTTCGCCGCGTTGAGAAAGGATAAGCCCATCCGCCCATACTTGCTTTTAGCTGTCAAATGAGCCACATAATTTGGTGGCGTGAAAACTATCTCGTAGGATATCAGGTTTTTGTGCTCCAGATAATTCAATGTTGTCTCATCCTTAACCGTCAGTACATAGCTATCTCCGTCGAGGAGGTTGTAGTCGTAGGGATATATGCACTTATAATTTTCAATAAGCTCCTTCAACTTGTCCTTTCCAATGATACACATGGAATGGTCACTCCCAGAGAGATGTTTTCTAGCAATAGTAAAGCCTTCACGTTATATAGTTTTTCAACAAAATCCTATAAAGCAGTTGAAAAGGCTATATCACATGAAAAATGAGAGACAAAAATTCCTTGGAGATGCTTATTAGGGAAATCCCTAAGGCAGAGCTCCACCTACACATTGAAGGAACCCTTGAACCTAAAATGATGATTGAGATTGCTAGAAGGAATGATGCTAAACCAAAATATGGAAGCGTTGAAGAGGCTAGGGCAGCCTACAATTTTAGAAACCTTCAAGATTTTTTAGATGTCTACTATGAAGGAGTGAAGGTTCTGCAAAAAGAGCAGGATTTTTACGATTTAACATGGGCATATCTGGAGAAAGCGCGCTCTCAAAACGTTTTACACGCTGAGGTGTTCTTTGACCCCCAAGCTCACATGAGAAGGGACGTAAAATTTGACACAGTAATAAGGGGCATTTATAAGGCCCTCAGGGATGGGGAGAAAAGGCTTGAAGTTTCAACAAAACTGATAATGTGTTTTTTAAGGGATTTAAGCGTAGATTCAGCCTTCGAAACTTTAGAAGAGGCTTTGTCCTACAAGGACTGGATTGTGGCTGTCGGGCTTGATTCATCCGAAATTGGCAATCCACCATCAAAGTTCCAAAAAGTCTTTGAAAGAGCCATGGAGGAAGGCTTTTTGACGGTTGCCCATGCTGGCGAAGAGGGACCCACAGAATATGTTTGGGAAGCAATAAGCCTTCTGAAGGTTTCCCGCATTGACCATGGAAACCATGCCCTCGAGGATGAAGATCTCGTTAGAGAGCTGGCAAGGCAGAAGATCCCATTAACGCTTTGCCCGCTTTCAAACCTAAAGTTAGGTGTCATAAGAAGCATGGAGGAGCATCCGCTGAAAAAGATGCTTGACAAAGGACTTCTCGTAACAGTGAATTCTGATGACCCAGCATATTTTGGAGGCTACATAAATGAAAACTACATTGCAGTGCAGAAGGCATTGGGCTTAAATGCCCAGCAGATATACAAGCTTGCCAGAAACTCTTTCCAAGCCTCCTTCCTAAGCGAACATGAAAAACAGGCAATGTTCACAAGGCTGGAAAAACTTAAAGTTACGAAGAGTTAGCCTTCGCTTCGATGAGCACTATTGTTTCGAAGAAGGGAAGGTCTAAACTCGCAACAATTTTTGCCTTGAAACCTTCATCTTCTAAAATTTTCATGGTTCTGTTCACATTTGTAAGTGTGGACTGCATTAACAAAACACGACCCTCAACCTTAACATGTCCAGATATTCCTTCTAAGAAGCGGTCTAGGATTGTCCTGCCACTTGTTCCGCCAACCCATGCACGTTCAATTAAAGTTTTGCCCTCAAAAGGTTCGGTTGGTAAATAGGGCGCGTTAAAAAGGATTAAGTCGAATTTTTCCTCTGCTTTCAGTGGCGTGAACAAGTCGCCTTGAATAAAGAGCATTGTGTCAGCGACGCCATTTAGTTTGGCGTTTTCTTTAGCGCATCGCACGGCCGCCGGGTTTATGTCTATGGCAACCACTTGCAAGGCTTTTTTTGCAGCGATTATGCCGAGGATGCCGCATCCTGTACCCATGTCAAGGACTCTTTCGCCTTCCAGCACCGTTAGGTTTTCCGCGAATAGGAAGGAGTCTTCTGCTGGTTCGTAAACGTCTTGCCAAACATCGAAAAAATAACTGTCGAAAAACACTCGTTTAGTTGGCGAGGGCATTTGCAAGTTCACCAAAGTCTTCTGGTGCCAGTTCCCGCACACGCCTATCATGGAAGGGGAGAGAGTCAGCCACTTTGGTTGCCTCTTCTGAAACCTTGCGCTCTTTCATCATGAAGGGTTTGATGGCGTTTCTAACTTTTCTATTACGTTGTGTAAAAAGGGCTTGCACAAGCCTTGTAAAAAGGGCTTCATCCCTCAGCCTAAAAGGCGGTTGCGACTTCGGTTTAAGACGGACAATTACGGAGTCTATTTCTGGCTGTGGATAGAAAAAGCTCTCCGGCACATCGTCCAAAAGCTCAACGCCAAAATGGTAATATGCCAGAACCGTTAACCAGCAATAGTCGTCGTTTCCAATAGATGCCACAAGGCGTTTAGCAAACTCTTTTTGAAAAATCATCACTGCACAGTCGAGCTTTTTGCTGAAAAGCCACTGGACTAAAGTCGAAGAGATACCGTAGGGCGGTATGGAAACAACCTTGTTAAACTCTTGAAGTGATATTTTTAGCACGTCGCCCTCGATGACTTTAACGTTTGGCAAGCCTTTAAGTTGTTCACGCAAAACCTTAACCAGCCTATTATCCAACTCAACAGCCAAAACCCTTCCACACCTTTCGGCCAAAAAGCGTGTTAGAAAACCCAGGCCAGCGCCAACATCCAAAACGATGTCGTTTTGGCAAAGCGAGACATAATCTGCTAGAAGTTGAAAAATCAATGGCTCAACCATAAAGTGTTGCCCGAGGCGCTTTTTCGGAAAAATTCGATGTTTTCGAAGGAGGAGCTTCGCTTCTTCAATTAGGCTCATAAGAGCGTTTACCAGCCACGTTTAACGGGCTCTTGTGAAAAGTCTATACTTGCTTTCGCCAACCAACTCCTCTAAAATCCTCTTTGTGAGGAGCTTAACGGGGTTAGGGATTTCTGTTCGCTTCTGTAAATCTTCAAAACTTTCGAAGGGCTTCTTTTCCCGTTCGTTTATAACTTGCCACATATATTTTTTACCTATACCAGGAATAAGCTCTAATGCGTGCATCCTAGGGGTTATAGCTTGCGCTGCGTTGAAGAAGTTGACGAACCATTTTTCTCGGTTAAGGACTATGCGGCTAACAACCGTTGGAAGCTCCATCTTTGCGGCGGAAGTCAACTCGTCATAGCCTATCCGCCCAATGATGTAGGTTATCTCTTCACGAGCCTCCTTCCCCACATAAACGCGGTCATGAGGCTTTAGAGTGACACCTTCCTTAACTAGAGCCTCCAGAAGCGTGAAAAATTCTTCGCCTACAAGCTGAACTAGGGCTCCAGCTCTGTAACCAGCCCTTCCAGTTATTCGAACCCCGGGGCGCCCGTGGGGTAGAAAGTCTAGGACGTAGGCGTACTCTTCGTAGCGTTTCTCCTTCTCCATTGTATCCCCTTTTAAACTCCTTACATTTTAAAATACGGTTTGAAGAGTTATTTCAATCTATGTTCGTTTAAAAGTTTAACCATAGCTTCCAATTTAGAGGCTTCAATAATCTTGCGACCGCCTCCAAGAAAGACCCTAAGCTCTTCGACAGTGCTGGGCATACAATTAACTATTTGAACAGCCTCGGCTTCTTCTAAACCGAAATCTTTAACAAGCTTTTCCACAAGCATCTCAGCAGTCTTGAAGTCAACTTTCGAAAACTTGGATGCATAATCAAGAACACGCCTCTGGAATTGATCCAACTTTTCCTCGCCAAACCCTTCAAGCAGCTTCTTAACCTGCGGAATTGCGAGGCTTTTCTCCTTAATCTTTTCGGTCTCAGCCTTTTCCAACATTTCAACCACCCTTATAGGGCTCCAAATGCTCCGGACTAACAATGATTTCCTTGAAAGCGTCGCCTTGTGTAACGCTTACGATGTAGCTTTTTCCACGTACACCCACAATCTTGCCGACTTTCCCGTGATAACGTCTATGAGGCATGCCCTTCTGAACGCTTGGATCGATTTTTATGACCACACTGTTTCCGGGCTGGTATTCGTGAAGCAGTTTACTTAGTTGCATTTTACCTTTTTCTCTAGGGCTTTTCCTAAGGAGACGCCGCGTTTTTGACCGATACCCCTTTGACTTCCTCAATTTTCAACCTTCCCTCACAATCACCTTTAAAACATCAAGTTTTATAGGCTTCGCTTTATATCCGAGAATTTCTGAAACGCTGGGGGTTGTTCTTCCATCATCACCTGTCACCAGTTCTTTTACATACAGTCCTCCTTGACATCGAACCTTCAGTTCAGCCCTTTTCGGTGACAATCTTTTAGCTTTAACCTCATATATGTACTTTTCCCGAGTTAAATCCGCTCGCCTGTGCAAAACACGTAAGGGTGTCCTCTGCTTAATGACGACGCCGCTAAGTTTTTCTTTCAACAGCCTTAAATCCGCGTCCGCAACTTCTCTTTCAAACTCAACAGTAACGCGGTATTCCTTTTGCGCTGATTCCGCTTTTTTCAGCTTTCGCACAAAGTTTTTATCAACAAAGTGCAGTTCTGAAACCTCAACTTTACCTCTTGCATGAGCGTTCACGGCTTCTTCGACTTCTTTAAGGTCTAAGAAACGTTTCCTCGGCTGTACTATTTCTATAACGAAGGGTCTACCCTTTCCAAGCATACGAGCGTCCACATCTTCCCTTCCAGCGGCATGAAATAACGTTTTAGTGCCACCCGTCTCCTTCAAAATGGGCTCGCCTATTAGTTCCTCAATAGATTCCGGATATCTCTTCCCAGTCCAGCTGCACTTTTCACACCCTTTTCCGCGACAGTTGGTGCAGAACCATTTTGATTGCGGTAAACCCCTAACAAGTTTCTTGTAACGTCCTGCAATGTAGAGGGGGTTAACTTGGACCCTTATTTCGCTGGTCATAGGGTTTAGGAGCACAACAACATCCGGTTTTCGATGTTCCACTGGTTTTTGGCTGTAAGTGGCGATTTTCTTGCCAAAAATTCTCCCAAATTCCAGCCTAATATTTTCGCCATATTCCACATCAAATTGAGCCTTAAACTCATCCTCGCGTTCCTCAACCGCTACTGGGAGTTCTATGCCTACCAAAAAGTTGTTGTACTCGTATTCCTGTAACTTCTTCACAGCCTTTTTTGCCAAATCGTCTACGTTTTCAAAACTGTTCTCGCATAGAAAACATGTTTCTGCCACTTTTTTCTCGGAAATACGCCTTCCCATTTTGCGGAGAGCTTCCAAAGCCTTCTTGCAGAAACCATTTGTTGCGAGGATTTTTAGAATCTTTATCCCTTCATCTCTTTTTATGCGGGCAAGTGTTTGGGCTTCCATCACTAGGACATTTTTAACGGCTTTTCCTCTTTCATCGTTTTCCATTCCATGCCCCAGAAAAGCGAATTGCCTACCTAAACAGTGATCGCATAAAGGATGTTTTTCAAGCATTCGCAGGGCTTTTTCCAGTATGCCCATAAAAGACTCCTTTTAGGCGTATATTTCTGCGATAAGCCTTAGCCTACGTCAACAGGCAGCCCCTTCCCAAAGAAGGGAAGCCTCTTCTTCCTTCTCAATGTTTTCAGCATTTTCCGCATGAGAACATACTGTTTCAAAAGTTCTTTCACATCTTTTTCGCTGGTTCCGGAGCCCCGCGCAACACGCCTAATCCTTGAAGCGTTAAACATTTTGGGGTTCTCCCGCTCCGCCGGAGTCATCGATTGGATTATAACCCGCCACTTTTCCAGCTTGCCCTCAGCTATGTCAAGCATTTCTTCAGGCACATCGTAAGACATGCCGGGTAACATCTTCAAGAGTTTTCGGAAAGGCCCCATGCCCTTCATGGCTTCAAATTGTTCGTACATGTCTGTCAACGTGAACTTGCCGCTTAAAATAGCCTTAGCCTTCTTTTCCGGAACTTTGATTTCGGCTTCTCGAACCTTCTCAATGAGAGTTTCCAGATCGCCCATACCTAAGAGTCTGCCCACAAATCGGGATGGAACAAAGGGCTCGATGTCCTCAACCTTTTCACCGGCGCTTATGAACTTTATTGGCGCACCAGTAGCCACAACAGCGGACAAGGCGCCTCCGCCTCTAGCTGAGCCGTCAAGCTTTGTCACAAGTATAGAGCCTATAGATGTTGCTTCGTTAAAGGCTTTGGCTTGCACAAGAGCTTGTTGTCCAATGGTTCCATCGATGACAAGCATAACCTCATCCGGCTTGATTTTCTCCTCAAGCATCTTCATTTCTTTGATAAGTTCGCGTTCTTCTTTGTGGCGTCCAGCCGTGTCAACTATGATTATGTCCTTGTCGCTGAACTGCTTCAGCCCCTCAAACGCAATTTTGGCTGGGTCTTTGGCTTTTGGGTCGCCGTAAATTGGCACATTTATTCTGTTGGCAAGTTGCTGAAGCTGGTCAAAGGCGCCTGGGCGGTAGGTGTCAGCACATATCAAAGCGGGTTTCAAGCCCCTTTTCTGAAAATATCTTGCAAGCTTAGCCGCAGCGGTGGTCTTCCCAGAGCCTTGAATGCCCACAAGCATCAATACCTTCTTTTTACCAGGCTCAACCTTTAATGGAACCGGCTTTTCACCTAGAAAGCGTGTCAACTCTTCATAAACAACTTTAATCACGTGCTCGCGACGCGAAATTCCAGGCGGAACCTTCTCTTTGAGGGCTCTTTCCTCTATGCGCTTAGAAATGTCTAAGACGAGTTGAACGTTCACGTCCGCTTGCAGAAGCGCCCGCTGCACGTCCCTCACAAGTTCCTTAACGGCAGCCTCATCGACAACAGCGGCTCTGAAAAGCTTCCTTAAAGCCTCATGAAGTGAAGTGCCAAGCCTTTCTAAAGCCATGACATTCTCCAGATTTAAGACCGTTTACACGCTTAAATACCTTTAAACATTCGCCATATTAGGGCTTGTGGAGTGCACTATTGCTGTTCTAAGCCGGGATACTTTGTGTCCAAAATCTCGACTATAGCTTGAACAGTCTTTTCACCAAGTCCCTTAACTGACAGCAGCTCTCTCTTTGAGGCTTGGAAAACGCGGCGCACGCTTCCAAAACACCTTAAAAGTTCTTCAGCCCTTTCTGGACCTATCTTTGGCAGGCTTTGCACAGCGAGGAGTTGCCTCTGCCTCAGCGTGTAGGTTTTAGGCTTATGTTTAACGGCTATTTTTCGCCTCTCCCCCTCTTGCAGTTTTTTAGCTAAGGCATACAGAAACATGGCTGTGTGCGCCTCATTTGGAGTAAACACAACCGAGATGTTATGGTCAGCCATAACCTTCGAAAGTGCTCCCCAGAAGACTTGTGGAGTGCGAACATGCCTTACAGCGTTGACAAAGTCTCCCTCAACAACTAGGTAGGCGTTTTCATAAGTTTTTGCAAGCCTCTCAGCTTGTTCGAAGAGTCTGCCGTCGAAAACTGAGCGGAAAAAGTCGTGGAGCTCTTTCCTTTCAATGGCGTAGTCTTCAGCCACCACATAGTCCGCCGGGGTTAAAGCCTTCTCTACAACCTCGCATCCAAGCTCCTTTAAATGGTCTTTTACATTCATGCTTTCGCGGACATCGGCGAAAACCGTTGGCTTAAACCCGCTTAACACTGCCCATACGCCTCAATCAAAGTAGTGGCTCATGCAGAACTTAAACCTAACATCTCCACTGCGCCTTGCTGAGCAAACTTCTTTTACCACAGAAGGCACTAGTGAATTAGTGAAGTTTAACAAATGGAAATTGTTTACATTTGCCGCCGATGCGGAAAAACCTATTCTGCCAATGAATATTTGAAGAGCCATTTCTGTGGAAACTGTGGAACCTTTTTGGTAAGGACAATGGCGCATCAAACTGCGATAGAAAATGGAGTTGTAAAGGGTGAAGAACGCTTTGATAATTTGGTCAAGGAATTCTTTCCATACCAGAGTTTTCGTCCATTCCAGCTTAAAGCCATAAAATTCGCCTACCAAACCTTCAAGGAAGGAAAAATTGGTTTGCTCTGCTCCCCGTGCGGCACTGGGAAATCCATCTCGGTTTTAACAGCCTTTTTCGCGGCTAGAGAACAAAATACTTCCATCGGAAGGCTTATAGCTCTAACTAGAACGAAAAATCAGCTTGAAATCTACTCAAGAGAGCTGAAAAACATAAAAGACCATTGTGGCGCAGGCTTTGCCGCATCCATCTTCAAAAGCAAAAAGGAAATGTGCCCCCACGCCTTCGAAGACCCCAAGCTTAAGGATATTGCCTACCGAGACTTCCTCTACTACTGCAAGGGCTTGAAGGAAGGCTTGTTTGGCAAAACATGCGAATACTATGAAAGAACATATGATGGGTGGAAACCAAGCTGGCAAGCCTACAATCTAGTGGGCAAAATAAAGAAGATTGGACCTCTACTACCAGAAGAGACTTATGAAATATGCTGCAATGCGGTACTATGCCCCTACGAAGTTACAAAGATTCTAACGCGTTACGCTGACATCATCATAGGTAATTACAACTACATTTTGGTGGATGCCATACGAGGCTCAATTTTAGGAAAGGCTGGAATACGCACAAAGGCAATTAACTGCATCTTCGATGAGGCTCACAGTCTACCATACTATGCAAGCGGCATATTTTCAGAAGAACTCTCGTCAAGGTCTGTTAGAAGAGCCTACAAAGAAGTGAAAAACTTCGATATTGACGACTTTGGCTTTTTGGAGGCTTTATACGGCGTCATGGTGAATTTTGGAAAAAGGGTTTATAGGAACTATGGATATGACATTGAGCATATAATTGATCAAGAAGCGCTAATCAAAGCATTAACCGAGAAACTCAAGATTAGTTATGAAAAACTGGGCGAGTTGCTGCAGGAACTGGCTGACAAGGGCGAACAAATCCGCGTCAAAAGAAGTGAAATGGGGAAAAGCCCAATATCTAATCTTTCACGCTGTGTAGACTTTCTCTCTAACTGGACGAGCTTGACCAGTTCAAGCTACGTGCGATACGTTAAAGTTGAAGTAGACAGAGACCAGAAAAAACGTGTCAGACTTGGAATTAAATGTCTCGATCCATCATTGGCAGCTGGTATAATCAATGAGCTTCGCTCTACCATACTTATGTCCGGCACTTTATGGAACATGGACTATTACGTGGATGTTTTAGGTCTTGACAGAAGCCGCTGCCGAAGCCTGGAACTTCCAAGCCCGTTCCCGCCGGAGAATAGGCTTATTCTTGTGGATGAGGCGGTGACAACAAAGTTTGAGAAACGCAACGAAATACAATGGAAACGTATAGCAGCTCACCTCAGCCAAATAATCCAAAAAGTTGCCGGAAGAGTTGCTGTATACTTCCCATCATATGAAGTTATGAGAGAAATAGCCCAGATAGTTAAGCTGGAGCAGCCACTGCTAGTAGAAGAGAAGAGAACAAAGATTCTCGAAGTTCTCAAGTTCTTGCAGGAAAACGGAAGCTGCGTCGTTTTCGGTGTGGCAAGAGGGAAAATAAGCGAGGGCGTTGACATGACAATGGAGGGGAAAAGCCTACTTTCCGCAGTCATCATTGTTGGGTTGCCGTTTCCAAAAAAGACAGAACTTCAAGCAGCTCTATACAACTACTTCAAAGAGAAGTTTGAAACGAAAGCCATTGAATACTCCAACAACATGCCATGCTTAAACGCTCTAGCCCAATCAGTCGGGAGACTCCTACGCAGTCCAGAAGATAGGGGCATAATAGTCATTATGGATAGACGTGCCGCTGGGAGATTCAAACGTAAGCTGCCAATAGAGTGGCAAAAAGAGATGAAGGCTCATTTACAGATAGGGAAAATCCTCGCAAGAATGGAGCAGTTTATGGCTAACAATCCTTAAAGCTTGTTAAGACTCTTTGTCCGCAAGATTTTTACATTTTCTAAACAGACATTTTCAAGAGGGATCGGTTTTGAGCGAGGAAATCAAAATTATTGAGAAGAAGGAGATTCCAAAAGGGGCTGTTATGATTTTCGGCTTCCCAGACGTGGGACTCGTCGGCGTTATAGCAGCCTCCCACCTAATTTCAGAACTGGAATTGGAGGAGGTCGCCTATATGGATTCAAGACTTCTGCCCCCAATAATAGTCCTACATGAGGGACTACCTCACTCGCCCATAAGGATTTTTGGAAACAGCCAAATTCTCTTAGCAGTTTCAGAAACGGCATTACAAGAAGACCTCATCTATCCAATAATGCATGCGCTGATTGACTGGGGAAAAGGCAAAGAAGTTAAAATTATGATTTCACTGAGCGGCATACCAGTTCAAGACAGACAAGACCTCGACGAACTGAAGGTTTTCGCGGCAGCCTCAAGCCCAGAAACGCTGAAAATGATTCAGAACAAGGGCTTGGAAATTTTGAGGGAAGGCTACATGGTTGGCCCCCAAGCCGTTATGCTCCAGTACTGCGCCACCCTTAGATTGCCAGCTCTAACTCTCTTGGCACAGTGCTTCTTCAACTACCCAGACCCGGAAGCAGCAGCCAAAGCACTGGAACAGTTGGCGAATCTAACCGGAGTTAAAGTGAACGTTTCAAAGCTTTTAGAAAAAGGCGAGGAAATACGCCTGAAGGCAAGGGACATGATGAAAAGAACCCAGCAGGAACTGACAAAAATGCGTAAGACACAGGAATACGACATACCACTATACATTTCGTAGGGGGCTGATGAAAGTGTCAGATTACAATCGCAGAAGACGCTCAATCTTCGATATAATAGACGAGTATTTTGAAAACTTTGAAGCTTGGGCTGAAAGAGTGAGAGAAACCATAATTGAGAGGCCCAGCTGGAACTGTAGGACTTGCACCATGGAACCATTAAGAGACATTATAGTGACTGCCGACGAAGTCATAGTGACTGTTGACTTGCCCTACGCTGAGCAGAACACAATAGAGGTTAAACCCATCAGCAGAGACACTCTCGAGGTTTCGGCGAAAATGAGGCGTAAAATAAGATTTGACGATTTCGGCATAACCCACCACAGGGGCGAGTTTCAAAAGTTTCAGTGCCAAACGCGGATTCCAGTGCCCGTCTACATGGACCGTATGGAAATCCGATTTAAGAGAGGCATATTAGAAATTCATTTGCCGAGAAAGCATGAGTACGAAATTCCGATAGAATGAAGCCTCAGCTCTCCTCAAACGTCGTCACAATTCAGACGGCTCTTCTTGCATCATCGGCTTCAAAAAGGTAAAAGCGAAACAGCCAAATAAGCTTAATGAAAAACCTTAAAACAAAAAGTAGCTAAAACTTTAGGTTTAGTTGGTGGCCTATTTGACCGCAGAAAGGGCAATACAATTCGCCATGTTCATCCTAATTCTTGTAGGTTTATGCGGATTAAGCGCTTGGGCAAGCTACACTTACCTAAGCGGAAACATAATCCTTGAAGCAGCAGCAATAGCCCTAAGCTGGGGTGTCATCCTCCTAATTCTATATGTAGGCTTCAAAAAGCTTGACTGGGAATGGTGGCGGTAGTTCACAAATCGTTTAAAGTAACCCGAACAAGGCTATTTTGTTCTCACAATTTTAACTTTGCCAAGTATCTTCCAATACTCTATCTCAACACCGGGAGCCAGCTTAGCCTTAAGCTCTTCTTCCTCAGGGTATGGCGCATCCAAATATTCATACGTTTCCAAATCCATAATTTGGACGCTTGTAGGTGTGACAGCGAAAATTTGCCCGCTTCTTTTTTCAATTATTGGCACTTCAGCTGTTGCATCCACTGGTTTAACAATGCTTCTTTTGACGCCGTCGAAGACGCCTATGGCAACTATCCGCGCCTTAGCCGAGCCGTGCTTTCCCGGCTTAGATTTTGTTATCTCGACTATTTTGCATGGTTCACCATCAACTATGAGGTAGCCGCCTTCCCGGAGGCTTCCAACATCAACAGGCTTACTCACATTATCACCAGCTTAAACGCTTCACCACAGCAGTTTTAAACAACACCCATATATAAGTTGAGTTTAAAGATTTCGCTGTCGAAGGGAGGAAAATGTTCAAAAGCGCCGGCATAATAGCCCGCTATGACAAGGCAAACGCCATAAAACTCGCAGAAGACCTAGCGGCATACATAGTGAAAAGAGGTTTAGAGGTATATATCGAAGAAACACTGAAAGGAAAGGTGAAGAAATGGGGAAACTTCCGCCCGCTGGAAGACATGAAAACAGACCTAATAATAACGATTGGTGGAGATGGAACAATTTTAAGGACATGTGCCGCAATTCCAAAGCCGGAACCACCAATATTGGCAATAAATATGGGCGTCCGAGGCTTTTTAACAGAAGTCACGCCAAAAGAGGCTTACAATGCCGTCGAAAAATGCCTTAGAGGCAACTACATAACGGAAAAATGTGCAAAACTCGCCGTAACAGCGGACAAAGCAAAACTTCCAGATGCGTTAAACGAGGTGCTTATAGCTGTAGACGAACCGGTAAAACTGTTATATGCCAGAGTTTCAAAAAACGGCGAGCACGTTTTAGACTGTCAAGCAGATGGGTTAATGGTAGCCACTCAAACCGGATCAACAGGCTACTCACTTTCAGCCGGAGGCCCCGTTCTAGACCCAAATGTTGATGCTTTTGTTTTAACACCCATATGCTCCCTAAGCGTTTTACGCTCAATAGTCTTCCCAAGCGACTCAAAAATCACCGTGACCGTTTTAAGGCCTAAAAGGATAAAAGTTGTTGTTGATGGAGCATATAAGCATGTTTTAGAGTCCAAAAATCCATGTATAACGGTTACGCGTTCACGGAATGTAACAACTTTTCTTAGGTTTCACGAAAACTTCTATAACCGCTTGAGAAGTAGGCTTATCTTTCGCGGGTTTGGAGGAGGAGTCTAACGGCGGCCGCTGGCAAAAAGGTTGTTGTTTTAGACACTTCGGCTTTTGTGGCTGGTTTTGACCCATTTTCGATAAGCGAGGAGCAGTATACGATTCCAATGGTTAGGGATGAGGTAGCGGGAAGCCGCATAGCCCGAATAAGGTTCAAAACAGCCACCGACAGCGGGCGCCTAAAAATTCAGATACCGGAAAAAGTTTTTATCGACAAGGTTAAGGCGTCGGCTGAAGCTGTTGGTGATGTTTTCGGGCTTTCTGAAACAGACATACAAGTTTTGGCTTTGGCATTACAGCTGAAAATGCAAGGCTGCACACCGCTAGTGGCTACGGACGATTATTCCATTCAAAATGTGGCCAGATATTTAGGGATAGAATTTGCATCCCTTGCAACTTTTGGAATACGCAAAATGCTGAAATGGATAAGGTACTGTCCCGCATGTCGCAGAAAATATCCATCAGACTATAAGCCAAAAAGATGCCAAGTCTGCGGCACAGAGCTTAAAAGGAAACCGTTAAGAGAAACATAACAAAAGAGTAAAGCGGTTTAGGGTGAGATAAAATGAGCTATGCTGAAAGAAAAGTTGCCTATTTCAAAAGTGCTGGAAAAGTTAACACGGACACGCTGTTGGATATAGTTAAGGAATATGCAGAGAAAGAAGACATAAAGGATATAGTTGTTGCATCAACAACAGGCGAAACGGGGGCTAAAACCTCAAAAATTTTCAACGACTACAATGTTGTTGTTGTAACTCACCATGTTGGTTTTAAAAAGCCAGGAGAAAGCGAACTAAAAGGTGAGTTTAAAAAGGAAATCTTAAACAATGGAGGCAAAATTTTCACCGGGACACATGCTCTCAGCAGTGCTGAGAGGGCGATACGCAAAGATTTTGGAACTCTTCAGCCTCTAGAGCTTATTGCGAATGTTCTTAGGATTATGGGTGAAGGCACAAAAGTGTGTGTGGAAATTGTTCTTATGGCTGCTGATGCTGGATTAATTCCAGTGGACAGAGACGTCATAGCCATAGCTGGAACTGGCAGAGGTGCCGACACAGCATTGCGCATGCAACCAGCCAACAGTGCAAGATTCTTTGATTTAAAAATAAAAGAGGTTATAGCAAAGCCTTCAAGTTTTTAGATGCCGTCAGATTCGCGTTTACTGAAGTAGATTATATCGCGATGCTCCACATACCCACATTTCTTGAAAAGTCTTTTAGAAGCCTCGTTTTCATCCTCAATTAATGCACAGAAAATTTTGACACCGTGGTCTTCAAGCACTTTTTCAGCTTTTGTTATCAAGGCTTTCGCAACACTACGACGTCTAAAATCTGGGTCCACAGCCAACCGGTTAATCCAACCCTTTCGTCCATCAGAACTGATAATAACCGCGCCGATCAATCGTCCATTTTCGAACGCTCCCAAGAAAAATTCTGGGTTTGCGCTCATTTGTCTTGCTATAGCTTCTTTGCTGTCTCTCCCTCGTGGTTTGAAGGGTAATCCTGCCCGACGCCAAAGGTTAACAAGTTCTTCGTAGTGGGCTATGGTGATTTTTCGAATCTCCATGGAACACGTTTAGCCTCTACTTCTCCTTTTCAACTTCCTTTACAACGTCCTCGATTATTTCCAATCCGGCGTCGACAAGCTCCCTTGTGATGTTGAGGGGCGGCATAATCCTTAGAGTTGAAATTCCGCACGTAATAACAGCTATCCCACGCTTCCACGACCTCATCATAATTTCATTCGCCTTTTTGGGCGCTGGTTTCTTGCTATCCTTATCTTCCACAAATTCAGCGCCTACCATTAAGCCCTTGCCTCTGACGTCTCCAACTATTTCACTTTTCTTTTTCAACTCTTCAAGTCTCTTTAATATGTAAGTTCCCTGCTTGGTGGCGTTCTCTAACAGTCGTTCTCCATTGATGGCATCTATAACGGCTATTGCTGCAACGCATGAAAGCGGGTTTCCGCCAAAAGTACTGGCGTGGGAGCCACCCACCCAGTCCATTATTTTCGCTTTTGCAATAGTGGCGCCTAGAGGCAGCCCGGAAGCTAAAGCCTTAGCGCTGCATATTACGTCTGGCTCAACATTCCAGTGTTCTATGGCAAACCATTTTCCAGTTCTTCCCATTCCCGACTGAACCTCGTCGTCTATCAGTAGAATTCCATATTTATCAGCAAGTTTCTTAAGGCGTTGGAAGTATTCTGGCGGCGGAACAACATATCCGCCTTCGCCTTGAATTGGCTCGAAAACAATTGCGGCGACATCCTCTGGCGGCGCATACTTTTGCAGAACAAACTCTTCTATGAAGTCGACACACCAGTAGTGGCAGTCGGGATAAGTCTGTTTAAAGGGGCACCGATAACAGTACGGGTATGGAACATGGCTTACGCCCGGCATTAAGGGGAAGAAATATCGCCTTTGAGCCGGCTTACTCGCCGTTAAAGACAATGAGCCAATTGTTCGTCCATGAAAAGCGTTAATGAAGCTTATGAAAAGCTGTTTCCGCGTGTGCCACTTTGCCAGCTTAATTGCTGCTTCAATAGCCTCTGTCCCACTATTGCCAAAGTAAACCTTCTTCTCAAATTTTCCGGGCGTGATTTCCGCAAGTTTCTCAGCGAGCGCAATAACCTCATTGTAATAGAAGTCAGTGTTCGAATAATGGAGGAAGCGGTCACACTGTCTTTTAATAGCTTCGATCACTTTTGGATGGTTATGCCCAACGTTTAAGCATGCCAGCCCAGAGTTAAAATCGATATATTCGTTTCCGTCAACATCTCTAACTATGCAACCTTTGCCAGACTCGATGACAAGGGGGTAAAAGCGCACATAAGAAGGCGAAATGAACCTCTCATCTTTTTTCACAAGTTCTCTAGCTTTTGGTCCCGGCGGAGACACAACAATTTTTGGATAATTAACCATACGCCTCACCAGACGGAATTAACCATTAAGTCAAAGTAAGTTATATATAACTATCTGTAAATTTTGCAAAAGAAACATCATTTAAAGTATAAAATAGTTAGTTCTAGCCATGTTGTACTTTTTCAGTGTGAAATGATTTGTTACAAGCCTTTTATGGTTTTGCAACGGTTATTTCGATTGTTGAAACGTTGGTTTTCTGTCCTTCACCGTGAGTAACTTCTTCGGTGCCTATTTTGATATCTTTCAGTTGTAGGTCCTTCATAAAAGCTCTTCTTAACAACTCAACAGTATCGACTGCCCTGCTGATCGCTCGCCCCCTGGCTTTCACAACAATTTTTTGAGCACCGGAATTGAAGAATGTTAGACAGGCGACCACATAGTTCATTATTGGTTTTCTGCCGATTAGCACCGTGTTTTCATTGGACCGTGCTGTTTTTGTGGTTTTTTCCTCTTTGGCGATCTTCTTAGGCTTTTCCTCTGACATGCCAACCTCCTTCCAGCATCTAAACTCTATAGCGGCGGTTGTAATGGTATCATTATCATGTTGGAGCTCTTATATTTTTCCGTGCGGGGTTGAATCAGACACACTCGTTTGAGGCTAATTTTCGGTAGTATTCCCAGTCCTCGTCAACCCATTGTTGAATTTTTTCAATGTCAGCGTTTGTCAAGTGGCGGAACCTATCTTGCAATGCTAAATACTCTTTCACAAGCTTGCGTTTTGACTTATCAACTAGACGATCGCTTGGAGGGTTAAGCCTAAACTTTCCATCTTCAATCTCGTAAAGAACCCATATGCCAGTTTGAACCGCAAGTCGCCCAATTTCCACGGTTTTGCTAGTGTCATAGCGCCAACCAGTTGGACACGGAGCCAAAACATGAATGTACTTGGTTCCCCTAATTTCCTTAGCTTTTCTCAACTTGTTAACAAAGTCCACCGGATAGGATGGGCATGCAGTTGCAACATACGGTATCTTATGGGCAGCCATTATCAATGGCATGTCCTTTTTCCGTTCCTTCTTACCGGTGGGAGTGGTAGTTGTCCAAGCGCCATAAGGCGTAGCCCCACTTCGCTGAAGCCCGGTGTTACCATAAGCTTCATTATCGTAGCATATGTAAATGAAGTTGGTTTCTCGCTCAGCAGCCCCAGATAGGGCTTGTATGCCTATGTCCACGGTTCCTCCATCACCAGCCCATCCCACTACCGTCACGTCATCTAAACCCCGGATTTTAAGGGCTGCCACTATTCCGGAGCACGTTGCACCAGTCGCCTCAAAAAGCATGTTCTGAAGGGGAACTGCAAAAGAGGTATATGGATATGGCCCTTGGATGACTGTTGTGCAGCATGCCGGAACAACCATAATGACTTTGTTTCCGAGCGCTTTGAAGAGGAGGCGAAGAGCTATTGAGGGACCGCATCCAGCACAAGCTGCATGTCCTTTAAGCAGATACTCCTCTTTCGAAAACTCTTTAATGGTAACCATAATTTTCACTCCCGTAAATCAACCCATACCGTTTCTTTCTCAACCCTCCCCGTTTTAATCCACTTCAGCGATTTTTTGGCGATCGCCTCAATAGTCTTAAATGTCACGTCCCGTCCGCCTAAACCAGCAATGAAGCCGGCTAGCAGAGGCTTATCGTCCATGTGATAGAGCGACGCCTTAATTTCTGATGCGAGGAAACCTTCCATTCCGAAGGATATGTGGCGGTCTATTGTGGCAATGATGCTGGCTTGTTCAGCAAGCTTTCTAACCTCTTCACCCGGGAAGGGACGGTAAACCCTTATCCTAGCGGCACCAACTTTCAAGCCTTCTTTCCTAAGGTTGTCAACAGCAATTTTGGCTTCACTTCCCATCGTTCCCATCGTACAGATAATTAAATCCGCATCCTCACACTTGTACTTGTCAATGAGCCCACCATATTGGAAGCCGAAGCGCCGCTCATACTCCTTGTCGATTTCGGGTATCAGTTGTTTGGCGTTTTCCATAGCTTCTTGTATCATATAGCGGAACTCCATGTACCACTCTGGTGAAACAAGATTCGCGTGAGAAAAGGGGTTGTTCACGTCTAAAATCCACCCAGACTTGTATGGTGGCAGAAAGGCATCTATCTCTTCTTGGTCATGGATTTTTACTGGCATGTACGTGTGGGATAGAATGAAGCCTTCTAGGCAGACCATGGCCGGCACAAAAACCCGCTTATCCTCGCATATTCTGTAGGCCTGTATGATCGTGTCGAAAACCTCTTGGTTGTCGGCACAATAAAATTGAATCCATCCCGTGTCTCGCTGCGAAAGCGAATCGCTGAAGTCAGGCCAGATGCTCCAAGGTGCTCCCATTGCACGGTTAACAACAGCCATAACGATTGGCAAGCGGGCACCAGAAGCCCAATGTAAAGCTTCATGCATCAAAGCCAAACCATGAGCTGAAGTCGCCGTAAAGGTTCTGACACCGGTTGCTGCGGCGCCTATGCACGCTGCCATGGCGCTATGCTCAGATTCCACGCGTATATACTCGGCGTCCATCTTGCCGCTTTCAACAAACTCGGCGATTTTTTCCACAACGGTTGTTTGTGGTGTTATGGGGTACGCGGCAACCACTTTGACTCTTGCGGCTTTGGCAGCATAGCCAGCAATGTGGTTTGCCGTGTCAATTATGATTTGCGTCATTATTCTTCCTCCCTCTGCATCGTTATCGCCTTAACTGGGCATTCGTTGGCGCATATTCCGCAGCCCTTACAATATTCGTAATCAATTTCGGGGGAGTCGTCTTCACGTCTTATTATGGCTGCGTCTGGGCAGTAAACCCAGCAAAGCGTGCATCTGGTGCATTTTGAATAGTCTATTATGGGACGGAAGGTTCTCCAAGACCCTGTCTTTCCCATACTTCCAAAAGTCGGGTAAGATATTGGGGTAAGAGGCATATCTTTACGTATTTTGGAAACAGCCATTTTTTCACCATCCTTTAATTAGGCGTTCGTAGGCAAGTTCAGCTGCACGGGCATTCTTCTCCCCAGCGCTTCCCCGCCAATTCTCCCTTATAGCTTTCAAAACACTTTCTAGGCGAACTTCACCGGTTGCCCCGGCAAAGGCCCCTAAGATTGAAGTGTTTACCACTGGTAAGCCTGCCACACGAAGGTTCAGCTCCAGAGCAATGCCCGTGGCATCAACAGTTGCAACTCGCCACCCCCTAAGCTCCAACTCCTCTGGTTTCTTGGTGGTGTTTACAACTATTATTCCATCTTTTTTTAGACCTTCTGCAACGTCAATTATTTTGTAGAGCTGCGAGTCTAGAACCACCACATAATCTGGGCTGTAGACTTGACTGTGGAGAAGAATTGGAGCGTCGCTTATCCTGGCAAAAGCTTTAACTGGAGCGCCTCTGCGTTCAGCTCCAAAGTACGGGAAGGCTTGAACATGCTTGCCCTCTATGTGAGCGGCGTGAGCTAACAGTTGCGCGGCAGTGACAGCGCCCTGTCCGCCCCGACCATGTATCCTAATTTCCCTAAACAAGCCTTTCAACCCCTTTCTCGAGAATTGGAAGGTGGGGCATCTATCCTTATTAGCGTTTAGCTAAACATAAAGTAAAACCAACATTAAAACAAGAAATGTCACACCAAACAAGGGAACAATTATTCTCTTTGCAGTTTGAATAACATTATCCGTGAGTACACACAATTTCTCCAGCGGTTTCTGCCCGATAACCCTAACTTTCGGAATAAGCGTGCTTCTGTATCCAAACTTGGCTGGCTCCAAGCTTGATAACGCACTTTTTGCAGTCTCAACTACATAGCCAATAAGCTTCTCATGACTTATAACCTCGCCCACAGGATGATATCCACGCTCGTTAAACGTCACAGCGTTAACAGCATGTGTGTCCGTGGTGAAGACTTCACCTTCAGCAAAACCTATAGTCTTAAGCGCATCCAAAATTTTTTCCCGCAAGCCTGAAACCATGTTGTTCCCATCAACAACTACGTAAGCAATTTTCTGAGAGCTAACCTCAACAGCTACCACTGTTATGCCGCCCGGACCCATGCCATCCTTAAGGCTAAACTCCTTAGGTATAATGGTTGCAGCGCCTACTTTGAATGGAGCGGAGCGCGTAGAGGCCACTTTTTTTAGGCAAGTAGTCGCAACATGCTGCAAAGCATCTAACGATGTTTGCACATTCATAGCACTGTCTATGCTATTATGAGCATTGATAGCGATGCAAGATTCCAAACCAAGTTTTTCAGCCTCCTTTTGAACAGTGTCGCCTAATTCTTTGGGAAAATCTTCAGTGGTTTTTGGAGCGAGGGAAAACGAGATTAAAGCTGTTTTGCCGAAAATTTGGCAGCAAGCGGTAGCTAGGCAATCGCTAACTTTAATGAAGGGAGTAGCTTTAGCCTCTTTTGCCTTAAAATCTGCGGATTCAAGAGCGCCGGCAATTATCTTTTGAACTTGACTTTGGGATGCCACATCAAGTTCATGACCCAACAAACCCAATGGCACACATGCAACTCCGCCAAAATTTTGCTCCAAAGCAGTCTTAAGCATGAAAGGCAAAAGGCTGCTTCCAACATTCTTGAAAGGCCCCGGATGCACTGACGGAACAACAATGAAGGCTTTAGGTTTTGAACTGTTAAACTTTATCATTGAAACCTCAACATCATGTTCTTCGCTTAATTTTTCAAGGAAAGCCTCGAAGGGGGCGTTTAAGTCTGCAACCCAATTCAGCATGAAAGCTTTAAAAATGGGAATGGATTGTTCGCCGATGGAGCGCTTTCCAATAAAGTTCAAAAGGTAGATGAAGGAGAAGCTTGAGGCGAAAGCGCCGACCAACACGACGGCTAAAAAGCCCAAAATAACCACAACGTTGGCACTGTTCAGCCACCATAAAAACACAAATGGAATTATGCATAGAAAAGGCGGGAGGATAGAAGCTAACAAAAAATGCTGATAATTGATGGAGGATGTTGAGTGTAAGACGATGATGCGGAATGTTAAAACAGCGGAGAAACCAAGAAGACAAAATCTAACCGCCCATTGAGAAGACGCCGTAAAAGAAGCCACCACATAGCCTGTTAGAATGAAAAGGAACCAAAATGCCCAACAGAAAAAGGAAAGAGCAGCAGTCCTTCGCAAGTCGTAAATTGGGTCTTCCTTAAACGGAAACAGCGTTAAGAGATAGTTCGTGAATAGCGTTATGGAAAAAATTGTGAAACCAAGAAGCAGTCCGTAGACTAATCCAAGAAACGAGAGGGCGAAACTGAAAGTCGATAGAAAACCACAGATCATACAAAAAACGGCTAGAAGTATAACTATTCTTTTGTATGAAGGAAGTCTGAAAAGTGATGAATAATGCTTAACGGCCTTATCTAAATAGTGGTTGAAAGAGGCATCGTTAGCCACGCCTACCCCCCCGCTCGCTCAAAGAGTTTCTGAAGTGCTCAAGGCATATTAAAGTGTCGCATAAAATATGAAAGGGATTAACGCGGTTTAAACCAAGGTGACTTAATGGTTACATTAAATGTTGCTTTGAAGGGCAAGTGTTTTATCCTTGAACTGTCACTTATAAGTTTTTGCTGGTGCCATGCCAGAACAAACTCTCCCCCCAACAGTATTCCACATGCTTGAGAAAAACTTGGGAAGAAGCATCCGCGTTATTCTGGACCCTTCTTACGGCTTTGAAGGTGTCTTGGCGGCAGTAACTCGTGAACCAGCTGGAATATGGCTTTCAAATGCTGAAGCCATAGTTTTACGTGCAACAATTGCCCAGCCTATTCCACAAGTAGCAAGCAGAGAAGAACGCAGTGAAATATTCATTCACCTAAATTCCGTTCAGAGAATAGAGATTTTACACTCAACTTCTAAGCGTTAGAATGTAAACTTTATGGAATCAGCAAGCGTGCAAGGATACATATCACTATGAGGGCTATAGCTGCCGCTATTAAAATTTCTGGTCTTACTTTAACGCCTTCGGTTTCCTCTTCAAAGAACCTCAACAATCCAGCGCTTGCGGCAGGCACGGGCGCTGACTCGCTTTTCTTCTTTTTCTTGCTCATTGGAAAAGTTCTCCATATGGCTCTTGCATTTCAACATACGGACTTCTCCATTATTAACCTTGCGCTGATGTTCAAAACAGTTTTATTCTGGTAAAGGCGATTATGCGAACGAGGTGCATTTATGCCTATTCCACGCGAAGAATATCAGTACGTGTTAGATGTTCTACAGAGGCACCATGCATGGTTTCGGGAATGCATACCTCTAATAGCAAGCGAAAACATACCAAGCCCAGCAGTACGCGAAGCATTAACAACAGACTTTGGAAACAGATATGCCGAGGGATGGCCCGGAGAACGGGTCTATGCTGGATGCCGCTTCATAGACCAAGTTGAGTTTAAATGCATTGAACTTATGAAAAAACTTTTTGACGCTGAGTTTGTTGACGTGCGACCCATCTCTGGGGTTGTGGCGAACCTTGTTGTTTATACGACTTTCACTGAACCCGGTGATGTGATGATGGCCTTGTCCATACCGTGTGGTGGACACATAACTATGGGCAAGAAAGAGCTTGGAGGCACAGCGGGCGCAGTTCACGGTTTAGTGGTTGAATACTTGCCTTTGGATTATAAGGAGTTGAACATTGACGTGGACAAGGCGAAGCAGCGGATAGAAAAGCTTGCGGCTGAGGGTAAACCACCGAAGCTTGTTATGTTTGGAGCAAGCGTCTTCCCATTCCCTCACCCAGTGAAGGAACTAGCGGACCCGATACGCGCAGTGGGTGGAACCGTCGGTTACGATGCTGCCCACGTGGCTGGTTTAATCGCTGGAAAATGTTTCCAAGACCCGCTCCGCGAAGGCGCAGATGTTGTAAGTTTAAGCACTCACAAAACATTTTTTGGACCTCAGCATGGCGGAGTTTTATCTTGGGAGAAATATGCCGACAAGATAAAGCGAGCCACCTTCCCTGGAATGGTGAGCAACCACCACTTGCACGCAGTGGCTGGCGTGGCAATTGCCGCTGCCGAGCTGCTCGAGTTTGGAAGAGAGTATGCACGCCAAGTTGTTAGGAACGCGAAGGCTTTAGCCCAAGCATTGTATGAAAGAGGCTTCAATGTCCTAGCCGAACATAAAGGGTTCACAGAGTCCCATGTAATCCTAATAGACATAACAAAGTATGGCGATGGAGGCACCATAGAGGAAACCTTGGAAAAGGCGAACATAATCATTAATAGGAATCTTTTGCCATGGGACATTAAAGAAGGACGCCACTTTCAGCATCCGGGCGGCATAAGGCTAGGCGTTTCAGAAGTTACAAGGCTTGGAATGAGAGAGTCGGAAATGGTGGAAATAGCCGAATTCATAAAACGTGTGGTATTAGATAAGGAACCACTTGAAAAAGTTGCTGCTGACGTAGCAGAGTTCAGAAAAGACTTCCAGAAAGCGCACTACTGCTTTGAGAATGCAACAGAAGCCTACCAATACATAAAAATCCGCTAGGCTCACCAATGGAAAAACAAGTAACTATCTGGACTATTGGGCACAGCAACCGCTCCATAAACACCTTCCTAGAACTGTTAAAGGAACACGGGATACAGGTGTTAGCTGATATCCGCCATTTTCCAACATCAAAAATTGAGCATTTCAGAGGAGAACAGATGAAGAAGTGGCTGTCAGAAAACGGAATAGAATACGTTTGGCTTGGGAAAGAATTGGGGGGCTACCGAAAAGGCGGATATAAGAGGCATATGCGAACCAAACTTTTCAAGGAAGGCGTAAAGAGGCTTCTTGAAATTGCCCAACAGAAGAGAACATGCCTAATGTGCATGGAGCCAAACCCAAAATATTGCCATAGGCGGTTTATTGCTGCTCACCTTGAAAGAAAGAGAGTAAAAGTTGTCCACATAACAGTCAAAGGACAGAAAGCCTTACTTAACTTTAAAAGCTAAAACAACACAAACCAGTTGGCTGGCGAGTGTCGGAAAATGCACGTGCATGAGTTTCAAAAGATGATGCACATCCTATATTTCCACAGAGATTCACAGCGAGGAGTGGAAAAGACTTTTGAATGGCTTGTCGAAGAGGTGGCAGAACTAGGTGAAGCGTTAAAAACAAGCGATAAAAAAGCCTTAGAGGACGAGTTTGCAGACGTCATTGCATGGTTGGCATCATTAGCCAACATAACAAACGTAAACTTGGAAGAGGCTGCCCTCAGCAAGTATGATGGAAAATGCCCGAAATGTAGGCATTCGCCGTGCCAATGCACTTTTAAAGGTTAGCCTAAACGTTTTTGTCCAAACCCGGTTAATGCCCAAACAGATGGACGCTTGCTTTCTCTTTTCGCGATTCCTTTGGATTCCAGAAGTTTTAGGTGATGCAAAACCACGTTATAGGGCAAGCCAGTCTCTTTAGCAACTGTTTTCGCGTTGGAAGAAGACTTCTCTAGAAAATTTAGTATTAAAGTGCGCGCTTTCAAGCCTAGCTTAACGTTTCTAAAGTCTGTTAAGTAAGCGTTGGGGTGATACTCTTCCCGGGGCATGCCCATCAAAAACAATTCTGTAATGAGGGATAGAAAAGGTTTCACTTTAAAGCGAAGTCGGCTAGGCTAATCTGTTTGGGCTTCTTACACTCAAAGAGCGAGCTAATTTCCTCCCTCACAAGCAGAATCCGCTGACTATAATACCGGGGCAACTTATACTTCTTAATTATGTGCTCGGCGGCTTCAAGATACTTTTCTATGCCGCCCCGATAAACCGTTAGGGTTAACTCTCCACCGCATATTGGGCACTTACCCCGCAGTGGCAACCGACGGAAACGCTTATTGCAAGATTTACAGCGAAATCCTTGCATTGAAAATGCTCTTAGGTTTCCGGCGATGTCGCGGATAAAATGTTTCGTTAAGACTTTTAAGGCGACTTTCTTGGCGTCGACAGCCTCAATTTTCTCTGCAAGAACTAATTGCCCGTTAAGTTTTTCCACCATGGTTTTGAAGCGTTTGTAGGCGCTTTCATCGTTTCCCATATTAATGTTTGAAACAGGTATCGTGAAGCGGTAACCTTCATACCGTGCTTCGGTTCCAAGGCGATATTCAATGATGTCTATTAGTCGGCTCACATGTTTCGCCTCTGCTCTCTCCAAGGTTTTCTGGTAAAACTCTAAGGGATAAGCACCAGCCACGTCAAAATCGTGCGCCTGCCTCTGCACCTCTTTCGGGTTTACAACAGAGATTAACAGCAGAGGCGCATCCATTATGCCGCCAATCTGTGCGGGTAAGAAAACTTTTGAAAAGTTTAGCAGCATGTCTAGGGCAAGCATTAAAGCGTCTTCATCACCATCACAGTCCCTGCGTTTAGCGGAATGCCAAATTGGATGGGCGTAACAAACATTCAAACTTGTAAACCCAATTATCCGACCGATGATGCCAACTGATGTATGAGGTGCTAAACCAACGACCAAATGTCCAACAAGGTCTTCAACACGCTTAACATTGTAGTATGGCGAAAGCCCGTAAACTTTCATCAGAAGTTCGTCAACAAAGTTTGCCACGCGCACAAAGTATTCTGCACATCTAATGGGTATGACAACATCTTGTATTTTCAGTTCACATATTTGGTCTGGAGTTGTTAAGGGATTGCCATAAATATCACTTGTATAACCAAGTTGAACAAGCTTTTTAAGGGAAACCCCTACCTCTGACGGTTTGAAATGTGTTAATGGCGCGTTTGTTGCATCAAAGCGAATCGTGCCATCCTTGTAAACAGACAAGTCATACTTTGCCCGCAAAGCACCCTTTTCAAGAATTTCTGGAGTTTTAGTTTCATTAGTTAAACCCTTAACACCTTTCAAAACCTTCAGTGTCGAAACCCCTAGACGAGCGTATACCTCATCCAGCAATTCCTTAATGTTAATGTTTTGTTTCTCATAGGGAACAGCGGAAACTTTACAGACTGGGCACTCGCGGCTGCCATTAAGCGTCCTTCCACATCTTGGACAAGCATACTCCAGAACTGTTTCAGAGCCGCATACGAGGCACTTTATCCCGAAAGTTCTTGCCTTACACGAGGGGCATTTGCGTTTAACAACTTCCACGTAGATATTTTCTCGTTTAGCAGCCTCCAAAATGTCCCTTTGAGAACCGCCAGCCAAACCTACCGGGAATAAGACATGCACAAGGGGTTTCATCTCCCGCCTCTTAGCTTTTTCAGGGCGTCCCATCCTTGCGCCAACAAAAGTCAAAGCCTTATCCTTAACGACCACACCGCACAGTTCCTTAATAGCCTCCAAAACATTTTCCGCTTGGCGAAAATCACTGTTGAGATTTTTGATGCCAAGGCAGAAAGCAAAGGTACACGCTTCATCTCCATCAATAATTATATCGCCCTTCACAACTTTATGGGGCAAGCATATAGCTTCTAAAGCTCGCTTAACATGCTCGCTCATTTCACCAATGATACGGTAGGCGGATTCTCCATCAGACTCTACTTTAGCTGAAGCCAGCCATTCCCTAAGAAGTTTAAGTTCCTCAGCAGAACCTAAATTGGACCAGAAGAATGTGAAGGCTGGATGAAGCGGAATCCCAACGCCCAATGAGATTTTTATAGCTTCTTTACACGTCGGCTTATTCAAAAACGGATCTTCTAAAAAGCTTCTAATCCTCTCGCCGGGTATCCCTGTGGCAGCTGCTGCCTTCTCAAAATCTCCCTCAAACTTCTCAGCAATGATCTTTCTTAAATCTTCAGCCCACCACTCTTCAACGTATCCGGCGGGAACAAGGCTCTTTCCTTGATAAAGGAAATCTCCAAAACTTATGAGAACGTCACCCAAAAACAAGATTTTCTCGATGCTATCTTTAACATCGCTAAAGTTTTCCGCAGTGACGCGCATAACAGACCCGTCTTTCAATTTCACTATTGGAGGCTCTAAGGTGTCAACTGGTACCGCGATGCCGCCTTTTCCCGGAAGCTCCAGACGGAGTTGAGTGCCTGCCGCGATGAAGTCTTGGAGGGCAAGCATCGTGGCTGGGTGGATGCCTACCGCTGTTAATCCCGTGTTTCTTGCCCTTCCGTAGCGCAGGCGAAAACCGCCACGTCTACCTGGAAAGGAGAATATGGGACGCCCTGCAACAATGTCATCCATGAAGCCCGTCGCTTTCTTTTCAGACATCTTTCGAATTTCCTTGAGCCAGTCCCAACCTTGTATACCCAGTTTCTCTACAATAGCCCAAACCTTCGAAGCTCGTCCAACGACTCCATCATTAACAACACGGAGCGCCCCGCCCCGAACCCTATTAGTTTCTATGCGAGTTAAGTTACGGTAAGAGGATACTTCGACAGGGTTGGATTCTGTGCCAGTCACTTCCACGGGCAACCAGCGAAGAGCCCTCTGCAACTCTTCGTCTGAAACGTGATATTGGAAACGGCTTACGCTACGCTCATAGAGCCTAACCTCCTCAATGAAGCGGGCAATCTCCTCTTCTGTGGGCTTATAACGGTCCAACCCGAGAATCCTACGGATAAAATCGCCAATAACAAGTGTAAGCGCTTGGTCAGTGCCACCAGCAGAGCGTATCGGACCAGCAAAATAGATAGCCAAGTACTTTGATCTATCATGGTTAGTTTTTATCTTAACTTGGGCAACGCCTTGTATTGGAGCGGCGGTAACTCCTTCCGTGAGAATAGCTAAGGCTGTGCGAATGGCTTGTTCAGCGGCAGCCTCAGGCTCCAAGTGTCCAAACTTTCCATAAACAATTTCCTCAGCGATTTTAAAGGCAAGCTCCTCCCTCGAAAGCTTTGAACTTAACTCTCGGATTCTTCCTGCCACACCTTTCGGACCAACAAGCCCTTCAATAAGGTCAGCCATGTCCCTTGCAACCGTGCACTCGGGTTTAAATTCGGGATCAAAGCCTTTCTTGCGAGTTTCGGTAGCTATATTGTATAATTGCCCGAGCTGCCCCTCTAAAGTCGCAACATATTTTTCATAGGACTTGCTCATTTGAACGCCCAATCAACCACTCAGTACTTCCTTTGCCAATTAATCACATATTTCTGTTTTCTGACATAAAAGCGGCAAGCATCCATCACTTTAAAGCGTCAAAGTTATCAAGTTTTATACAAGAAAATGTAACGCCATGAGCGCCGTCACACCTTATAGCTCTTTAAGCCTTCAACAATCTCTGAAACCTTATCCCTAACGTGACCGTTCTCAACAACATTGCCAGTAACAATGATGTCAGCACCCGCAGACGCCGCCGCCAGTGCTTGTGCCCTTGTTTTTATCCCTCCTCCAACAATTAAAGGAACATTAATATTCTGCTTCACTGCACGAATCATTTCTCTAGGAACAGGTTTTTTAGCGCCAGAACCAGCTTCAAGGTAGATAAAACGCATGCCCAAATACTGCCCCGCTAAAGCGTGCGCAACAGCCAATTCTGGCTTATCATAAGGTATTGGGACAGCCTTCCCCACAATACCGGCGGTTCCGCCTTCGCCAACAATAAGGTAGCCCATCGGGATTGGTTCTAGGCGATACCGCTTGATTATTGGTGCGCCTAATACCTGCGCGCCAATTATGAAGTAGGGGTCAAGGGAATTTAGTAGAGACATGAACCATATGGCATCTGCATAGCGGCTTATGCTAGTGACATTGTTGGGGAATAGAATCACAGGGATGTCTACACCCCGCTTAACCGTTTTAGCAACGTCGTCTAAGTGTCTAGCCGTGATAAAGGTGGAGCCCCCTATCATTATTGCCGACGTCCCACTGGCTCTTGCCCTTCTAGCTATTGCCGAAGCTTGAGAAGGCGTAACCTTTTCAGGGTCGATTAGGGTTACGTGAATTGACCCTTCCGAGCTGATTTTATCCAGCAAATATTTTTCAACAGCTCCTATCAAGGGCGCTCCACTCCTCACGCGGATTCCTTAGCTTCCGGGGCGGTCAGCCTCTTTTTACCACCGTAAATTTTGTCGGTGAACATGCAATAAACGTCTATCTCGCCAAGGGCACCTTTAACTGGAAACTCTTCCTTCGCGCCGCAGTTGCCGCAGCTTACAACGGCTCTTCCATCATCTCGGAAAATTTCCACGCGAATCGAAGCCTTCCCACAGATAGGGCAAGAGAAGAATTTTGGCAAACGTTTCTTTGGAATACGGACAACCTTCCGCCTTCTTCGCCCCATGTGCCAATCCTTCATGCATGGTGTTTAAGGCTACACCTATTCATTATCCCATCTTCGTCCTTAAATACTTGCCTCATCCCATTAAACATTGAGGATGAAAACCTTGAAATTGACACTGTCAGTTTTGGAACTGGACTGGGGAGAGGTAGAAGAGAAAATAACGCGCTTCATAAAAGATTATGTTGAAAAAGCGAAGGCTAAGGGCATAGTTTTAGGGCTTTCTGGAGGCATAGACAGCAGCACAGTGGCAGCGCTATCCGCAAAGGCCATCGGGGGAAGCAAGGTTTTGGGGCTCATACTTCCAGAAAAGGAAACATACAATCCTAAAGACATAGAACATGCAAGGCTTGTAGCGGGAAAGTTTGGATTGCAAACAGAGAAGATAGACATCACACCTGCTTTAGAGGAACTTCAAAAAACAATACCGATTTTCGACGCTGAAGACAAACTCTCAAAGGGCAACTTTAAAGCGCGAATACGTATGCTCTACATTTACTATTACGCCAACAAACGCAACCTAATAGTGTGCGGAAGTTCTGACAAGTCAGAAACAATGATAGGATACTTCACCAAATGGGGAGACGTCGCAGCAGATATATCACCAATAATGGATCTATACAAGACTCAAGTGAAAAAACTTGCGTGGTACATAGGCATACCAAAAAAAATCGTGGAGAAACCGCCATCCCCAACCTTGTGGCAGGGACAAACAGCAGAAGAAGAATTAGGGATAAAATATGAGACGCTAGATCTCATCCTTTATGGGCTTGAGCATTTCATGAAAGCTGAGAAAATAGCAGACCAGTTAGGCTTACAGAAAGAAGTGGTGGAGAAAGTGAAAGAGCGCTGGCAGAAAATGGAACATAAGAGAAGGATGCCACTAACAACAAAACTTCAATATAGGACTGTCGGATTTGACTTTAGGATACCCTTCACACAATAAGGGAAGGAAAAATTTGAAAGAAAAATTCTTGATCGCCCTGGCCCAGATAAGCTGCCAAAGAGGAGACAAGCAAGCAAACATACGCAAGATCGAGGAATATACTGCAAACGCAAAGCAACATGGTGCAGAACTTGTTATTTTCCCCGAACTCTCGCTGACAGGATACACCATAAGGGATGAACTATTTGAGCTAGCAGAAAAAATTCCAGGAACATCAGCAACCGCCATAGAAAAAACCGCAAAGAAGTATAAAGTCCACATAGTATTTGGAATGCCAGAACTCAGCGGAAAAGCACAAGCAACAATCTATAACTCTGCAGTTCTCGTAGGACCAGAAGGATACATTGGAAAATATAGGAAGATGCACTTACCAACTCACAGTGTTTTCGAGGAGAAAAGATATTTTAGACCCGGATACCAAGCAGGAGCCTTCGAAACACATGTTGGAAAAATCGGGCTGATCATATGTTATGATATCTTCTTCCCTGAAGTTTGTCGGCTAACACGCTTGGAAGGCGCGCAGCTGATCGTCTGTATTTCAGCCGCGCCAGCCGTTCGCAGGTCGTTCTTTGAAACTCTAACAGTTGCGAGGGCCATTGAAAACGCAACGTTTCTGGCGTACGTCAACCTTGTGGGCATAGAAGATGGTTTGCAGTTTTGGGGTGGAAGCAGACTAGTAGCCCCCAACGGGAAAATCATTGCAAAGGCGAAGTATGATGAGGAAGACCTTGTGATGGGCGAAGTGGATTATGCAGACATAAAGCCCGTGGAAACCTTTGTCCCCACATTGAAGGATTTACGCCCAGAGCTCTTCAGTAAACTAAAAGCAAAAGCAGAAGAACTCTAAAGAGAGCCCTTAAGCTTTTGTACGGCCTTCTCTATGCGGTTGAAAGCCTCTTCCAACTGCTCATAAGCTGCGGCATAAGAAATCCGAAGGTAACCTTCGCCATAAGAACCGAAAGCAGAGCCCGGAACAGTTGCAACACGGGCCTCTTTAAGTATGAATTGGGCAAACTCCTCTGAAGTCATGTTAAAAGTCTTTATGCTTGGGAACATATAAAAGGCGCCCTTAGGAAGAACGCAGCTAAATCCACCAATCTCGTTCAGTCTCTTAAAAACAAAGCGTCTTCGCCTATCAAACTCAGCCGCCATTTCCTTAACAAAGTCTTGCGGCCCCTTTAAGGCGGCTAATGCGGCATACTGCGCAAAAGTATCCACACAAGCAACAAGATACTGGTGGCAAAGCCACAAGGGGGCAATTAGGTCCTTAGGTCCGTAAACATAGCCGACCCTTAAGCCTGTCATAGCATAGGTTTTGGAAAAAGAGTTCACAACCAATGTGCGCTCCCGCATTTCCGGAAAAGTTGCAATGCAGTGGTGCCTTTCTCCATCATAAATTATTTTTTCGTAAACCTCGTCGGAAATCACAATCAAATCACGCTCAACAGCAATTTTGGCTAATAATTTAAGTTCATCATATGATAGGACGATTCCAGTAGGATTGTTTGGATAGTTCAGAATCATCACACGTGATTTTTTCGTGATAAGTGACGTCACGTCATCAATTGACGGCTTAAACCCATTTCTCTCTAAAATAGGAATTGAAACGGGGATGCCGCCTGCCAATCTAACGCTAGGCTCATAACAGACAAAACCGGGATCAGGAATTAACACTTCATCATTTTGATTAACTAAGGCCGTCAAAGCAAGGGAAATTGCCTCCGTTCCGCCGACGGTGACCAATACTTCAGAGGTTGGGTCATATTGAAGGCCATATTCTCTATGGGCCTTCTCAGCTAAAGCCTCTCTAAGTTCCGGAATGCCATTAGTTGGAGCGTAGTGTGTTTTACCTGCTAATGCGGCCTTCCAGCCTCCTTCTAGAGCGTGTGTGGGTGGCGTAAAATCCGGTTCTCCAACACTTAAATTAATAATGCCGGGAACTTCTTGGGCCAAAGCAAAAAATCGGCGAATTCCAGAGGGCTTTATATTTTTTAGACGTTCAGCTGCCTTAAATTGCAATGCCAAGCGCTCTCCTCACAATGTGCTATACAGATTAGCATATAATGGTTGCGACGTGAAGGCGTAGTTTTTGATATCGAGCAAAACTCTTTAAAAGGTTGTATACAAAAGTGTATTCAACAAGCACAACTCTGAGGAGAAAAGTAGAGAATGTTAAAGAACAGCGTACAACTATGGCTGAAAACGTCTCTGGAAGACCCAATAGTCAAAATACTGACAAAAAACAGTCATCTGACAAAAACGCAGCTAGAAACATTGCTAATAGACGTTTTAGCCGAAAATGTTTCGGGTAAATCACTAAAATACGATGAAAAAGCCAGTTTACGGCTAACAAAGGCAAAAATAAGCCGCGGAGCCTTCAATAGAACTTTAAAACAGGCGCAAGAAAATGTGATAAAGTCAATATACACAGTGCTGCTCTTAGGGTATTTGGGAATCTTTGAAAGCACAACTCTTGATCAATATATTGAAATTGCAAACAAACTGCAGGAATACATAAACGCCCACAAGGACTTGCCAAACAAAGCTAAACAACCAGAGGAACAAATAAAACTCATTAAAATGCTAAGAGAAGAACTCGAACGCGGCTTAAAAACGCTTTCAAACCCGTCTGAAGGTTTTACGTGACATCACAAATCACACAACTAAAAATCATAGCTGCTCCATATATAAGAAAAGAAGGCAGAAAACAGGGCTAAATAGCCAAAAGAGGGTAATAAGAATGTTTTTCCTTTCGCGTAGCTAAGGTTCGTGCATGTTGCTTGTGACTTGTGATGTCATACATTTCATAAAGAACCACAATGCTTATATGTTCTCGATTTTAAACTGTGATGTGTGATGCAACATGGTAAGGTCACAACCTGCTACGCAGAAGTCACAGGAGGCATCACATGGTTGATCTTTTAATAGTTGTTTCATGTGTTTTCTTGACTGCGGCGGTGGGTGCTGCTGTTGGTTATTACAGGAACCTTGTAAGAATAAGGGAAAAATACGAGAAGGCTAAGGAAGCTTTTAATGATATACTTTTAAGTTTTAGTAGGGAGTTAAAGCGCATAACCGACAGTTTACAAACTATTTCTTACAAAGTTGAGGCGGCTTCTGCCAATGGCAGTGATGCATTAAAGGCTGTAAAAGAGCTAGAGAGTAGGCTTAAACTCTTGGAAGACAAAGCAAAAACGCTTTTCGCGGATAAGGAGCGGCTATTTACTCGGCTAAGTGATGTAGAAAAACAGACGAGTGACATCACCGAAGCACATAAAGAAGTTCTCGCTAAAATTTCAGTTATTGAAGAGAGAACCCAAAAGATGCCTAGCCCATCCGAGCTCGGAGTTGAAACCGCCATACCAATAAAGAGAGAAAAAGCATTAGCCCAGTTAACAGAAACAGAGTTAGCGGTGCTGGGGATGTTGGTCGCTGAGGGCCCTAAAACAGCTCCGGAAATTAAAGAGAGAATTAGGCTTAGCAGGGAGCACACTGCCAGGCTTATGAAGAAGCTTTACGAGGAGGGCTATTTAGAAAGAGATTCGAGTAAAATCCCCTTTAAATACTGTGTGAAGAAGGAAATGGAAAAATTTCTAAAGAGGGCTGAGACAGAAACTTCTTAGAAGCTATTAACCCTCGTCTGGTATATGGTGCTTCACCATGACTCGGGGAGGACTGGGTGCAATTTTGTATTTGAGGCGATTAGAGGCGCCAGTTTTTACGAGCACCCCCCTGCCAGCCATTCTGGAAAGGTAAGTAGCTACCGTGCTAAGGTTTATAGGCTCATTAAACTCTTGTTCGTAGGCTGCTTGAACCTCCTTTGATGAGAACCATACCATTGGAAAATGCCTCTGGAGAACAGCTAACAGCTTATCATATTTTGATTTTTCAACAGTTGTAAGGTTAAAACCTGAATTGGCTCCACTTGCTGTAACTCCACCCAATAACTCCACCAGATCTAATAAGCGAAGTGCTTTATCGCGTGTAATCTGCCCCTCAAAAGCTACGCTATATTTATTGCCTTCACTGTCGAATACCTCGATCCGCATCTTCCTCGCTGGCACCATGATGGCACCTGTAAATTCTTTTCACAAGTTTGCACTTCGCAAGATATAGCTATTACGGTGAACCTAGGCAATTTGAAAAGCCTATTTTAAACCGGAAATGATGTAAGGAGCTTAATTTTCAAAGATTCAGGCTCACAAACTTCACAGAAAAGTTCTTGTATGCAAATAGGGAAAATGGAAACTATATTTGCTCTTTCCAGTAGAAACTATGGGGTAGCGTTTTCACAGAGAAGAGGCATAAAAATGGCAACATTATAGAAACTAAGGAAACAAAAACGCAAAAACCAAGTCAACTTCACAATATTTTCACAAACCGTGAACAAAAATAGGATTCCTCTTTCTGCATCGTGACAGATGCTCTGCAGTGCAAGCACCCTTGCCCAGTTTGCATAGTGAACCGTGTAGGGAGTTACCCCATGGTTTCCGCTGGAAGATTGTTTAAAGGTAAAAGTCTAACAAAAGTTGGTTACGAAGTATTTTACAGTTTAGGTATAAAAACTTCTACGAGAATATTTTTAATTTTAAGATAGTTCTAACCTTTCAGAGTATTTTCTTTCTTCCTGAAGAAACACAAACTTCCACAATTAAACTTAAGAGTTTCCAGTTGAAGCAAAGGGGTGTCTCCCTTCTCGCATCAAACCAACCATCGAATTTTAGGATTTTTCTGTTACTTGTTCACTTTTCTGTATGACATGCCTTATTTTGGCACTCTGAAAGTAAAGGCGTACACGCTTTGAAATGAAACTGCACAGAGGAGGAAGGAAGACAATGAACGACATGGGCATACTCGATGAGGTCTTTGAAAGATTTTGCAACACGGTAGGCGTGTTTAAAGACCGGGAAGTTCTTCGTCACGATTATTTGCCTGAAAGGCTTCCTCATCGTGAAGAGCAGATTAGAAGACTTGGGGAGGCTATAGCACCGGTTTTGAAGGGTGCACGCTGCTCCAATATTTTTGTTTACGGAAAGACGGGGACTGGTAAGACGGCTGTAACAAAATATGTCTTAAACCGTTTAGAAGCTAAGGCTAAAGAGATCGGAGCACCTGTAAGTTTCTGCTACGCAAATTGCCGCTTAGCGGGAACGGAGTACCGGGTTCTCGCAAGCTTATGCCAGAGTATTCGCCAAACAGTCCCATTCACTGGGCTATCTCTGGGCGAGGTTTTTGACAGGTTTAAGCAAGGCTTGGATACGGCTAAAAGGATACTGATTATAGCCCTCGACGAAGTGGACGCTATAGTAAAAACACGAAGCGACCTCCTTCTATACGAACTTACAAGAATTAACGAAACATTAACTCAAAGCAAAGTTTCTATAATCGGCATATCCAATGACCTGCGCCTCAAAGAATTCTTGGATCCTCGAGTTTTAAGCTCGCTAAGTGAGGAGGAAATGGTCTTTAGGCCCTACAATGCGGCTGAGTTGCGGAATATTTTAGATGAGCGGGCGCGGATGGCGTTTCGCGAAGAGTCCCTTAGCGAGGGCGCCTTAAGCCTTTGCGCGGCTTTGGCCGCTGCTGAGCATGGTGATGCTCGGAGGGCTCTGGATTTGCTGAGGGTTGCGGGTGAAGTTGCAGAACGTAAAGGTGCAAGCACTGTTACAGAGGAGCATGTCCGTGAGGCTGAGAGACTGATAGAGCATAATAGAATTGTTGATGCTTTGGCAAATTTGACTCTACATTCAAAGCTTGTAATGTTAAGTGTTTATCACCTTGTTAGGGCAAATGGTTACCGGACGGTCACAGGTGAAATATACGAGGTGTATAATGAGCTTTGCAGCGAATTGGCTGTAACGCCTTTAACCCAGAGGCGTGTAAGCACTTTGGTTAACGAACTTGACGCTTTGGGGCTGCTGAACGCGCAGGTTGTAAGCATGGGGCGTTATGGGCGAACAAAGAAAATCCGCATGGAGGTAACGCGCACCCTTATTAAAGAAGCCTTCTCTAATGACAGTAGACTTTGGCGCTTGATTGATTATGAACCAAAATGCCTTTCAAAAGATGCGGGTAGTAGGAATTGAAGAGGGAAGCTTTGTGAAAGGCGTTACTAAGAAGGCTCTTTTAGCCGCTGTTCTTTTTAAGGGGTTAACGATTGAGGATGTGGCTTTCAACCGGATAACCGTTGACGGCTTGGATGCAACAGAAAAAGCCGCCGACATTTTAAAACAATGGGATTTTGGGGCGGTTATGCTTGCTGGGGTATCCTTTGCCGGCTTTAACATAATAAACCCCATAGTTCTCTACGAAGAGTTTTGCAAGCCAATTATTGTTGTGGCGAAGACGAAGCCCGATAACAAGGCGGTTAAACGAGCACTTATGCGCCATTTTAGAGATTGGCAAAAACGATGGGAGGTTTTTGCAAAATTAGGTCCTATCCACGAAATAAGAGTGTTAGATGAGGGGCCTCCATTATTTTTTGAGGTTGTTGGTGCGGAAAAAGAATGGGCCAGCCGCTTGATAGCAAATTTTGTTGTTTGTGGCCGTGTACCGGAACCCCTCCGTGTTGTTAGGCTAATTGCGCGTGGTCTATCTTAGGTAAATGGGATAATTCTAACACCCAAAGTTTGGAGATTTACCACAAGAACTAAGCCCGGCATGGGACTAAACCCTTGCCTTCGCATGTAGTCTGTCTGCTCTTGCCAACAACCAGAGTTAATAATAGTTACACCTCTATAATTTGTGTGCCCAACTGTATGGATGTGGCCCGCATGGAAAATGTCGGGCACCCGCTCTATAACAAGGCAGTCTCTGCTCTCAGGCGCCAACGGCGTTTTCCCCCCATAAACTGGCGCCAAGTGGCGACACTGCAAAAGCAATGTCATAGCCTTTTCTGGATGAGTATAATTTATCCCCGGAACTATAGAGATTATGTCGTCGAGGCTTCGGCCGTGATACATGAGGACTTCGACGCCGTGAAGACTTAGGAGGCATGGGTTTCCGACAGAGTGAATGTTGCTTGCGTCATGTAACTTCTCTAGAAAGGCGTCGGATATTGGCGGTTGGGGTAAAGCCTTTCTTGGGGCGTCGTGGTTTCCCGGAATAATTATCACTTCTATGTAGTCCGGGATTTGCTTGATGAGTTTGGAAGCTACCCTATATTGCCCATAAATATCTTTTATGGCTAGTTCCTTTGCTTGGTTTGGGTAGACTCCTATCCCATCAACAATGTCACCGGCTATCAAAACATATTTCACGTGGCTAGCTATTTCTTGCATTTGCCCATTTCCATATTCGCCCTTTAGCCACGAAGCAAACTTACTGAAAAGTTCTTCCCGAAATTTTACGCTGCCTACATGCATGTCTGAAGTGAGCACGGCGTAAACCGGAACCGGAGCCTTATTTTGACTTTTTGGGGCGATGTCTGGAAGAATAATTTCTTCAGCTATTAACAAGTTTCCACGCGTTTTCGTAACATCAACGCAGACAACCTGATCCAACAAAAGGCTTCTAGCTTTGTTTAAAAGGTCTGGTGGAGCATTTTGCGGCACCAGAACAGTGGCATTTGCACTTAAATCTTCTAATGTTAAGAGAATTTTTTGTCTTGCCTCTCTTTTCTCCATTACCATGCCAATAACTTTAAGCTTCATGTTGGAAGGGGCTCTTAACGCGTCAGCAATTGAAACGGCCCCCCTCGTGTCTATTCTTTGCTTCAACAACTTTTCGATTCGCTTAAACCTATCCCGAAAGTATTCAAGGTAATCTTCCATTGTCCCGCTTGAGCTTAGCTTGCCACCAGAGTCCTCAATTATCTTAATTTCAGCATCCACTTCTTTTGCGTATGGACGGAAAAGCCTCTTCCCCTCAAGGATTAATTGCGGCTGCTCATGTTGCCCTTGAGGAATTGCTTGTTGGGACACATCTTCCTTAATCTGCGGTGCTAAATCGGAGCGTTCAATGTATCCGGGCGTTTTTACAAGCTCTTCTAGAAAGCTTCTTTCAATGAAAAGCGGCTTATCCTTCAATGTCTCTATTTTGGCTAAAGCTTTGCTTATAATTTCTACCGGATCTTCGGTTGCAGATGCCTCATTTAAGAACTCGAAGGCCTCTTTGTTAAGTTGATACCCTGCCGAAATAGTGAGTTCTACAGCCCTTTGAAGTTTTTCAGAAAAGTTCATAGCCTCAGCTCTCTCCAATCACGCTTTATTGGAATTACAATGTAGCCTTCTTCGCGGTCTCCCACGCTTTCTGCTAGGCCTTTCATGTAAAGATAACCAGTTAGGGCTGCTGTTATGGCGTCTATTTCATGCGGCGTTAATGGGTGCTTACTCAGCGATCCGACTAGGCCAATACGTTTTAGAATATTTTGAATGACTTTCCAGTCTTTTGTTGGCATGCCTAAAGCCTTTCTCGTTGAGGTGGGATGCACTTCTATTGTTTGTATACCCGCCTCTGTTATTAACCTATTTAGCCTAATTGCCCGACGAGTTAACGTTTTCATAGCCGGTAAACCAGGTGGAAAAACGCGGTAACCGTTTTTGATTAGCTTCTTGTCCGCTTTTCTAAAAATCCCATTTTTTGGAAGTTTAAGTGGCGCGTCTATTGCCACGATTTTTGGGTTTGCACGAATTACCTTTTCAAAAATTTCCTTGTTCGTGCAAATTAGGCATGTTTCCACGCTTTTGTTTCGTAAAATTGCTAATCCCGTGGGGTTCTTCTCTTTGCCAGCCAAGTCTATACCAATTATAACTTTGTTTTCCAATTTTAACACTTACGCTTACGTTTATATATTGAAGTTTTGTTTAAATTTGTTGATATTCGTAGTTGCACGCATTATGGTGTGATGAGGATTGGGTACTATTCGCAAGGTTCAGCGGACGCCGAGTGGGACCTTCTTTGTTTGCATACCAAAAGAGTGGGCTGAGCGTTACGGGTTGAAACGTGGATCCGCGGTGGCGGTAAACGAGACCAGTGATGGCAAACTTCTCATAGACCCGGAATATAGAGTAGCTCCCTCCCTCCGCACTATTGTTTTAAAGCCGGGGCCATATTTAAGCCGTGAAATCGTTGGAAAATATTTGCTCGGATATGACATTATCCGTGTGGAGGGTAAAGAGCCCATAAGCTTTGAGGTTCGTGAAAGCGTTAAGAAGGCTGCCAGCCGCTTGGTAGGTCTCGAAATAATTGAGGAGGATTACTCAAAGATTGTTTTGCAATGTTTGCTTGAGCCTTCCAGTTTTCCGCCGGAGAAGATTCTGCGGAGGGGCTACTCGATAGTTATGGGAATGCACCGGGATGTTGTGAACGCCCTTGTTGACGGTGATGCGCACATGGCAAAAAGTGTAATAGCACGCGACGAGGAAGTCAACAGACTTTACTTTCTCCTTGTAAGGATTCTTCGAACCATTATCCAAAATCCAAGCTTAAGCGAAAAACTTGGGGTTCAGCCCATTGAATGCCTCGACTACCGCCTAGCCGCAAGCCTGGTGGAAACCATAGGGGACGAATGCGTCCGTACAGCCTTTAAAGTAGCAGAGTTAAAAGGGGCAAAATTTGATGAGGATTTGAAGAGACTTATTGTTGATTTTCATGCCCTCTGCTTCAAGGCTCACGAAAACGCCCTAAAGGCTTTCTTTGCCGGCGATACTGGCTTAGCGGAAGATGTGCGAAACATGAGGGAGGAGGTAGAAAAGGCCTTAGTGGCTATCGAAAAAAGTGCTAAGGGGCAAAGCCTTGAAGTGATGCCTCACCTTTTAGCTGCGGTTTCAACTTTGCACCAAATATATGAGCACAGCGTTGACGTCGCGGACTTGGCTATGCCAAAGAAACTACAAATTGAGAGGTGAAAAGGTGCACCAAACCTCGACCAGCGGCAAGCAGTACCACATAGCATGCAGAAAAGGCGACTTGTCAGAGTATCTACTTGTTCCAGGCGACCCAGACCGTGTTCCAAAAATAGCAAAACTTTGGGATTCAGCCAGAGAGATTTCATGCCGCAGGGAGTTCCGAAGCTTCACAGGCGAATACAAAGGTGTTCCAATATCGGCTATTTCAAGTGGTATTGGGCCAGCGTGTATGGCGATAGTTGTTAATGAGGCTTCAGCTATAGGTGCCCACACTTTTATACGTGTGGGGAGCTCTGGCGCCATTCAAAAGGGCATAGGTTGCGGTGACCTTGTTATTTCATCGGCTGCTGTTCGCCTTGATGGAACAAGCAACTGTTACATTATGCCAGAATACCCCGCCGCAGCCAACTATGAAGTTTTGTTATCTTTAATTGAGGCGGCTGAAAGCCTCGGCATAAATAATTACCACGTAGGCGTAACCGCCACAACATCAGACTTTTACGCTGGACAGAACCGCCCAACAAAAACCAAAACAGCCAATATGCTCCAAATTTTGCAAGAGGCCGGGGTGCTCAACTTCGAAATGGAGATCGCCACGCTCTACACACTTGCAAACCTTTACGGCCTAAGGGCTGGGGCAGTCTGCGCAGTATACGCTAATAGGTGCACAGGAGAATTCAAGCCGGGCGAGGGTGAGGAAAACGCCATAAAAGTTGCCAACAAGGCAGTAAAAATTCTGCACGATTGGGATGAAAAGAAGAAAGCTAAAGGTAAGCAGTGGCTTTTCCCATCGCTTATAAGGGCATAACCCTTTTAGAATCTGGCACCCTTTAACTTGTGAGGGGCCGGGGTGGCGGAGTGGTTAACGCGCTGGCCTCGAGATCCGTCTAATCCGTTTAGAAATGGGGCTTTGACAAGGAAGCCAGTGGGCCTTCGGGCTCGTAGGGGTTCGAATCCCCTCCCCGGCGCCTATGCCGAACCATTAATGTAATTTGATACGAGTAGGAAAAAGCAGACTTGTATTTTTAACAGAAGGGTTTTTAGAAGGGGTGCTGTTAATATTTGGGAGAGATGAAGACGCATGAGTAGAGAACAGGATTCCCGTAGAAAAGCCAAAGAGAGTGCTCGCCGTGACAAAGCGAGGGGGCATCAAACTAGAAGAGCTCGTGGTGGTAAGAAACAGAAGAGAAGGTAAATATACTCATTGAAAAACATTTACCAGAAATTCTAAAATAAAAAGGGCAAATAAAATAATTAGTCATGCGCGTGTCTTCTAACTTGAAAAAACTAGTTGGCGTTACAAAAGTTGCTTATAAAATAATTCAAATAAAATGTTTAAAGAAAAAATTGCCCATATTTGGTTCTGCCGACATCACAAATTTTTGCAATCTAAAATGTAAACATTGTTACTGGTGGCTGAATAGGACGCTTCGCAAAGAATTAAGTGTTGATGAATGGAGAAATGTCGTAAGGGAAAAATTCATAAAAAACGATGTAATGTCCATTAGTCTAACAGGTGGCGAACCACTTCTTAGACCAGACGTTATTGAGGCCATTATCAGCGAGATGAAATGGCGCTATGTTACTATAGTGACAAATGGGACGATGCCATTAGCCGATTTTGGTGCAGGATATTTCATTTCAATAGATGGAACAGAAAGTATCCACGACGCAATCAGAGGTATGAAAATATACAGTAAGGTGAAACAAAACGTTCTCGACCATCCAGAAGTGAACGTGGTCATTAACATGACGATAAACAGTTTAAACTATGGATGCGTCGAAGATGTTGTCGATGAATGGTACAGTTTCGCCAGAGCTTTCACATTTCAATTTCATACACCTTTCTCTTACAATGATCAATTATGGTTGCCTTATGGAAAACTAAGAAATAATACCATCGATAAGTTATTAAAAATAAAAGAAAAATATCCGGATTTTATTGCTAACACATCAAAACAACTAAACCTATTTAGAGATGGAAAATGGACTGCAAATTGCCCAAACTGGTTTTTTGTAAATTTGGATAGCAGCGGCAGAACAAAACAATCCTGTGTCATAT